>JBBITL010000078.1:0-2356 GCA_037440765.1 Solibacteraceae bacterium
CGCCATCAACTTCGAGCCCCCCGAGGAGGCCCGCAACAAGATCTTCTTCGACAACCTGACGCCGCTGTACCCCAACGAGCGGCTGCGTATGGAGACGGCCAAGGACAACTACTCAGGGCGGGTGATGGACCTGCTCACTCCGGTGGGCAAGGGGCAGCGCGGCCTCATCGTGTCGCCGCCGCGCACCGGCAAGACCATGCTGTTGCAGAGCATCGCCAACTCCATCACGGCCAATCATCCAGACGTCAACCTGATCGTGCTGCTGATCGACGAGCGCCCCGAGGAGGTCACCGACATGCAGCGGTCAGTGAAGGGCGAGGTCATCAGCTCGACCTTCGACGAGCCCGCCAGCCGTCACGTGCAGGTGGCGGAGATGGTGATCGAGAAGGCCAAGCGCCTGGTGGAGCACCGGCGCGACGTGGTGATCCTGCTGGACTCCATCACGCGTCTGGCACGCGCCTACAACACCGTGGTGCCCCCCTCGGGCAAGGTGCTCTCCGGCGGTGTGGACTCCAACGCGCTCCAGCGGCCGAAGCGGTTCTTCGGAGCGGCCCGCAACATCGAAGAGGGCGGCTCGCTGACCATCGTGGCAACTTCCCTGATAGACACCGGCAGCCGCATGGATGACGTCATCTTCGAGGAATTCAAGGGCACCGGCAACATGGAGATCCACCTGGACCGCAAGCTGGTGGACAAGCGCATCTTCCCCGCCATAGACATCAACAAGAGCGGGACGCGCAAAGAGGAACTCCTCCAGCCAAGGGAAGAGCTGAACCGGGTCTGGATTCTCCGTAAGGTGTTGAGCCCGTTGTCACAAGTGGAATGCATGGAGCTCCTGCTCGACAAGCTCGGCAAGACCCGCAGCAACGCCGAGTTCCTGGCCTCCATGAGCGGCTGACCAGGCTCGGCGCGGGGCCGGCATCTTTGGCCTAATTCCCAACAGCAGGAGATAACCTTCGGCTGGCGGGGGTCGTCAATGCTTCTGAGGATCGGGAGCACACTAGGACCAGGGAGACGATTTCGCCCACAAAGGGCAGACGGATTTTGCCTATGACCAGCGGACTACCATCCCCAATGCCGCGCCCGGAACCGGCGCCAGCCCGGCCGCAGCCCCTTCCGGTAGCGCCCCTGCCCAAGCGACCCCGGAGGCGCTGGTGGGTGGCGGGCGTGATACTGGGCGTCGCCGTAGTGGGCGCCATGTATCTTTACAACACGCAGATGCAGCCCATCACCGGGGGCGGGCCGCCCGTGCTGACTGTGCCCACAGCCACGGTGGTGGCCGAACCCCTGGAGAGAGTTATCCGGCTGACAGGGAGCACGGCCGCCCAGAACTACGCCGTTCTGAGGGTCCCGCAGAGCCGCGGGGGCAGAGGCAGTTCGCTTGCGGAGGTCAGGGAGATCGTCTCCACAGCCCGGGGCGCGCGTGGTGGCGGTGGCGGTGGCGGCGGCGGTGGGGGGGGCGTTGCGATGATGGCCGTTGGACGCGGCGGACAGCAGGGTCCCCAGATGACGCTGGTTTCCCTGGTGGCCAGCGGCGCGACGGTCAGGAAGGGCGACGTGGTCGCGGAGTTCGACCGTGAGGAGATGTTGCAGCGCCTGGACGAGTTCCGCGCCAGGGTCGATCAGAACGAGTCCAACATGGCCAGCGTGAGGGCCCAGTTGGAGGTGCTTGAGAAGGACCACAGCCTGTCGCTGAAGGAGGCGGTGGCCGACGTTGACCGGGCGCGCCTGGATCTGAAGACCTCGCCGGTCCGCTCGGCGATCGACCAGGAGCGTTTCAGGCTGGCGCTGGAGGAAGCCGAGGCCATTTACAAGCAGACTCAGCGGGAGGTGCCGCTGATGCAGACCTCGCTCCAGGCCCAGTGGAAGGTTGCTCAGCTTTCGCGCGACGAAGGGCTCGCGGAGTTGAAGCGCATCGAGGCCAACGTCGACAGGATGCTGCTGCGGGCGCCCATGGACGGGCTCGTCGTTATCATGACCACCATGCGCCGGGGCAGCGCGGATCAGGCGCAGATCAAGGCCGGCGACCAGGTCGGCTCGGGGCAGCCGATCATGCAGATCGTCGACCTCGGCTCCATGATCGTCAATGCCGTCGTCAACCAGTCGGACGCGGAGAAGATCCGGGTGGGAGCCAAGGCGCGCGTCCGCTTCGACGCTTATCCGGATCTGGAGTTGCCGGCGGAGATATACGGCATCGGCGCCATGCCCAGAGCCAGCCAGTTCCGGGCCGAATACGTCAGTGAGGTGCCAGTGTCCCTGAGGCTTCTCAGGAGGGATCCGCGGGTGATTCCGGATCTGTCGGCGTCCGGCGACGTGCTGTCCGGCGACGTGTTGCCCGGCATCAGTGGCACATGAA
>JBBITL010000078.1:2366-6044 GCA_037440765.1 Solibacteraceae bacterium
CAGCGCCGATGTGGTCGTGGACGTGGAAAGCGGCGGGGTTGTAGCGCCCCTGGAATCGATCTTCACCGACGGCGCGGCGGGGAAACCTCACGTGTTTGTGCGCGAGCCGCAGGGTTGGGCGAAGCGCGACGTCGAGCTGGGGAAGAAGAACTATCTGTCGGCGGCCGTCCGCTCCGGTCTGCGGGCAGGTGACGTGGTGGCTACCAGCCGCCCGCCGGTGGACAAGTCCGGCAACAAGCAGCAGTAGTCCGGGCGAGGCAGGGAACACATGTCGAAAGACGTAAAGCCAAAGATCAGAATCGGCCGGCAGGGGATGTCCGGCAAGAAGAAGGCGGTTCTGTGGATTTTCGCGCTTGGCCTGTTCGGCAGCGCGGGATACGCCGCCTATTATTACGGAGTGCGCACGGTGGTGGAAGTGCCTACCCAGCGCGTGCGCAAGGGCCCGTTCGTTCTGGCGGTGAAAACGCGCGGCGAGGTGCGCAGCACGCGGTCCATAGTCCTCCAGGCGCCCCAGGTGCCGAACCTGCGGATCGTCACCCTGGCGCCCGCAGGCAAAGCCGTCCGCAAGGGCGACGTTCTCGTCGAGTTTGACGCCGCCACGCAGGAGCAGACGCTGCTGGAGCGCCAGACCAGCGTGCAGACGGTAGCCAGCCAGGAAGTGCAAACCAGGGCCTCGCACAAGATGGCGGACGAGGGCGACGCCCTCACGCTGCTTTCAAGCCAGTTCAGCCTGGAGCGGGCCAAGCTTGACGCGAGCAAGGCCGAGATCCTGTCGGCGATCGAAGGCGAGAAGAATCGCATCACGGTGAACGTTGCCGAAGGCGCGCTCGATCTGGTGGCGGCCCGCATTAACGTCCGCAAGGTCTCCCAACAGACGGACTTGCAGCGCCTGCGGGTCCAGAAGGAGAGGGCGCAGCGGGACCTGGAGAAGACCCAGAGCTATCTGGACCAGATGGTGCTCCGCGCCCCGGTGGACGGGGTCGTGAACATCCTGTCGAACTTCCGCTCAGGGGGGAACTTCGGACAGTCCGATCCTCCCTTCCGCGAGGGCGATAGCGTCTGGACGGGCGCGCCCATCGCTGAGATACCCGATCTCAGTTCCATGCGCGTGGAGCTCAAGCTGGACGAAGTGGACCGCGGCAAGGTCCGGCTCGGGCAGTTGGTCAAGGTCCGCGTTGATGCAATTCCGGACAGGGAATTCGACGCGGAGATTACCTGGATCAGCCCCATCGCCGCGCTGGTTTTCCGCGGCGGCGGTCCGCCGGGAGCCTCCTCCGACAAGCAGTTCCCGGCCTGGGCCACGCTCAAGAACGTGGATGGCCGGATGCGGCCGGGGATGAGCGCGTCGGTTGACATAGTGATCGAGAGCCTGCCCGACGTCCTGATGATTCCCATCCGGGCCAGCTTCACCCAGATGGGCAAACCCAGCGCCTTCGTGCAGGAGGGCGAGCAGTTCACACCGCGGCAGATTGAGGTAGGGCTGCGCAACGAAGAGGACATCGTGGTCACCGGGGGGGTGCGGGAGGGCGAGATGGTGGCTCTGGTGGACCCGTCGGCGGCTGTCAAGAAGAAGAGACTTTAGGGGCGGGCCCAGGCTGCGCCCCGCGATTGGGCATGCGATGAAGAAACTACTGTTCCGGGTCATGATTCTGCTGGTGCTGGCCGGCGCCGGCTGGTGGGGATACAGCTATGTCCGCAACCTGCCCGAGCGGCGGCAGGAGATCCCCGTGGCCTTGGTGCGCCATGGCGAGATCGTCATCAGCGCCTTTTCGAGGGGCGAGCTTAGAGCCCTGCGGTCGGAGGCGATCACGGCGCCCAACCTGATGGGAACCGTGCAGACGACGCGGCTTGCCGCGATGGGGTCCTACGCCCGCGAGAAGGACCTGATCGTGGAATTCGACGATTCCGAGGTCCTGTCTAGGCTGGAGGAGCAGCAGCTCAACCTGCAGAGCCTGGACGAGAACATCAAGCGGCAGGAGGCCGAACTGGCCATTCGCAACAATCAGGACCAGGTCGAGCTGTTGCAGGCCCAGTACGCCGTCCGCCGGGCCGGACTCCAGGTCCAGAGGAACGAACTGCTGGGGGAGATCGACAAGCGCAAGAACATCCTCAGCCTGGAGCAGGCCAAGCGCACTCTGACGCAGACCGAGAGCGACGTGAAATCGCGTCAGGAGCAGGCGAAGGCGCAGTTGGCGCTCCTGCGGCAGAACCGTCAGCGGGCTATGGTGGAGATGACGCGCGAACAGGGCCGCCTGCGGCAGACCAAGGTGCTGGCCACCATGAGCGGCCTGGTGGCGATCCGCCAGAACACGTTCGGCGGATCGCGGCAGTTCGGCGCGCAGGTCCCGGACATCCGCGAGGGGGATCAGGTGCAGCCGGGCATGCCCGTCGCCGACATACTGGACCTCTCCGAAGTGGAGCTGGTCACCAAGATCGGCGAACTGGACCGCGCGAACCTGGTTGAGGGCCAGGAGGCCGTGATTCAGCTTGATGCTCTGGCCGGCAGAAAGATCCACGGCAAGATCAAGAGCATGAGCGGCACGGCCAGCGCCAACGTGTTCTCCGGCGACCCGGCCAAGAAGTTCGAAGTGCTTTTCTCGGTGGACATGAAGGAGCTGCTTACTACGGTCGGCGCCCGCCCGGAACAGATCCGCGAGATTCTGGCGACCGCCGAGAGGAACCGCAACCGGCCGGTGAACCGCACCGCCATGTCGAACGCGGCGGCCACGGGGGGGCCTCCGGGGGGCGCGGGCGGAGCCCGGGCCGGCGGCTTTGACATGGCCGCCATGGCTGCGCAGGCCCAGGCCGCGGGCATCGACATCTCGGCCCTGGCCGCGCGGGCCCAGGCCGCAGGCATCGACATAGCGGCAATGGCCGCGGCGAGGGGCGGCCAGCAGGGCCAGACCGGCGGTGCGCGGCGCGGTGGAGCGGGCTCGGATGGCGGACAGGCGGCGGGTGGGGCGGCCGGGGAGCGTTCAGGCGGCCGCAGCCAGGCCGCTGGCGCCGAGGGTGGCCAGTTCGCCGGCCGCGGCCAGCGCGGCGGCGGGGAGTCTCCCGGCGGCATGCCCGGCCTGGGCTTCCCGGCGCGGGGCGGCGGCTCTCAGTTCACCCAGAAGGAACTGGAGGACGCCAAGCTGCCTCCTCCTCCCGAACAGGACAGCGGCTTGCAGGTGCTATTGCGTCCGGGCCTGCTGGCGGACGTGGAAGTGATTATTGAGAAGATCCCCAACGCAACATATATCCCGGCCCAGGCCGTGTTTGAGCGCGGCGGCAAGCCGGTGGTCTTCGTGAAGGTGGAAGACCGTTTCGAAGAGCGGCCAGTGGAGCTTCTCAAGCGGAGTGAATCGACAATGGTGATCTCCTCCGGTCTCAAGGCCGGCGAGGAGGTGGCGCTGGTGAACCCGACGATCGAGCCGTCCAAGAAAAAGAAGGATGCCAAGCAGAGCGGCGGCGCTGGTCCCTTGGGCGGCGCAGGCGCCGGTGCTGGTCAGTAGGTCGGGTTTGAATTCCGGAGACGGCAGAGGATACGAATGAGCGGCCTAAGCGGTTATTTGCCAGAGCTCTACATGGGGCTTGCGAGCCTGATGGTGCACAAGCTGCGCAGCTTGCTCACCATGCTTGGCATGATCTTCGGCGTGGGCGCCGTGGTGGCCATGCTGTCCATCACGGCCGGCGCCC
>JBBITL010000078.1:6064-19753 GCA_037440765.1 Solibacteraceae bacterium
GAGATGATCAGTTTTATCGATCTGCTCGGCGTCAACAACATCATCGTCGAGGCCAAGGAGGCCACAGACCGTGACACCTTGCAGGCGCGCCGCGCCATTTCGCCCGGTCTGACGTTCCGCGACTACCGGGCCATCGTGGCCAACGTGCAGGGGATCGAGGCGTCCACGCCGCGCAAGCGCTTCAAGCCGAGCAAGCTTCTCCCCAAGACCAGCCAGGAGCAGCCGCAACTGATCGGCGTGCTGCCGAGCTTTCTCGAGATCAACAGTCTGAAAGTCATCGAAGGACGCTGGATCAACGATGAGGACAACCTGACCTCGGCTCCGGTCTGCGTGCTGGGCGAGGCGGCCAAGGTGAACCTGCTCGGCTACGAGCGCGCGGTCGGCAAGTACGTCAAAGTCAACACCCAATGGCTCCAGGGGGTGCTCGGGCACCAGGCCGCCGCGGACACCGAGGTGGAGGGGCTGGAGGTCACCAACCGCAACAACCTCATCATAGCCCCGCTCAACACGGTTATGCGGCGCTTCGAGGACAGCCAGGCGTTCCTCAGGGACGAGATCGACGGGATCTACCTGAGGGTGGCGCCGGGAGTCGATTCGATCGAGACCTCCAAGGTGGTGGACGCTATCCTGGCCGCCACGCACAAGGACGCGGGCGATTACACCGTGGTGGTTCCCGCCGACCTGCTCGAACAGCGCCGCCAGACGCAGATGATCTTTGAGATAGTCATGATCTGCATCGCCGGCATCTCGCTGCTGGTGGGCGGCATCGGCATCATGAACATCATGCTGGCGACCGTGCTCGAGAGAACGCGCGAGATCGGCATCCGGCGCGCCATCGGCGCCCGCCAGGCCGACATCGTGAGGCAGTTCCTGACCGAGGCGGTTCTGATCTCGATCGTCGGCGGGCTGATCGGTATAGCCTTCGGCTTCACGCTTTCCCAGGTCATCGCTATGGCGGCGGGCTGGTCAACCGTTGTAACCACGGCGTCGATCGTGATCGCCTTTTCCGTATCAGTGTTTATCGGACTCCTGTTCGGCATCTACCCGGCCGTGCAGGCCGCGAAGCTGGATCCCATCGAAGCGATCCGGTACGAGTAGTGAGGATTCCTATGAGAACTCGGTTTGCTGCATTGGCATTGGTTTGCGCCTCCGGCCTTCTGGCCCAGGTTGAGGCGCCCACGTTTCCTAGACCGTCCTACTTCCGGAAGCAGTTCTCCACCCCCGCCACAAGTGTGCGGCTTGAACCCCCTGCCAGGCTGGAGGACCATGTCGTGGATGGGCGGCTGGAACTCTCCCTGCGGTCGTTTCTGGATCTGGTGATGGCCAACAACACCGACGTCTCCGTCACCAAGCTGTCGGTGGAGAGTTCGCGAATCGCAATCACCAGCGCCTTCGGGCGATTCGACCCGACCTTGCGGGTCTCGGCGGCCTACAACCACTCGGCGACGCCGGCGGCGACGCAGCTCGACGGCGCCGCCGTGAACAAGTCTACGACGTTCGGGCCGCTGAGCTTTACCTACGAGCAGTTGCTGGATAGCGGCACGTCGTTCAACATGGCCTTCAACGGGTCCAAGAGCTCAACCAACAGCGCATTCTCGACATACAACCCGGCGTTCACCTCTAATTTTTCGGCTGGTTTCAGCCAGCCTCTGCTGCGCGGGCGGGACCCCTTCGTGACGCGGCTGCCCATCACGATCGCCCGGGCGAACCTGCGGACCAGTGAACTGAGCGTCCGCAATTCGGTCATGGGGCTGATCCAGACCGCCGAGCAGGCCTACTGGGCCGTGATCGGGGCGCGAGAAAGCCTTCGCGTGCGGCAGGAATCGCTCGCCATGCGCAAGCAGTCGCTGGAGAGGAGCCAGCGTGAGCTCGAACTGGGAGCGATACCGCAACTGGAGACCTACCAGCCTCAGGCGGATTACGCTTCGGCCGAGATCGAGGTGTCCCAGGCGCGGTTCCGGCTAGCACAGCTTGAGGATGCGCTGAGGCGGCAAATCGGCGCGGACCTCGACCCGCGGTACCGGAGCATGCCGGTTTTTCTCACCGAGACTGTCCTCCCTCCGACCGACAGCACGCCGCTGGACCGGGAAGCCCTGGTGGAGAAGGCTATCGCAACACGGCCCGACTTGCAGTCCTCCCGGATTGGACTTGAGATCAGTGACCTCAACATCCGGTCGGCCGCCGACCAGCTCCGGCCCCAGTTGAACCTGACGGGCAGTTATAGGTCCAACGGCCGTGGCGGCACCCAGTTCCTGAGAACCGGGCTGGGCAGCCAGCAGGTCACCACGATGATCCCCGGAGGGCTGTTCGACGCCCTCAGCGAGGTGTTCGGATTCAACAATACAACTTACGCCTTGGGGCTGACTTTGAACCTCCCCCTGCGTGACCGGACGGGCCAGGCGCGCCTGGCCGACAACCTGTTGAGGAAAAAGGAGAGCGCGCTGAATCTCCGCGCCCGGGAACAGGCCGTGCGGCTCGAGGTGCTGAACGCCGTCACCAACGTTGAATCCAGCCGCGAGTCCGTCAAGCTGGCCATAATCGCGCGCGACCTCGCCCAGAAGCAACTGGAGGCGGACAAGCAGAGGTACGACCTGGGCGTGATCCAGATGTACTTCGTGCTGGACTCGCAAACGCGCCTGACTTCGCGTGAAGCCGCGGTGGTGACCGAATCGATCACGTACAGGAACAACCTGCTTCAGCTTCTCCGGGTGACCGGAACGCTGCTCGACGATCGCGGCATCGTGATACAATACTGAGCTAGTCAAAAGGCAGAAGGTCTGGCAGCGACGCCACCTTCGCCTTTTGCCTTCCAATGGGGCGCATCCGTGTCCTCTCCGACCAGGTAGCCAACAAGATCGCCGCGGGCGAGGTGGTCGAGCGTCCGGCGTCGGTGGTCAAAGAACTCCTGGAAAACTCCCTCGACGCCGGCGCCAACGAGCTGCGAATCGACGTCGACAGCGGCGGGCGGCGGCTGATTCGCCTGGCCGACGACGGCAGCGGCATGCTGCGGGACGACGCCCTGCTGGCCTTCGAGCGCCACGCCACCAGCAAACTGGCCGACGTCAAGGATCTGGTCAGGATCGCCACGCTCGGTTTTCGCGGAGAGGCCCTGCCCTCGATTGCCTCCGTGTCGCGCCTGGTGCTGGAGACGCGCACGGCGGAAGAGAGCACCGGCATGCGCGTGGAGGTGGCCGGCGGCAAGCTCCTCAAGGCCGATGAGGCGGCCCTGGCGGCCGGCACCACCGTCACCGTGCGGGACCTGTTCTTCAACGTGCCGGCCCGCAAGAAGTTCCTGCGAAGCGAGCAGACCGAACTGGCGCACATCGCCTCGCTGGTGACCCACTACAGCCTCGCCCACCCCGGCAAGACCTTCCTGCTGCGCCACGGCTCGAACGAGTTGCTTCACGCGACCCCGGCCGGCAGCCTGCGGGACCGCGTCTACCAGGTTTTCGGCAGCCGGACTCTGGAAGACCTCGTGGAACTGACTCCCCGCACAAGAGAGATGAGCCTGCCGGCGCCGGACTCGAGCCGGCGGCTCCGGTTGTGCGGGTTCGTTTCGCGCCCGCAGTACCAGAAGCTCAACCGCAACTCCATCTTCCTGTTCGTGAACGGCCGGCTGATCCGCGACAGGCTGCTGATGCACGCCCTCACCTCGGCCTATCACAACCTGATGCCGCCGGCCTGCTATCCGTTCGCCCTCCTGTTCCTGGAGTGCGATTTTGAGGACGTGGACGTGAACGTCCATCCCTCGAAGACCGAGGTCCGGTTCCGGCACGGGTCGTTTGTGCACGACTTCGTGCGGGACTCCATCCGGGAGTTGCTGATGGAGTCCAGGCCCGTTTCGGCTCTCCCGCCGCCGGCTGGAGTTGCCATCGGCCGCACACCCCAAGCCGGCGCGACCCTGCCGTTTTCCGAGTTCAGCCAGCGCGCCCAGCAGTGGGACAGGCCTCCCGGCCTGTCCGAGCCCGCGCCCGCTGATCTGCCCGACGTCATGCTCAAATCCCCGCGCCCGGCGGGGCTGCGCGTCCCGGATTCCCACGGGGAGTTCCCGCTGGAGGCCGGGGCGGAGGCGCCGGCCAGCCTGGACGCCCTGGCAGAGTTGCAGCCACTAGGGCAGATCCACGAGAGCTTCATCGTAGCGGCCTCCAGGGACGGCCTCTGGATCATCGACCAGCACGTCGCCCACGAGCGGATCCTGTTTGAGAAGGTCCTGAAACAGATGGCCACCGGCCGGGCCGAAACCCAGCGGCTGCTGCTGCCCGTGGTGCTGGAGATCACCGCGGCGCAGCAGATCGAGTACGCCCGGATTGCCGAAGAACTCCACGCCGCCGGCTTCGAGACGGAGCCTTTCGGACGCCGCACCATCGCGGTCAAGGCGGCTCCCGCCGGCGTCAGCCCGGGGGATATCCAGAAGCTGGTTCAAGAGATCCTGGATGTGGCTGACAGCGAACTTCGCGGCCTCTCCGTGGCCGATGTCCGGCGGGCCGTGGCGGCCTCCATCGCCTGCCACGCCGCCATCAAGATCAACACCCGCCTGGACCCGGCCAGGATGCAATGGCTGCTCGATGCGCTGGCCTCGACCGACTGCCCCATGAGCTGCCCGCACGGCAGGCCAATCGCGCTACGCTACTCGACCCGCGACATCCTGCGGGGCTTCCACCGGATCTAGCCCTGCAATCCCGCCAGCCCGGCCTGTGCCAGCACCCACACCGCCCATGGAATGATGATCAGCACGAGCGCCTTGGTGAACGACAGCCGTCTGCCCGCGGCGGTTGAGAAGCCCAGGGCCATCAGCAAAATGATCCAGATCGCGAACAGGTCTACTGACCTGGCCAGCGCCTTCACCCCCGCCCCGATTTCCGGAGAGCTGAAAAACGCCCCCAGGTTCAGCGGCAGCGGGTTCTGAAGATCGAAGTCCTCCGGGTTCTTTAAGAACATGACCACCATCGCCAGGATGGTGGTCAGGGCCGAGGGGAGAAAGGAATACACCGTGATGCTGAAGGCCTGCTTGTACTTCAGCCCGGCCCCCCCCAGGACGTTCATCATTCCCAGCAGGACCCCGGCGATGATCAGGCTGGCTACCGCCAAGCCGACGGTCGCCGCCACGTAGATGACGGGCGCCGTGAAGGTCATGGCCTGCTGGACGGCCCTCTCCCGCTGCTCGGCGGACAACTGCTGGATTTGCGCGTTTGAGTCCAATTGTCGGCGGATCATTGTCTCCATCCCCACGACCCGGGAATAGGAAACCATGTAGACCACCGAAAGGAGGGTGAGGAGGATCAGCGGCGCCCAGAAGCGGGGCCGTGCGGCGAGGTCCTGGAAAACCGGCTTCGGTTCCCAGAAAATGCCGGCGATGCGCCCGGCTTCGGACATGCCGCCGGAGGAAGCTTGTTGCTGTGTCATTTGTTCTCCAGCATGTTAACCATGGTTAACATGGGTGCGCTACCCATTTGGAATCTTGTTGACCAGCAACGAATATACTACACTCGCTGTCGAGAGGAGCCGCGCCAGTCAAGACAGGCGGGTGACACAGATGCTAAGCATCTTTGAACAGAAAGACTTTGAGCAACAGCCCGAAAGAAAGCTCACACTCAACCGTTTGCAGAACGTGCTCGGGCCGATGCCGGTTAAGGCTGACAGCCACCGGCCAATGACCGGTCTGGAGGATCCTCCTACGGCCGCGCCTGCTGCCGCCTTGCCGCTGGAGCGGCGGCCGCCCCCTCCTCCCGCCGTAGCCGTCGCGGAGGCGCCGCCTGCGGAGAGCGTCGGCGGGGCCGTGCCGCCCGAGCTCCAGCAGTTCGCCGATCAGTTCACGCGCGGCTTCCGGGAGGTGCTAGCCAACACGGTCCGAGACCTGCAAGCGCCCATCTCGGATGAGCGCCGCAAGCTGGATGGCGCCCTGGACTCCTTCGCCCGGGTGACGAAGGACCTGGAGGTGCTCATGTCTGAGCTCGCCGAGGCCACTGGCAGGATCGACTCGCTCACCAAGTCGCTTCAGGAACTGTCTGCAAGAACTGACAAGCTGGAGGATACCGCCAACATCGCCAACGCCGCGGCGCACGCGCTGCAAGACGCCCAGCAGGCGATCGAGAAGCGCCTGGAGCTGCAAGCCGGGGTCATCCGCGGGCTGAACAGCGCGGTGCAGGCACGCGAAGACCGCCTCGACAAGCTGCTCAGCACCTTCCAGGCGCTTCACGGCGGGCCAGGCGAACACCCCGCCCGCAGGGCCCTGCCCGAGAACCTCTGAGGAAACTCCGGGCCAGCGCTGCCCGCTGCGCTGACAGGCGGCTTCTGGTAGGTCGGCTGCGCCGCGATCGCCCCACATGCAGGCCGATTTCACGCAGCCGGTGCCTTGCCGGTGGACTTCCAGCCTTGCAGCACGCCCCACCGGGGCCCTCTGCTAAACTGAAAACTCATGGTTTCCGCCACGCAAATGCGCCCTGGAATGGTGATCAAGTTCAACAACGAGTTGTTCGCCATTTTCAGCGTTTTCCACCGCACTCCCGGCAACCTCCGGGGTTTTGTTCAAGCCAAGATGAGGAGCCTCCGCAGCGGCTCCATGATCGAGCACCGGTTCTCTTCCGAGGACCGCGTCGAGCGCGCCGTGCTCGACGAACATGAGATGGAGTATCTGTACGACGACGGCGAGTACTACTACTTCATGAACACCGGCAACTTCGAGCAGATGCACCTGACCAGGGACATACTGGGCGACGGAGTGCAGTACCTGGTTCCGCAGTTGAAAGTGAACGTGGAGTTCTACGAGGGCAAGCCCATCAGCGTCGAGTTGCCGGCCACGGTGGACATGACCGTGGTGGAAACCGAACCCAGCTTGAAAGGCGCCACCGTCTCCAACGTCACCAAGCCGGCCAGGTTGGAGACAGGCCTGGTCGTCCAGGTCCCGCCGTTCATCAGCCAGGGCGAGAAGATCCGAGTGAACACGTCCGAAGGAACCTATCAGGAAAGGGCCTGAAGAGCCCTCAGGAGTTCCGCTTCTTCCTCCGGCTGGACCGTCCGCAGATCCAACAGCACACGGTCCTTTTCGATGCGCGCCACCACGGGCGGGTCCGAGGCTCTGAGCCTTCGTTCGAGCTTCTCTGGAGCCGCGGAAGCCAGCGCAACCAGCCAGGTCGGCAGCGACTGCCCCGGAGTCGACCCGCCCCCGATCACCGATTCCCCTGCGACCAGCTCCGCGCCGAAACCGGCCAGCCCCTTGAGGAGCGATTCGGCGCGGGCGCGAACCTCGCCCGCCGGCATTGTGATCATGCGCAGCACGGGGATGTGCGCATGCTGGCCGAGCAACAGCAATCGCAGCGTGGATTCCAGCGCCTGCAAGACGAGTTTGTCCAGGCGGAAGGCGCGGAACATGGGGTTCCGGCGGAGGCGGGCCACCAGTTCGGGCCTCCCGGCGATTATGCCGGCCTGGGGCCCGCCGAGCAGCTTGTCGCCGCTGAATGACACCAGGTCCGCGCCCGCCCGCAGGCTGTCCGCGGCCAAGGGCTCGTCCACCCCGTACGCGGCCAGGTCGATCGGGCAGCCGCTGCCGAGGTCCTCATACAGCGGTATGCCTCGCTCCCTGGCCAGGGCCACTAGCTCCGCCAGTTCCGGCCTGGAGGCGAAACCGCTCATCCGGAAATTGCTGGGATGCACGCGCAGAATGAGGCGCGTTTGCGGAGTAATCGCGGCGCGGTAGTCCTCCAGATGAGTGCGGTTGGTCGTGCCCACCTCGCGCACGACGGCGCCCGAACGGGCCATGACGTCGGGGATGCGGAAGCTGTCTCCGATCTCGATCAGCTCGCCGCGGCTGACCAGCACCTCGTGGCCTGCGGCCAGCTCGTGCAGCGCCAGGAACACCGCCGCGGCGTTGTTATTGACCGCGATAGCGGGCGCGCCGAGCATTCTCTGGAGCAAACCGCCGACGTGCGTATCACGCTTGCCGCGCCGCCCCCCTTCCAGATCGAACTCGAGGTTCGAGTAGGCCGGAATGGGCGGGCGCGCCGCGAGCGGCGCCCGGCCCAGGTTGGTGTGCAGGATCACTCCCGTGGCGTTGATCACGCGCCGCAGGCTCGGCCGCGCGATGGCCTCGAGCGAGCGGGCGACCCGATCCTCCGCCGAGGCGTCCTCCGCGGCAGCGCCCGATCGCAGTCCGGCGCGCATGTCTTCCAGCACCCGCCGCACTTCCCCGGCCACCAGCTCTCTCGGGAACCGGGCCAGCGAGGGCGCCAGACGGCTGAGAACCTGATCCACGCTCGGCAGGTCACGAAGTTCCACGTGTTTCTCCAAGGCAGGATTATACGCCGGGCCGGAAGCCCTGGCGGGCATGATGCTGGAGTTCCCGGATCCGGATGCCGGTCATGGCGACTGCCACGGCGCCTCCCGCCACCAGCGGCACGGTCACCACCAGAAAGAGCAGCGTGGCGAAGCCGGCCGCCGCTCCCTTTTCGACCTGGAAGAGCTGCAAGCCCACGACCGTGAAGAACTGGAATCCTCCCACGTTGCTTGGCGCCTGCGGCAACACAGTCCCCATCCGCTGAATCATAAGAACCACAACCAGTGCGCCCAGCGTGAGGTCGAGTCCCAGACCGCGCGCCAGCGCGTAGACCGGCAGAGGCTGCGCCGCCAGGTACAGCACGCTGGCCGCAACGGCGCCCGGGAACGACCGGGAATTGCCCATTTGGTGCAGCCCTTCCACAACGTGCCAGAGCGTCGCCGCCCATCGGCTCCGGGCCACCGCCGCATGGGCGTGATGCTTGTGGAGCATCGCCGCCGCCAGCAGCACGGCAAGAACGCCGAGTACGACCGCCAGCGCCAGGCTGCCGTCCTGCAAGTAATCCGGCACGGGCACGAAGAGCGTCACCAGATAGAAACCCAGCACGAGCAATACTCCGTCCACGACGCGCTCCACGGTCACCGAGGCGAGGCACACGGAGTACGGAATATCGAGCCAGCGCGCCTGCAAATACGTGCGCACCAGCTCGCCGATGCGGAACGGAAAGACCGAATTCGCAAACAGGCCGACGAAGATCGCCTGAGTGGAGCGAAGCATCTTGGCCGGCGCGACGGGGCTGAGCAACATGCTCCAGCGCCACCCCCCTATGAAGTACGCGCCCACTTCGGAGACGATAGCGAACGCTACCCACCCCCAATGGATGGCGCCCAGCTTCGGCAGGTCGTCCCGCCAGTCGAACCCCCAGTACACCCAAACCAGGGCCGCGGCGGAGACACCGTACCCAACAGCAGGCAAAACCCACGCTAGAATTCCGGGGCGAGGAACCTCACCCAAGGCTGAGGCCATTCGAGTCTACTTCTATCATACCGGGCGCCGGCGGCACACTCACTGGGCAGTGAAGCCCGGCCTGGTGATGGCGATCTCGCGGATCCGCGGCGCGTACCTGGCGGCTGCCGTCCGGATGGCTGAGGCGTTCCCCACCAGCACGAATGTGAGGCCGGCCGTCTGGTAGTGCTCTTTCGCCGCGGCGTTGGCCGCCGCCAGCGTCACGGCGTCGATCCTCCCGAAGAGCTCGTCCACCTCGGACCGGTCCAGGCCGAAGATCTCCAACTCGCGCAGCGCCTCGGCCAGCTGGTCGGAAGTCTCCAGCCGCTGTGTCGGGTACTGGCCTTTTACGTAGGCCTTGGCCGAGGCCAGTTGTTCCGCCGTGACGCCCTGCTCGCCAAGCCGCTTGAGCAGGCCGAGCGCCATGTCGATGGCCTTCCCGGTCGCGTCCGTCCGTGTGTAGGTGGATATCACAATCCCGCCGGTCAGCCGGTTCTGCTCCAGCCGGCAGGTTGCGCCGTAGGTAAGGCCGCTGTTGACCCGCAACTCGTCGTTCAGCATCGACGTGAAGCGGCCTCCGAACAGCGTGTTAACCAGCCACAGGGGAACGCGGTCCGGATGCGTGCGGTGTATGCCGGGCTGGGCGATCTGGAAGTAGGTCTGTGTGGCGTCGGGCTTGTCCACCAGCAGCAGCCTGGCTTCGGAGCCCCGCTTCGGCGCCGCATCCTGAACCCAGGCGTAGGCGCTGCCGGCGGGTAGGGAACCGAAAGCCCCGGCCAGCTTGCGGGCCATCGCCTCCCGGTCGAAGCGTCCCACCGCGATCAGCACCAGGTTCCGGCCCGTGTAGATGCGCTTATGATAGCCGGTGATGTGGCTGCGCTCCATGCGGGCCAGCGTGAGCTCGTCTCCGGACGGGACGCGTCCGTACGGATGCGCTGCGCCGAAAAAGAACGGGCGGAAGTACTGCCCGATCGCCGAGGCGGGGTTGTCCTTGGAGGCCTTGGACGCGTCGATCCGCTGCGCCAGGACCTTGCTGACCTCGGCGTCGGGAAAGGCCGGCCGCAACAGCGCGTCCGCGAACAGATCCAGCGCCTGGTCCAGGTCCTTGGCCAGGAACTCGATTCCGACCTGCGTGGCCTGATCGTCGCTCGACGCCTGCCATGCGGCCCCCAGATAATCAAGCGCCTCGGAGAACTCATCGGCGGTGCGGCCGCCCGCGCCGCGGCGGAGCAGCTCAACGGTTACGGACGCCAGCCCCGCCTGAGACGCAGGGTCGGATTCGGCGCCGCCGCGCAACACCGCGCGCAGCGTGACCAGCGGCAGCTCCTGGCGCGGCATAAGCAGCACCACCGCGCCGTTGGGAAGAACCTGGCGCGTGTAGGGAGGCAGCTTCACCTGGGCCGCGCCGCCGCAGGCCAACAACAGCGCGAATGCGAACAGCAGCACCGGTTTCATTGTGCGGCCTCCTGTTTCTCGGGCTCCAGCGTGGCAACCGTGCGGTTCCTCCCGTCCAGGTACCGGCGCGCCACGCGGAGCACGTCCCCCGCCGTGACCTTCTCCAGTTCTGACGGATATGCGTTCAGCTTTCGATGGTCGCCGAGGAACACCTCGAACCGGCCGAGCAGGTTGGCTTTTCCGGCGATGGTCTTCAGGCTCCGGTAGAAGTCAGTGGTCAGTTGATTCCTGGCCTTCTGCAATTCCCCTGCGGAGACCTCCGACGCCCGGACCCGCTCCAGTTCTTCGTAAAACGCCTTCTCGACTCCGGCGGGGTCGACCCCTGACCGGGGCTGCATGCGGAACACCATCTGCCCGGGGTCCAGCGAGCTTGCAAGACTGTGACCGACATTGAGGACAAGCTGGTCGCTATCGACCAGCCTCCGGTACAGCCTGGAACTGCGGCCCTGGGTCAGGATCGCTCCCAGCACCTCCAGGGCGTTGGTGTCCGCGTGGCTGGTGGCCGGGACGTGGAAGCTGATCATCAGCAGGGGAAGCTGCGCCGCCCTGCGCAGCACCACGCGCCTTTCCCCCTGCTGCTCCGGCTCCCTGGTGCGCACCGGCGGAGGTGGCTCCTGGCGCGGGATCGGCTCCAGGTACTTCCTGGCCAGGGCCATGACCTCGTCCGGTGTCACATCTCCCGCCACCACCACCACGCAGTTGTTCGGCGCGTAGCCCATGCGGTAGTGGGCCTTGAGGTCGTCCATGGTCCAGGCCTCTATGTCCGAGGCCCAGCCGATTACCGGCCAGCCGTAGGGGTGGGCGGTGTAGGCAGCGGCGTTCAACTGTTCGGTGAGCGCCCCGGCGGGGTTGTTGTCCACCGACAGCCGGCGTTCGCTCGCCACCACGCCGCGCTCGCTTTCGATGATCTTGGGGTCGAACGACAGGTCGCGGATGCGGTCCGACTCCATGTCCATCATCAGTTCCAGAGCCGCGCGCGGGAACCAGTCCGTGTACACCGTCACATCGCGGGAGGTGTAGGCGTTGTTGCTTCCCCCGTTTTTCTCCATCTGGATATCGAACTGTTTGGGGCCGTACTTCCTGGCGCCGTTGAACATCATGTGCTCGAAGAAGTGAGAGATGCCGGTAACGCCGGGCCGCTCGTTGCGGCTGCCGACGCGGAAGAAGAAGTACATGGCCACGTTCGGGATGTCGTGGTCCTCATGGATCAGGATCTTCATCCCGTTGGCGAGCGTGTGGGAGCGGACCTCGATCTGCTGCCCGCTCATAAGGGAAACGCCAAGGACCAGCATTAACACTGTCCTCATGCGTCCAAGGTAGCAGAGAAACTCCCCTTGACGGTGCCGTCAGCGGCGGCGAACCGGTGCCGCGTCCGGTTGCAGGCGGCGCATACCGAGAGCATCACGGGCACCTCCACAAGCACTCCTGCCACGGTCGCCAGGGCAGCGCCCGGCCCGGGGCCTAACAGTGCGATTGCAGTGGCTACCGCCAGCTCGAAGAAGTTGCTGGCCCCGATTAGCGCGCCGGGAGCCGCCACCGCGTATTCCACCCGGAACAGCCGCATGAGTCCATAGGCCAGCGAGGAGTTGAAGTAGACCTGGATGAGGATCGGAGCCGCGGTCAGCACCGCGTGGAAGAACTTTGCGGTGATGCTCTCGGCCTGAAAGGCGAAGATGAAGACCAGGGTCGCCAGCAGCGCGCCCATCGTAATCGGCGCCAGCCGGGGCAGCAGGCTCTTCTCAAACCACTCCTTGCCGTGCCCGCGGATCAGCCGGCGACGCAGGATGGCGCCCGCCGTAAGCGGGATCACGATGAACGTGATCACGGAATACAGCAGGACCAGGAACGGTACTGACAGCGACGCGGCTCCGCTCACCAGAAGCCGCGCGATGGGAGCGAACAGCACGAGCATGATGAGGTCGTTCACCGACACCTGCACCAGCGTGTAGGACGAGCTTGGCAATCTCGTTGTAGTTGGACATCTTCGATATGTCGGCGGCCAGGTTGAGCTCCGCCCAGCCATTAGAGACCCGCTGCTCCGTGGTCTTGCAGTTCACGCACCCGGGCCCCGCGATTTGAATCTTCATGTTACGTGTACCTCGAATACGCAGTTCAGAGAGAACTCGACACCCACTTCTCGAGGCCCCCGGTCAGGCGCCCACCTTTCGGAGCAAGAGCGCGAGCTCACCGACTCGCCCGCCCAGACTCCTGGCCGTGGCCAAACCCACCTTGTTGCGTGAAGCGAAGGTTCCCCGGAACGCCATCCAGCGATCCAGGAACGCCTTGCAGAGCGAGCTCATGTTGCTGAAGCAGACCGGCGTCCCGACGATAACTGGACTTGTCCCCAAAACTGAGACACCCAGTTAAGACTCATTTTGCAGCGAGCCGAGGCGCGTGTTTGGATCCGGCAGTTTCCCGAGCAAGTCTATAACCGGAATCGGCTGCACTCCGCGGTGGGCTATGTGCCACCGGTGGAGTTCGAGGCCCACTTGGCGGCCAAGCGCAAGGAGGAGGCCGCTCGGCGGCGTCTTGGTTTATGAGTCTTCTCAGGCATCGGGAGAACTCCCTCGAAAATAGCCTCACGCCGGCGTTGCGACTGGTTCGAGGGAGACCATTAATCGGGCTCGCAGCACCAAGATCTCTCGACCTCGTCCGCATCACGGCCGCTGAGAGCTCAGCGCACCCAGCACAATCCTATTTTCATCGTCGATTGTGTCCCCGCAGGACATGACACAACTATCCATCCGATGGAGGCGCAGTCGGTTCCGGCCGCGCCCCCACTCATCGTTTGGATGAGTTTCCGGCTGGCTATTCCCCGGCGCTTTGCTCTCCAGCAGGGACCGCCTCCGCTTCACCAGCCGGCTTCCAGCATGCGGTACAGTTGTCTTGCCGGTCGAGGATCATCCATCGAACGGTCAACAATGTCTTGACTGGTTGTCTCACGTCAGGGGACAAGCGCA
>JBBITL010000079.1:0-19367 GCA_037440765.1 Solibacteraceae bacterium
GCGTGGCTATCACCACGGCATCGACGTCACGGCTCCCAAGAAGAGCCTGGTAGTCGCGGTAAAAGCCGCCGCCGGGGGCCACACCCGCAACCGACTCCAGCCGCCGCTGATAGACATCGGCCCACGCGGTCACCTCCGAGTTCCCGCACGCCAGCGCATCCCGCGCCAGTTGCGTGCCGCGCTCGCCCGCTCCAACGATCCCAATCCGCACACGGTCTCCGGCGCCCAGCACGCCGGAGGGTGCGGCAATCGTCCCGGCCAGCCCGGTGGCCACGCGCCCGATGAAGCTGCGTCTGGAGTCCAAAGAGGTCGCTCCTCGCCCTAACCTGTTGGATTTGCAGGAACTTTCATGATAGCACGCAGCGAGCCGCCTGCCGGACGGCAGCCAGCCCCGCGCCCGGGCGGCTACTTGCCGAGGTTCTTTCTCTTCCGGCGGCGTAACAGGTAGAGCACCAAAAGGGCTCCGGCAATCACCAGAAGCACGGCTGTCAGGTTCTGATCGGTCAACATCTCTCCGTCACTTCCCTTCAGGGTGACTATACAGCAGTTCCGGTCCCAAGTCACCCGGTTTTTCTTGCGGCCTGCTCTCACCGGTCTATAATGACCGCATGACGCAGATCAAGATCACCCGCAGGGAGTTGGCCGTGGCGCTGGGCGCCTCGGCGGCCGCTAACGCACAGGTCACGCCAACGGGCCGGCCCGCGGAGGATCTCCTGGTCGAGGTTGCGGGAGAACTCCGCAAGGCAGCCGCGCGTCTGGAGGAATTCAAGCTGCCGGCGGAGGCGGAACCCGCTTTCGTGTTCAAGCCCTGAGTGCCCATGGCGACCTTCAGCGATGACGTCTTTTTCGCGACCCTCACCGAGCTCAACGCCAGGCTCCGTGCGCGCGAGTTCTCCGCCGAGGAACTGGCCCGGGCGTTCTGCGACAGGCTGGAGAAGTCGGGACCGCGCCTGAACGCTCTGGCGCTGTCTCTGCGTGACACCGCCTTACGCAAGGCGCGCGAGGTGGATGGCGATATCCGGCGCGGCCGCCTGCGAGGCCCTTTGCAGGGGGTTCCGTGCGCCATCAAGGACCTGCTCAGCGTGGCCATCAAACCCACCACTTGGGGCGCCCGGCCGTTCATGCACCAGCGCTTCACCTACGACGCTACGGTGGTGCGAAAGCTGGACCGGGCCGGCGCGGTCCTGATCGGCAAACTCGCCATGGTGCAACTGGCGGGCGGCGGGGGATACCGCTACCCCTCGGCCTCCCTCACCGGGCCGGGGCTGAACCCCTGGGACCTGTCGCGCTGGTCGGGGGGCTCCTCGAGCGGCTCGGCGGCGGCCGTGGCCGCCGGCCTGGCGCCCTTCGCTCTCGGCTCAGAGACGTCCGGCTCCATCCTGACGCCCTCGGCCTACTGCGGAGTAACTGGCCTGCGGCCCACCTACGGACTGGTCAGCCGCTACGGCGCCATGGCGCTGTCCTGGACCATGGACAAGATCGGCCCGCTGTGCCGCTCGGCCGAGGACTGCGGCCACGTGCTTCAGGCGATCTCCGGCGGCGACTCCAACGACCCCGGCTCGGCAGGCAAGAGCTTCTACTACACGCCGCAGTTCGCCAGGAAGCTGACAGACCTTCGCATAGGGTTCGCACCGGTGGACTTCGCCGAATACCCTGAGGCGGACACCCGCCCCGCGTTCCAGGCGGCGCTGGAGGTGATCCGCGGGCTGGGCGCGCGGATGATCGAGACGGAACTGCCGGACCTGCCCTACTCCGACGTCGCATCGACCATTATTTCCGCCGAGGCATCGTCGGTCTTCGAGCCGCTGATCCGCAGCGGCGAGGTCGAGCAGCTTGCTGATCAGCGGCAGATTGCCGGCCTCAAGGCGGGGCTCGAGATCCCGGCCAGGGACTACCTCAGAGCCATGCGCATCCGCGGCATCATCCGCCTTGAATTGAGGAAACTCTTCGCCAATGTTGACGTGCTGGTGTCGCCCGCCAGGTTCGGGGCCGCCACCGGGGTGACCGAACGGCTGGACCGGCCGGGCCAGCCCGCCGCCACACCCAAAGCGCGCGGCCTGCGCCGGCTTATCGCGGCAGGCAACCTGGCGGGACTCCCCGCTCTCTCGCTGCCCTGTGGTCTGGCCGGCGGGCTGCCTTTGGCCGTTCAACTGGTGGGCAGGCCCTTCACGGAGAACAGTATCCTGGCGCTGGGAGTCGAGTTCCAGCGGCGCACCGGCTGGCACCGGCGCCGCCCGCCGGTGCCGTAGGCGCTCAGTGCAGGAGGCTGTGCAGCCCGCCCTGGAGGACGGCTGCGCCGGCCGCGCCCGTCAGCGCGGGACCGAAGGCGCGGCCGAGGCCGCGCCGCCTGAATTCGTGGTAAACGGCGTGCCAGCCCAGGAAAAGGAAACTGCCTCCGGCCAGCCCCAGTGGGTAGACCAGCCAGCCCTCGCCGAAGTTGGCGGCAAACGCCGACTCCAGAACCCCGCCCAGCACCGTCGGCGCCTGCGTGGCGACGCACCACCACATCGCCGACCGGCGCGAATGCAGCGACGCACGCAAGATCGTCCCATACGCCAGGCCCTCCGGCACTTTGTGGATCGCAACAGCCAGGAAGACGCCCCAAGCCAGCCCGCCGCTCTCGCTGCCGGAAGCGGTCACCGCCAGACCGTCCATGAGGCTGTGCAGCGCCGCCGCCAGGACCAGCGGGGGGGCGAACCCGTGCAGTGCCACCTCGCAATGGCCGTGGTCGTGGGTCGGGGAACACGAGGGGCAGACCGGGTGTATAAAGCGGTCAACGGCCCACAGCAGCCCGAACCCCGCCGCCACCAATCCCAGGCCGAGGCCGAAGCCGGACTGCTCGGCAACCTCGGGCCACACGCCGAACGCCGCCATCCCTATCAGAAGGCCGGCGCCGAAGGGCACCAGCGCGCCGCCGGCGCGCCTGGCTGTGACGAGCCACACTCCGGCGGCCGCGGCCATAAGCGCGATGGCGGTGACCGACGAGACAAGCAGGAGATCGACTGCCAGCTTCGAAAGCAAGGAACGCTCCCACTTTAGCAGGGAGGGACTCGCCGCGTCTGCCAGGCCGGCGGTCCGGATTCCGGCGTGGCTCAGGCCCTCCTCTGTCGCCAGCCGCGGGTGAGCGCCGCAGCCCCGAGCATCAGCAGCCCCACCGAGATCCACTGCGCCAGGCTCAGCGGCCCGCCGAACGGGTCAGGCCGCTCCGCAGCGCGGAAAAAATCGATCACGAACCGGGCGCCGGCGTACAGCACCAGGTAGAGGCCGATGATGCTCCCGGGCCGGTGCGGCCGTCCGAACCGGACATAAAGGATCACGAAGGTCAGCGCCATGGCCGCCACCTCATATAGCTGGGCCGGGTGGAGCGGCACGCCGACCGGCGTCCCGAACATCTGGCCGGCCGTGGGGTCCGTGAAGGTCACGGCCCACGGTCTCTGGCACTCCACGCCCCAGCAGCAGCCGGACATGAAGCATCCCAATCTGCCGATGCCGTGCCCGAGCGCGAGGCCCGGGGCGATCACGTCGGCCGTCGCCAGCACGGGCAGCTGCTTGCGCCGCATGTAGATGAACGCCGTAGCCAGCGCCGCCAGCAATCCCCCGTAAAAGATCCCTCCAGCCTGAAGCGTCGAGAACGAGACAATCTCGCCGGGATTGCGCCGGTAGTAGTCGAAGTCGGCCAGGATGAAAAGGACCTTCCCTCCCAGGATGCCAGCCAGGCCGCAGTAAATGCCCAGGTTCAGCACGGCTTCCTTGTCGAAGCCGGTTCTGCCCGCCAGCCGCACGGACAGCCACAGGGCGGCGATGAACCCCGTGGTGACCAGCACCCCGTAGGTGGGGACGAAGAAATCGCCGATTTGGATGAGCTTGGGATGCATTCAGGCGGCCTCCCTGTGCCGGCTGCGCCACAAGTCCATCACCACCAGGGCCGCGCCCACGGTCAGGCCCATGTCGGCCACGTTGAAAGCGGGCCAGTGGTAGCCGGCGGCGTGGAAGTCCAGGAAGTCCGTCACGGCGCCTTGCACCACACGGTCGTAGAGATTCCCCATCGCCCCTCCCAGCACCAGCGACAGCCCGGTCCGCGACCAGCGGCTGGCCGCCATGCCCTTCGGAGACGACTGCCACAGGATACTGGCCACGAAGGCCAGCACGAAGGTGGTCAGCCCGATGAGGAAAAAGGACCGCCATTCGCTCTCGGAATCCGCCAGAAGGCTGAACGCCATGCCGCGGTTCTCGGTGTGGACCAGGTTAAAGAAGCCCGGGATCACAACCAGGACGTCGTGGAGGCCAACGCTGGCCTGGACCAGCAGCTTGGTGGCGCGGTCCAGGCAGAACCACATGCCGGCCAGGGCGAAGGCGGGCAGGCGGCGGCTCATCTAGTTTCCCGCCACCTGCGCCACCACCGCCGCGCAGGCGGCGCAGACGGTGGGCAGACCGGAGGCGGACCCCACATCGGCGGTGTACTTCCAGCAGCGCTCGCACTTGACGCCGGCCGCCCGCGCCACGTGGACCGACAGGACCTTGTTCTCCTGCCGGGTCACCTCCACCTGCGAAACGATAAACAGCCCGGGCAACTCTGCGGCGTACTGCTCCAGCAGGGGGTACAGGTCCGCGCCTGCCCTCAAGTGAACGCAGGCTTCGAGCGGCGCCCCGATGTACTTTTCCTGGCGCGCGGCCTCCAGGCTCTTGAGCACGTGCTCCCGCACCTCCATCAGCCGGTCCCACTGCCGGGCGCGCTTGCGGTGCTGGGCTGTCAGTCCCTTGGTGAGTTCCGCCGGGTCGGGGAACCCGGACAGATGCACGCTCGGCCCCTCGCCGGCGGGCCTGGAGAAGTGCCCCCAGACCTCTTCCGTGGTGAAACTCAGGATGGGCGCCAGCAGCCGCACCAGGGCGTAAGTCAGCCTGTGAAGGACGGTCTGCGCGCTGCGGCGCGCCCGGGACGCCGGCGCGGCCGTGTACAGGCGGTCCTTGAGCACATCGAAGTAGAGCGCGCTCAGGCCGGAAATGGCGAAATCGTAAACCGCGTGATAGACCTTGTGGAAGGCCATCTCCTCGTACCAGGCGAGGCAGTTTCGCACCAGGCCTTCGGCGCGAATCAGGACCCACTGGTCCAGTTCCGGCATCTCGCCGGCCGGCACGGCGTCCCTGGCCGGATCGAAATCGCAGAGGTTCCCGAGCGCATAGCGGAATGTGTTTCTCAGCTTGCGATAGGCTTCCGAGAGTCTCGCCAGGATTGTCTCCGAGATGCGCACGTCCTCGGTGAACTCCTGTGAGGCCACCCACAGCCGCAGCACCTCGGCGCCGTACTGCCTGACGATGGTGTCCGGCTCGATGATATTGCCGACCGACTTGCTCATGGCGCGGCCTTCGCCGTCCAGGGTCCAGCCGTGCGTGGCGCACTGCCGGTACGGCGAGCCGCCCTTGAGCCCCACGCCGACCAGCAGCGAGCTCTGGAACCATCCCCGGTGCTGATCCGGACCCTCGACGTAGAGATCGCAGGGCCAGGGCAGCCCGTACGCCTGGTTCAGCACGCCGAGGTGGCTCGACCCTGAATCGAACCACACGTCGAGAATGTCGGTCCCCTTGCGGAACGCCCCGCCGCCGCACTTGCCGCAGCGGGCGTCCTTATCCAGCAGCCCGGCCTCGGTCCTGTCGTACCAGACGTCGGCGGTGTGCTCGCGGAACAGGCCTACCACGCGGTCCAGGCGCTTGCGGTCCGTCAGCGGCTCGCCGCAGCCCTCGCAATAGAACACCACGATGGGCACGCCCCACACGCGCTGCCGGGAAATGCACCAGTCCGGACGGTTGCCCACCATGCCGGACATCCGCTCCAGGCCCCAGCCCGGCGTCCACTTCACCGACTTGATCGCCTCAAGGGCCTTCTCCCGGAGGCCGTTCTCGGCCATGCCGATGAACCACTGCTCGGTGGCGCGGAAGATCGTCGGATTGTGGCAGCGCCAGCAATGCGGGTAGCTGTGATCCAGCCGGCCCTCGGCCAGAAGCGCTCCGCGCTCCCGCAGGATGCCCACCACGACTGGATTGGCCTCCCACACCGATTTGCCGATGATCTGCTCGGGCAGCACCCCCGCGGCCCCTTCGGCGTGGAAGAAGCAGCCTGCTGCGTCCACCGGACAGTAGGTGGCGATGCCGTACTGCCGGGCGGTGAAATAGTCCTCCTGCCCGTGGCCCGGCGCGGTATGCACGGCGCCCGTGCCCTGGTCCAGGGTCACGTGCTCGGCCAGCACTCCGGCCGAGTCGCGCTCCAGGAACGGATGCCGGAACACGGCGCCTTCGAGCACCCTGCCGGGGAAGCTCGCCAGAACCTTGGTTTCTGGCCAGCCGCACTTCTCCGCGGTCGTCTTCCACAGGTCCCGCGCGATGATGTAGACATCGTCCCGCTCGGCGACCGCCACGTACTCGTAGGCGGGGTGGAAGGCGATCGCCATGTTGGCGGGGATGGTCCAGGGTGTGGTGGTCCAGATGACACCCCAAACGCTGCGCGCCTTGAGCGACGGATGGATGCCGGCGGGGTCGGAGGCCAGCCGGAACCTCACCCAGATCGAGGGACTGGAGTGGTGCTCGTATTCGACCTCGGCTTCTGCCAGGGCCGTGCGGTCGCGCATGCACCAGTGCACGGGCCTCAAGCCCTTGTAGACGTACCCCTTGTCGAGGAAATCCACGAAAGCCCCGGCGATGACCGCTTCGTAGCCGGCGCTCATGGTGAGATAGGGGCGTTCCCAATCTCCGAAGACGCCCAGCCGCTTGAATTCGCGCCGGTGGATCTCGACGAACTTCTGTGCGTACTTCCGGCATTCGCCCCGGATTTCGGCCGCCGTCATCTGCGCCTTGCGCGGGCCGAGCTCGGCGTCCACCTTGTTCTCGATGGGCAGCCCGTGGCAGTCCCAGCCGGGGACGTACGGTGAATCGAACCCCGCCATGGTGCGGCTCTTGACGATGAAGTCCTTCAGGATCTTGTTGAACGCCGTACCGAGGTGGATGTTGCCGTTGGCGTACGGCGGCCCGTCGTGCAGTACCCAGGAGGGGCGTCCGGCGCGGGCCTGGCGGATCATGCGGTAAAGGTCCATCTCCTCCCAGCGGGCCAGTATCCTGGGCTCCGTCTGCGGGAGGTTCGCCTTCATGGGGAAGTCAGTCCTCGGCAGATTGACGGTCTTCTTCAGCTCGACGTCTTTCAATGGCATGTGTGGGTCAGTCTTTATCGTACATGAACAGGCGCGTGAAACCTGGTCCCGCGCCGGTCTCACCAGATCGTTCTGACGGCGTAGCGCCGTATCGCGGCGTCCGCCGTCAGGATAACCAGTTTCTCGACCTGACACCGGGCCATCAGCAGCCGGTCGAAAGGATCACGGTGGTGTGCGGGCAGGCGGACCAGTTCCAGAACGCGGGCGGCTCCCACAGAGTGTGCGTGAGAAGTCGCCGGGGCAGGGCACCCAAACAGGGATGGGTGACGCTTCAGACAATAACTGGCAAGTACATTTGCTGCACACCGGAGCAAGACTGGCTGCTGCCGCCGCGGGTCGATGAGGAAGTCGAACCGGTATTCGGAGCGCTCAGACAGCAGCGCGGCATGCGGCAGTTCCTCTGCCGTGGGCTGGCCGCGGTGAGGAAGGAACCCCGCCTCCTCCGGAAGCCGGAGCTTGCCGGCCTGCGCCTTAAGCGCGATCTCCCACAGGCTGGCGGCGCTCAGCGGCAACTGGTTCGCTTCATCGTGAATGACGCGCACAGCCCGTCTGGAGAGCCGTTGGGGCTCAGCCAATCCGTTTCTACCTGCCCAGCGCCTTACGGCCGGCGGCCAGGACCTCAAGGATGGTGTCGGCGTCGAAGACGGCGCCGCCCCAGGAGCCGCCGCTCACGTCCTGAAGCGCCGCCCACAGCCGTGTATCGTCCGGCAGTCTGGGGTCCGGGACCAGGTCCGGGTGCGGCTCGCGCGAGGCCAGCACCCGCGCGCCCTCCTCGGGGCTGAAGGTCCTGCCGCCCGCGCCGATCAGGTTGACCGAGCCCTCCAGCCGGTTCCGGTCGATGATGATCTCTATGGTGTCGCCTTCCCTCACCTTTCCAATGGGGCCCCCGGCCAGAGCCTCGGGCGAGGCGTGGCCGATGCAGGCGCCCGTGGATACCCCACTGAAACGCGCGTCCGTGATCAGCGACACGTGCTTGCCGAATTCCAGATACCGTAAAGCGACCGTGAGCTGAAATACCTCCTCCATGCCGGCGCCCATCGGGCCGCGCGCGGCCAGCACCATCACGTCGCCCGGCTTGATGCGGTCCGGCCCGCTGCTTTTGATGGCCGCGATGGCGGCCGTCTCGGTGAAGAAGACCCGGGCCGGGCCGCGCTTCCGGTACACTCCGTCGGGATCCACCACGCTCGGATCAATGGCTGTGCTCTTGATCACCGACCCTTCGGGCGCAAGGTTCCCGGTGGGGAAGCACACGGTCGAGGTCAGGCCCCGGCGGCGGGCCGTCGCCGGGTCCATGATTACGTCGTCCGGGTCGACGCCGTCCCGCTCCCGGAGCAGAGCGCGCAGCCGCTGGCGCCGCTCGGATTTCTCCCACCACTGGAGCATGGCGCCCAGTGTCTGGCCTGAGACTGTGAGCGCATCCAGCTCGAGCAAACCCGCCTGCCTGAGGTGCAGCATGACCTCCGGCACTCCTCCGGCCAGGAACAACTGGATGGTGGGGTGGTTGCGCGGCCCGTTGGGCAGCACATCGACCAGCCGCGGGACCTTGGCGTTCACCTCCGTCCAGTCCCGGCGGGTGGGCCGCTTCAGTCCGGCGGCGTGCGCCACGCCCGCCATGTGCATTATCAGGTTCGTGGATCCGCCGAAGGCGGCGTGGGTCACCAGCGCGTTGCGGACGGCGGCGTCGGTCAGGATGTCCCTGGTGCGAAGGCCCCGCTGTTCCATGTTCACGATCGCCCGGGCCGAGCGGCGCGCCATGTCCGTCCACACCGGATGCCCGGAGGGCGCCAGGGCGGCGTGCGTCAGCGCGAGCCCCAGCGCCTCGCCCACAACCTGCGCCGTGGCGGCCGTTCCCAGGAACTGGCATCCCCCGCCGGGCGTGGCGCAGGAATGGCATCCCGCGGAGGCGGCCTCCTCGAGCGTGAGCTGACCGTGCAGATACTGGGCGGCGATGGATTGAACCTGGGCCGCGTTCCAGCCGTCCTCGGCCGGCAGCATCACGCCTCCGGGCACCAGCACGCAGGGCAGATCGTGCATGGCCGCCAGCGCCATCATCATCGCCGGCAGGCCCTTGTCGCAGGTCGCCACGCCGATGACTCCGCTGCGCGTGGGAAGCGACCGGATTTGCCTGCGCAGAACTATGGCGGCGTCGTTGCGGAACGCCAGGCTCTCGAACATGCCCGGCGTGCCCTGCGTGCGGCCGTCACAGGGATCGCTGCAATAAGTGGCGAACGGGATGGCGCCCAGGGATTTCAGCTCCCTGGCCGCCGCCTCCACCAGCAGGTTCACTTCCCAGTGCCCGCTGTGCAGCCCCAGGGCGACGGGAGTCCCGTCCGGGGCGCGCAAGCCTCCGAGCGTGCTCAGTATCAGGAACTCCTTGCTGCCGAGTTGGCTGGGATCCCAGCCCATGGCGGCGTCCATGGTCCATCCGAAAAGATCCCCGGAGGCATAGTCCCGCATGATCTCCGGCGTCAGTGGCAGGGCGCCGGGCGGCCCGGGGGCCTTGGTTTGAATGTCGTAGATCGACTCGTCTCCCGAGTCAAGCAGAGCGGCAAGCTGGATGGGGGCCATAACACTCTAGATCCTATCAGCACGGCAGGCCGCTGTCTTCAGTTGCTAAAATATGGCAGTTGGTTGAGAAAACTCAGATCGTGACCGCTGTCTACCCGGGGTCCTTTGACCCGATCACCAACGGCCATCTCGACCTTGTGGCGCGCGGCGCGCGCCTGTTCGACAAACTGATCGTGGCCGTGCTGGACAATGCCGCCAAGGATCCCCCGCTGTTCACGGTCGAGGAGCGCCGGGGGCTGCTGCGCCAAGTGACGCGGCAGTTCCCCAACGTCGAAGTGGACTCCTTCCGCGGGCTGCTGGTCGACTACGCGGCCCAGAAGCGCGCCGGCGTGCTGCTGCGCGGCATCCGCGCCATCTCCGACTACGAGTACGAGTTGCAGATGGCGCTGATGAACAGCCGGCTCTCGCCGGGGCTGGAGACGGTGTTTCTTATGTCCGGCGAGGCGTACTCCTTCCTTAGCTCGCGGCTGGTGAAACAGGTGATCGCCCTGGGCGGCAATATCTCCGGCCTGGTTCCGCCCGTGGTGGAGGAGAGGCTCAAGAGCCTGGTTGCGAGGGGTGGCTAGCGTCCATGCAGGCCACCACGCGCCTCAGCCAGCGCATTTCGCGGATCGGCGAGTCCGCCACCATGCAAGCCGCCGCCAACGCCGCCAAACTCCGGGCGCGGGGCGCGGACGTCGTGGACCTGGGCCCCGGCGAGCCGGATTTCCCGACGCCCCCCAACGTCAAGCGCGCCGGCATCCGCGCCATCGAGGAGAACTTCACCCGCTACACCGCCGCCGGCGGCGCCCCGGAGCTCAAGGAGGCCGTCTGCGAGCGGCACGCCGCCGACTTCGGCACCAGTTACACGCCTTCGGAGTGCACGATCTCGGCGGGCGGAAAGCACGCGCTGTTCAACGTGCTTCAGTCGCTGGTGGACCCCGGCGACGAGGTGGTCGTCCCGGCGCCGTATTGGATCACCTACACCGACATCATCGCCTACTGCGGCGGCACAAGCGTGCTGGCCCGCACAGGCGAGAGCGACCAGTTCAGAATCAGCGCCGGACTGATCGAGCAGCACCTCTCAGCCAGGACCCGCGCCGTCATCGTCAACTCACCCTGCAACCCGACCGGAGCGGTCATATCCCCGGAAGAATGGCGGCGCATCTACCGGCTGACCTCCAGGCGGGGAATCTGGCTGATCACCGACGAGTGCTACCCGTATCTGGTCTACGACACGCTCCCCTTCTCGGCGGCTTCCATTCCGGGCGCGCGCAGCACGGTCATAGTCATCGGATCTCTCTCCAAGACCTACGCCATGACGGGCTGGCGGATCGGCTTTGTGCTGGCCCCTCCGCTGGTGGCATCGGCGGTCGCCCGGCTGCAGAGCCAGTCCACGAGCAACCCTAACTCCATCGCTCAGAAGGCCGCGGTGGAGGCGCTCCGCGGGCCGCAGGACTTCCGCTCCGATATGCTCGCCGAGTACCGCCAGCGGCGCGACTACGCGCTGGGGCGGCTCCGCGGCATGCCGGGCATCTCCTGCCACGAACCCCAGGGCGCCTTCTACCTGCTTCCCAACGTCCGCCGCGCGCTGGGGCGCAAGGGGGTCCGGGACGACGTGGAGTTCGCCGAGAGGTTGCTCGACCGCTACCGGGTCGCCGCCGTCCCCGGAGAGGCATTCGGCGCCCCCGGATACGTGCGGCTCACGTTCGCCGTCAGCCGGCGCAGCCTGGAGCGGGGCCTGGACCGGCTCAAGCAGTATGCCGAGGACCTGGCCGAATGACGCCGTCTCCGCACCAACTGGCCGCCAGCTTCCACGAGAAGACCTGGGGCGCTCACCGGCTGGAGCCCTGGTTCCCGGACGCCGGGACCAGGATCGGTGAAGTCTGGTTCTCGATGCCGGCGTCGGAGCCGCTGCCGCTGCTGGTGAAGTTCCTGTTCACCACCGAGCGGCTCTCGGTGCAGGTGCATCCGGACGACGCCTATGCTCTGGCTCACGAAGGGCGCGGCGGGAAGACCGAGATGTGGTACGTTCTGTCCGCGGAGCCCGGCGCGAGCCTGGCGGCCGGCTTTCATGAGCCGGTGACACCCGCCCGCGCCCGCGAGGCGGCCTTGAGCGGCGAGATCGAGCGGCTGCTCCGCTGGTGGCCGGTCCAGGCGGGCCAGGTGTACCTTGTCCCCGCCGGCACGGTTCACACGCTCGGCGCCGGCATCACCGTGTGCGAGATCCAGCAGACCAGCCAGATCACCTACCGGCTTTATGATCACGGCCGCCCGCGCGAGCTGCACCTGGACCGCGCATTGGAGGCGGCCAGCTTCGGCCCTTATCCCGGTCCTTCCACCCCGGCCGGAGAACGTCTGGCTGCCTGCCCCCACTTCGTAACCGACCGGCTGGAAGTCCGGGACCTGGTCTATGAGCCGGGTCCGGACCGGGACCACTTCCTGGTAGTGCTGGAAGGCGGCGGACTGCTGGCCGGCCGCCCCATGGCCCCCGGCCAGGTCTGGCGGGCGCCGGCCGGAGCCGAGCCTTTCATGATCGCCGCCGACGGCCGGGCGGTGCTCCTCCGAACTTACGTTCCGCCGCCGCGCTGAAAGCCCCGGATCGACCCTTGCGCTGACCTGCCGCCGGCAGCATAATGGTCGCTGCCGGGGAGGTGCCTATGGACCGTAGGAGATTCGTCGCAACCGCCATGGCCGGCGCCGGATCAGCGGCAGCCGCGGCGCAGGCGGTTCCGGAAGGCGGCAGGCCCGTTCGGGCGAACCCGCTGCGCGGAGACCACTGGGGTCCGCTGCACTACGACGAGGCCGAACGCAGCCACGTCCTCGAGGTGGTTGACACCGGAGTGCCGTTCCGCTTCACCGGGCGGGGCGGGGTCAGCCCGCTCAAGGCCGCCACCTTCGAGAAGGAGTTCGCCGAGAAGATCGGCGCCCGTTACGCGCTGGCTCTCAGCAGCGGCACCGGCGCTCTGGAGTGCGCCATGGCGGCGCTGCGGATCGGCCCGGGCGACGAAGTCATTCTGCCTGCCTGGACCTGGCACTCCACCTGCACCGCCGTGGTGCGCGCCGGAGCGCTGCCGGTGTTCGCCGAGATCGACGAGTCGTTCAACATCGATCCGTCCGGCATCGAGAACCTGATCACGCCGCAGACCAGGGCCATCATCGCCGTCCACTTGCAGGGCAACCCGGCGGACATGGACCCCATCCTGGCGCTGGCCCGCAAGCACCGCCTCCGTGTCATCGAAGACTGCGCGCAGGCCGTCGGCGCGAGCTACAGGGGGCGGCGGCTGGGATCGCTGGGCGACATCGGGATCTACAGCCACCAGGAGAGCAAGACCATCACCGCGGGCGAGGGCGGCTCGCTGGTGACCAGCGACCCGGAGCTGTTCGAGCGCGCCTGCCGGTTTCACGACGTCGGCAATCTCTCCCGCCCGCACCAGCAGGCGCTGGGTTCCGCGCAACTGTCCCCGTTTGCAGGCTCCAACTTCCGGATGAGCGAGTTTGCCGGAGGCGTGATGCTGGCCCAGTTGCGCAAGCTGGACAGGATCATCGAAGCGGCGCGCGCCAACGCGGCGCGGGTCTACGAGGGACTGCGGGACGTGCCGGGATTGCGCTTCCGGCTGCGGCCCGACCCTGCCGGCGACCTCGGATCGCCCGTGTTCGTCGGCTTCTCAAGCAGGGCGAAGCGGGACCGCTACCTGGAGATCATGAAGGCCGAGAACGTTCCGGCGGCCGCGCCGCAGGGCTCGGTGATTCTGCCGGTCCAGTCCTACATCGAGAACAAGATGGCGGCGCACCCGGCGTGGCCGACCTGGAACACTGAGCGGGGAAAGTCGATCCGCTACGGCGCTGCAAGCTGCCCGCGCACCATTGATATCCTCAGCCGCTTCGCCGGGGTCGCGGTGGGACCCAAGTACACGCGCAGCGACCTGGCGGATATCGTCGCCGCCGTCCGCAAGGCCTACCCGCAGGCGCTCAAGGCGTGAGGCGGCTCATGGCGGGGAGCTGTCCCGGCAGCGTTCCCGGAGCGCGCGTTTGAACGCTTTCTCGGTGACGCCCTGCGGCGGAGCGCCCGGCTCCGCCGCGTGGACCCGCCGCGGCGCCTTGCAGGCGGCCAGATGACGCTGGCCCCAGTCCGGCAGCTCCCTTTCCGAGCTGTGAATACCGGCCCGGAATTCCAACGACCGCCACCGGCACTTCGCCCTTTTCCGGATGCACCGCGCCGATGATCGCGCACCGGGCCACCGCGGGGTGCCTCAAGAGCGCCGCCTCCACCTCCGGAGCGCAGATCGGGCAGCCGCTGCACTTGATCATTTCCTTGGCGCGGCCGCGCCGAACATGGCGATGCCGCCAAGCTCCGCCATCCCGCAGGCGTTGACGAAGACCGGACCGACCCGTAACCTCCCAGGCGCGCCGGGCAGCCCCCCGTATTCGAGCGGACGCCTGCGATACACATCCGGTTGGTCCTCTCGCAGGTGCTTCGGAAACGCTGGCCGCAGTCAAGGTCGTCCTCACGCACCAGGCCGGCGCGCTCGCCCGCCACAAAGGCGGTGCTAACGTGGCTGAAGGCCCGCAGCGTGCCACGGCGGGCGGCATCCAGCCCGAGGTCCAGAAGGTTGCGCGCTCCTCCGGTTCTGGAGCGGCGCGCTTCCTCAGCCGGCGCGTCAAAGCGCACGGCCGCGGCCGATTCATCACTGGCTGCCGCTACCCGCCCGCAGCATGTCGTCCCCGGTCCTGTGGAGCATGTTGCGGACCCGCGCCAGTTCCCGCCGCAACAGCGGGTTCTCCGGGAACCCGGCGACCAGGCCCGCCGCCACGCATAGCGCGAACAACGCATCGCGGTCGCCGCTGTCGGAGGACAGCCGTGAGTTGGCTCGCTGGCGGGCCGTCTCGATCAGGCGGAACATCCGCTCGCGCAGGGCCGGGTCCGGCTTAAGCTTGCGCCGGTCAACCACTCTCTCGTCGTTTTCGAAGAAGTCTATCTGGAGGATCTTGAGCCGGTCCAGTTCAGAAAAAAAGTAAACGGCCGCCTTCACCGAGTAGGGCAGCGGGAGCTCGGGGCGCCGCGAGATCTCCCGGTCCAGGATGGTGTGCGCGCCCGGGAAGTCAAAGTTGTACATGCGCACGAAAGCCTGCCCCACGGCGCTTCCCGCCTCGGCCCGGGCGTGCTCCGTCCCCAGCCCGGCGAAGACGGCCAGGAATAAGACAACAGGACGCAAGCCGGCAGCATACCGCGCTGCGGACGCAGCCACAGTACACTGAAGAATCAGGGCTAGCTATGCGACACCTCATCATCCTCATGGCTGTGGCAGCGGGACTAACGGCGCAGATCCAGGAAATCTCGGGCGAGCGCATCCGGGCACACGTGAAGTTTTTGGCCAGCGACCTGCTGGAGGGCCGCGGCGTGGGCACGCGCGGGGGCGATCTGGCAACCGAGTACCTGGCCGCCCAGATGGCGCTGGCCGGAGCCCGGCCCGCCGGCGGCAGCGGGACGTACTTTCAGAAGGTCCCTCTGATCGGCGTCGAGCCGCTGCCTGCGACCAGCGTTTCGGCCGAGCGCGGCGGCAAGACCGTGCCGCTCCGCTGGCTCTCCGACTTCGTCGGGTCCAACTACCGCCAGCGCCCCGTGGACGAGTTCGACGCGGAGGCCGTCTTCGTCGGACACGGCATCGTAGCTCCGGAGTTCCAGTGGGACGACTTCAAGGGCGTGGATGTCCGCGGCAAGGTCGTCGTTCTGTTCACCAATGAACCGGCGTCGAGCGACCCCAAGTTCTTCGGAGGCCGGGCCCTTACTTACTACGGCCGGTGGACCTACAAGTACGAGCAGGCGGCCCGGGCCGGAGCGCTGGCAGCCATCATCATCCACACGACCCCCACCGCTGGCTACGGGTGGGAGGTCGTGCGCACTTCCTGGGGAGGCGAAGGCCCCTACGTGAAGCTGGCGGCGGGCCGCGAGGACCTCGCATTTGCCGGCTGGGTGACAGAGGAAGCCGGAGGCAGGCTGCTCGCTCTGGCCGGCCGGACCGTTCCCGAGCTGCTCAAGGCCGCCGGGTCGCGCGATTTCAAGCCCATCCCGCTCGGCGTGCGCATCCGCGGCCGTGTGGAGAGCAAGATCCGCGACATCAACACCTCCAACGTCGCCGCCATCATACCCGGCAGCGATCCGGTCATCGGCAGCGAGGCCGTCATTTTCAGCGCCCACTGGGATCACCTCGGCGTGGGCGAGGCCGTCAACGGCGACTCCATTTACAACGGCGCGGTGGACAACGCCACCGGCTGCGCCATGCTGATTGAGATCGCCCGCCTGTGGGCGTCCCTCGAGCAGAAACCGCGCCGCTCGGCCCTGTTCCTGCTGTTGACGGCCGAAGAGGGCGGCTTGCGCGGATCGGAGTTCTATGCCGCCAACCCGATCATTCCTCCCGGCAAGACCGCCGTGGCGCTGAACATCGACGCCATCTTCCCCTTCGGGCGGACCCGGGACGTGGTGGTGAACGGGGCCGAGCGCACCACCTTCTGGCCACAGGTGCAGGCGGCCGCCGCGCGCATGAACCTGACCATCCGGCCGGATCCCCGCCCCGAGCAGGGCAGTTTCTACCGCTCCGATCACTTCCCCTTCGCCAAGGCGGGCATCCCCGCCTTCTCGGTGGACGAGGGCGACCAGTATGTCGGCAGGACGGAGGACTACGGAGCGAAACTCTTTCAGGAGTACAACGCGAAGCATTACCACCAGCCCTCCGACGAGTACCGCGACGACTGGGACTTCTCCAACATGGAGCAGGTGGCGCGATTCGCCTTCCTGCTCGGCCAAAGCGCCGCTAACCTGGACCGGCTGCCCACCTGGAGCCCCGGCGACGAATTCCTTCCCGCGCGCCTCAAGAGTGGAGTGAAGTAGCCCTCTATGTACGCATACTCGAGACTGTTAACATGCCTGGCGGTAGCCGCGGGTTGGGCGGGAGCCCTGGTGTCTCCAGCCGCCGCGCAGCAACAGAAGCAGTATGACTATCGTGTCCTCGCCGCCAACCGGACCTCGACAGCCGAAAAGGAGATGAACGAGGCGGCCGATGCCGGGTACGTCTTCGCCGCAGTGATGGGGGGTGAAACCGGCTTCGGGGGCAACGAGGTCGTTGTCGTCATGACAAAGGACGCCTCCGTCTCCGATGGGCAGAAGCGGGCCTACAAGCTGCTCGCCACCAGCCGGACCTCAACCATGCAGAAGGAGATGCAGCAACTGGGGGACGAGGGTTTCGACTACCGCGGCCAGACCGTGTTCTCCTCCACCTTCGGGGGCAAGGAGATCGGACTCCCGGACATGATGCGAAGAGCTACGAGTTCAGGCTGCTGGCCACGTCCCGCACCTCCACCATGCAGAAGGAACTGCGCGAGGCCGGCGACGCAGGCTACAGGCTGGTCGGGATGACCGTCGGAAGGACGTCCATGGGCGGATCGGAACTTGTCAGCATCTTGCGGAAGGAACGCTAATGCGTCCGCGCCTGTTGTGGCTCGCGCCTGCGCTGCATCTCTGCCTGCTGCCCGCGCAAGGCCAGCCCGTGAGCGAGAAGCGGGCGCGCGAGACGATTGCCGCCATGCGCGTGAACGGCCGCGTCGGCGGCAGCTTTGACTTGCGCGTCACGGCCACCGACAGGAGCTACAACTACAAGCTGAGGGCGACTTGGCTCACACCCCAGGTCTTTGAAGCCGCGGGAGCGGTCCTCGAATCTGCCAAGGGGATGGCCGCCGGAGACGCCCAGCGCCTGCTCCAGGAATTCACCTCCGAACCGGCTCACTACGTGCTCGTAGAACTGGATCCGCGCGAGGGCTCCGGGGTGATCCCCAGGGACTGGCTTTCGCGTTTCGGCCCCAAAGGCGTCCCCGAACGGCAGGTGGTGGGGCAGGTGGTGGCCCAGGAGGGCGGCTGGCGAGCGCTGATGGGCGCCTTCCCCCGCGACTACGCCTACGATGTGTTCATCGTCCGGTTCCCCGTGACCACATCGGACGGGACCAGCGTTCTTCAACCGGCGGACAAGGAAGCTCAGTTAATGGTGAGGATCTACAGCAAGGGTGGGGCCGTGGACTGGAGGGTGCCCACAGCATCGCCCGGTCCCTGAAGTCAGAAGTTCGCAGGCCTGCAAGCCCACTCCCTCACGGTCGCGGTTCTGTGCAACACCTCGAAAGCACAGAACCGCGCGCCCCAGCAAGGGCGCATTTGTTCAGCTAACTTCTGACTCGGGGCGCCACACACTGCGGATGGTCACTACGGCCTGCGCTTCGGCCGAGAGCCCCTCACCCACGGGGCCGAGTTTCTCGGCCGTCTTGAACTTCACCGACACGCACTCCGGCGCGAGAGCCAGGGCCTCGGCCAGTTTCTGCCGCATGGCCGGGCGGTAGTGGTTCAGCTTGGGCCGCTCCAGGATCACCGTGGAGTCGACGTTCGCGATCGCGTAGCCGGCCGCCGTCAGCAGCCCGCAGGCATGGCGCAGGAATTGAAGGCTGTCAGCGCCCGCCCAGCGCGGGTCGGTGTCCGGGAAGTGCTGGCCGATGTCGCCCAGCGCCGCGGCCCCTAACACGGCGTCCGTGATGGCGTGCGCCAGCACGTCGGCGTCCGAGTGCCCTTCCAGCCCCATCTCGGAAGGGATCTCCACTCCGCCCAGAACCAGCCGCCGGCCAGCCGCCAGGCGGTGCGAGTCCCAGCCGGTTCCGGTGCGGTACTCGCTCACGGGTTTCTCTTGCGGGCGGTTTCCTCGGCCAGGAACAGGCGGGCCAGGTCCATATCGGACGGCTTGGTGATCTTGATGTTGCGGTCGCTGCCGGGCACCACGGAGACCTCGACCTGCTCCAGGCGCTCCACCAGGCTGGACTCGTCCGTGCCCACGAAACCGTCCGCGCGGGCTTGCTCGAAGGCGCGCCTGAGCAGCGCGTGCCGGAAAACCTGCGGAGTCTGCGCCAGCACCAGCCGGTCCCTGGACAGGGTCCCGTGGATCTTGTTCCGGCGCACCTGCTTGACCGTGTCCACCGGCACTATGCCCACGATCGCCGCCCCGGCCTGGGCGGCCTCTCGCACCGCTCTCTCGATGACCGCCGGCTCGATGAAGGGCCGCACGGCGTCGTGCACCGCCACCAGGTCGACATCGGGGCCGAGCGCCGTCAGGGCGTTCTCCACCGACTGCTGGCGCGTGTCGCCGCCCTCCACCAACCGGACCGGCTTGGAGGGGCGCTCCAGCGCCAGCATCGTCTCGACCCACGGGAAGTCGTCCTTGCGCAACGCCACCACGATCTGGGTGATCGAGGAGCAGGAGACGAACTTGCGAATAGTGTGGAGCAGTATGGGCGACCCGTCCAGCAGCATGAACTGCTTCCGGCTGATCCCGGCTCGTTGCTGGCTGGGCCGCCCCATCCGGGTCCCCAAACCGGCGGCTGGAAGTATCACTGCGACTTTCATATGGCTGACGTGCGCGCGGGAGGCATCCTACCTCGGCTGGGCGGGGGCGGCCTGCTCCCGCTGGGGCCGCTCCTGCGTCTTCTCGCCGGACGCCTTCTCGTAGACTGAGTGCACCCTCTCGTCGTAGCGGCCGAAAATCATCTTGCCGGCCGTGGTTTGCAGCACGCTGGTGACCGAGACGTCGATGGTCT
>JBBITL010000080.1:0-13608 GCA_037440765.1 Solibacteraceae bacterium
GCCGTTATCGACGCGGCACGGACGGTTTGGAGGGACGGCCGTGTGAAGAGATGGGAATGGCAGCACGGCGCTGAGGACTCGAATCGCTCCGCCGTTCTCAGAACGCGAGATGGTCAGGAATGTTGTTCAGGAAGTCATCTGGAACGCGGACTCCCAGGGCCTGCGGCTCACCCTCGACCTGGAGACGCTGGCGGCGGGAATACCACGCCCCATCGAGATCGCTACGATTGTTTGCAGACTTGGCCCCGAGTATCGACCGTAAGCACGGCAAGGGTCTTGGAATCGCGGCCGGCAGTGAACATAACCCGCCAGCCGCCGGCGCGCGACTTGCGGATGCCCGCGCGCTCGGTCAGTGGCGCGGAGAGCCTTGGGTCAAACGGGTCGGCGGCGAGTTGAATAATCCGAGTGCGGATGCGTTGCTCCGCAGGCCGATCGAGCCGGTCAAGGATTTTCTCCGCTTCGTGTGCGATGACGACGCCGTAGCTCACAGCCGGCGTTCGCGTGCATACTGCTCAAGCGGCTTGACTCGGCCTTCCGCAACATCGGCGAGCCCGCGGTCGAGTGATTCGAGAGCGGCAGCGTCCAGCGCCGGACCGTCGTCATCGGCGGCGTCGCGCAGATCTTCCAGCCAGTGCCGCGCCAAGTCCACCTGGTCCTCGGGCAACTGATCGACCAGATTGTGTAGCGCCTCTCTGGTCGTCATCCGCGGTTTCTCTGCACTCCATTGTGCGACCGTTTCGAACGGCCGCGCCAAGCCGCGGCTCGGCTCGCACATCCACGTCATGGGAGTGGCTTACAAACGGGACACCGACGACCTGCGCGAGTCGCCGGCCTTGGACGTCATGCATCTGCTCATGAAGCGCGGCGCCCGGATCACCTACAGCGACCCCCACGCGCCGGAGGCCGCGGCGGACTGTGTGGTGATTATCACCGACCACGCCGCGTTTGACTACGGCGCGCTGCTCGAGCAGGCCCAGGTGATCGTGGACACCCGCAACGCGCTGAAGGGGTTCACTTCGGGCATGATCATACGGCTGTAGCCAGAGCAACCCGGTCTCTGTCGGACCTCTTTACACTCGCGACGGCTGCACAGGGCGGCAGGAAGTCCAGTGAACAGAATAGAATGCGGACGATCCGGAGAACGGGGGCGGATCGTCGCGTCCGGTTTCCTTCCACGCAAGCCTGGCGCGTCCACGCAGCCCATGTGCCAACATCCGGGGCTCCGGCCAGCTCCGCGACTGTAACTAAATGAAAATGCGGCACATGCGACGATTTCATGAGCTTCCGGCCTGGATTGGCAGCAGGCGTGCGTACACTCCAGGGAAGCTTATCTCAGGAACATGACCATAGCGCACGAGGAGCGGCAGATGAAAAGGATTTTAATGTTGGCTGTTGCCTGCTTTTTGGGGCTGGGCGTTGCAACCACAGCCAGTGCGGACCCAATAGCGGTCGGTGATTCTCGCTACATCGGCCTCGCCATTGACGGCGCCCCGGCGAGCGCAGCATGGGAGGTGGAGTACATCAACTTCATGATCGCGTTGCCCACGCCTGGCTACGGTACAATGCCCGGTCCAGGGATGCAGACCGAGCATATTTACAGGAGTTCCAGGAATTTCGGCGCTCTCCCGACTGCCGTCCTGGAAGGTGCCATCAACGGTAGCGACCCAACAACCTCCCCGATAGACACAACTGGCTGGGTCTACCTTCTTGCCAGGTACGGTGGGTGGTCTCACGTTTGGTACGTGGCCGGGCTGGAGAGTGCTGAGATTCCTGCCACCGCGAGCAGTGGGAGGGGGGGAGACAGGGCAACCGAGCTCTCACATTACAGCCGGTATAACTACAGCCAGGTCCCCGACGGTGGCACGACGCTCGTGCTGCTGGGAGCTGCGCTCGTGGGAGTCGGTGTTCTGCGCCGGAGGCTCTGCCAGTAATCCTTCACTTCTGAGCAGGTTTGCATACTGGGCCGGCGCGAGCCGGCCCTTTTTCTTTTCTTGACGCTGCCGCACTCGAACCCGAGCCACGTTCGCTATGAATCCCTGGTGATCCCGAGCTTCTCCATCAGGTCGTAGAGAGTCGGGCGGCTGACGCCGAGTTCCAGGGCCGCCGATGTGATCCTGCCCCGGTGACGCCGCAGGGCGTCCTGGACCATCTCCCGCTCCACGCTTTCCCTCGCCTCCTTCAGCGTCTGCGGCGGCACGGCGCTCAAGGCGCCGGTCAACTCCAGATCCCGGGCGGTGACGCGCCTGCCATCCGCCATGATGACCGCCCGTTGCACACGGTTCTGCAACTCGCGCACGTTTCCGGGCCAGGAGTGAAGACTCAGAGCGCGCAGCGCATCGGGGGCCAGGGCCAGTCCGGACCTGGCGTGCTCGCCACTGTAGCGGTCCAGGAACGCCTTCGCCAGCAGGCCGACGTCCGCCTCCCGCTCCCGCAGAGGGGGCACTTTGACCACGAGAACGGCCAGGCGAAAATACAGGTCCTCTCGGAACTTGCCTCCGGCAACACACTCCTGGAGGTTCCTGTTTGTGGCGGCGAGCACGCGGGCGTCGCTCTGAATCTCCTGCCGGCCTCCCACTCGCTGGAAGCACTTTTCCTGGAGAAAGCGCAGCAGCTTCACCTGCACCGGTGAGGGCAGATCACCGATCTCGTCCAGGAATAGCGTGCCCCCCGCGGCGGTCTCGACGTGCCCTTTGCGCTGCGTATGAGCGCCCGTGAATGCGCCCCTCTCGTGGCCGAACAGCTCGCTCTCCAGCAGGTTCTCCGGTATTGTGTTGCAGTTGATGGCCACGAACGGGCCGCTGCTCTGGGCGCTCCGGCGATGAAGCGCCCGCGCCACCATTTCCTTGCCGGTGCCGCTTTCGCCCAGGATCAGCACCGGGGCGCCGGTGGGGGCCACCCGGCGAATGAACTCGAAGACCGCCTGCATCCGCGGACTCTCGCCGAGCATGTCCTCGAAGACGCCGGCCCGCGTGCCGCGCTGCATGGCCCGGTACTCCCGCTCCAGCTCCGCCAGGTAGACGCACCGCTCCAGCACGAGCCTGAGCTGGTCCATGTCCACCGGCTTGCAGTGGAAATCATAGGCGCCCGCCCCCACGGCACGCAGGGCGTTCTTCTTGTCGCCCTGGCCTGTAATGACGATCACCTTGGCCAGCGGGTCCAAGGCAAGAACCGCGGAGAGCACGGCGAGCCCCTCCTCAGGTTCGTGCGGATTGGGCGGCAGTCCCAGGTCGAGAAGGGTTACCGTGGGACGGTTGGCGGTGAATGCGGCCAAAGCGCCGGGCCGGTCCGCGGCCATCAGGAGCTCGTAGTCCCCGCCCAGCGCCCATTTCATCTGGGTACGTATTTCCTCGTCGTCGTCCACGATCAGCAGGCTCGTTTTCGTCATTCCACTTCCTTGACGGGGAGGATCACCTGAAACGTGCTGCCTCTGCCCGGCTCGCTTTCCACCTTGATGCTGCCCCCGTGCGCCTCCACGATCATCCGGGCCTGAAACATGCCGATACCGAGTCCGCTCTTCTTTGTGCTCTGAAAGGGGCGGAACAGCGAATCTCTCATGAACGCCGCGCTCATGCCGCATCCATTGTCAGTGACGGACAGAACGATCCGGCCTCCTAGCTGTTCCGTGCGGAGGCGAATCCGGCCTCCCGTCCCCAAGGCGTCAAGAGCGTTGAGCACCAGGTTGGCCACCACACTACGGATCTGTTCGCGGTCGGCCAGTACCATGGGCAGGGGCTGCAACTCCTTCGCCAGCTCGATGTGCGACATCCCGTCAAGGGTTTCCAGGGTTTCATTCACTAGTTGATTCAAATCGGCTTCGACAGGCTTGAAATCGGGCCGTTGCCGCAGCGCAGCCAGCCGGCCGATCATCTCGTCGATTCGCCGGGTTGTATTGCCGACACAGCGGAAGGCGTCCGCACGAAACTCCGGGTCGTCGAGATGTGCCGGCAGATTCTTCAGCATCAGGTTGAGAGACGCAGTTGCGTTCTTCAAATCGTGCACGAAGAACGCCGACATGGTCCGGAACGCCTCCAGTTCCCTGGCGCGCGCTACTTCGTCCGTGAGCCGCAGGTTCAACAGCACCGATCTGACCTGGTCCGCTATGCATTGCAGCAACTGCAATTGCTCGACCGTGTAATCCGCGCCGCTTACGCGATCGGCGAGAACGATGACGCCAAGGCTCTGTTCCCCTGCCCCCAAAGGAATACACCAACGATCGCCGCCGTTCGGGAAGGTTGCCGGATTGAGGCGCCGCAGCTCCTCAGCCCACGGCTCGTTCACCCGTTCAAGGTCGAAGGGCGACGACCTCTTTCGCAGCCCGGCCACCACGTCACTTGAGGCTACTGCCGGCGGACTGCCGGCGGTGGTCTCGCCTGGTTGTGGCGCGGTTGAGGCGCCGGCGATGAGTTGCTCCTCGGGCTCGCCCAGGAGCCAGATGGTCACCGACAGAACCTCAAAGGTCTCGGAGACCAGCCTGGCGGACACCGCGCAGAGGCCTGCCTGATCCTTGACATTGGCCAGCCGCCGGGAGAACTCGGTCCAGATCCGCACGGAGTCGTGCTGTGCCCTTGTGAAATGGCGGTCGACGAAGGCGTGGATCCGCTGCCGGAGGCGGTCGGAAAGAAGCAGCACCGCCAGACCGGCAATTCCCAGGAGCACGGCGAGGGCCTCGAGTTGATAGCTCTCCGCTCCGCCGAAGCGCCTCACAACGTTGGCGAGGACTCCGGCGATGATGAGGTAGCTGCCGGCTAGCAGAACGGTCAGCGACGACCGCAGAACGGCCCGGGAAGGGTACACCTCGATCTCGCCGAGTCCGGTGCGCAGGTAGGCCGCCGCCAGCAGAACGCACCCGACCAGCAGACCGCTCGATTCTATGCCTGACCAGCGCGGGTCATGCGCGGAATAGACCAGTGCCTGGCTCAGGACGTAGAGGTGGGCGCCGAGGATCACGGCGAGTCCCAGGACCACAAACTTGACTCGCCAGCGCATGGTCCCGACCGCCGACCGGAAGGTCTGCTCCAGGTTCATCAGAATCCACACCGATGCAAAGAGGAGGATAACGTTCAGGGCCTTGGCCGCCCACCCCAGGCGCAGTTCCACCACGTCGTCCGCCGAACCCGCCACCGCAAGTTCGAGGAGTTGCTCCTGGAAACCCAGCGAAAGACCGATGGGCAGCAAGACAAGAATCACCAGCGGGATCTTCCAGCGCGCCAGGGCCTCGCGATAGCCGCCGCGCGAGTACGCCAGGCTGAATGGAAGCCAGGCCGCTGGCACGAAGGACTTGACGATCAATGCCGCCGGCAGCCAGCGAAGCGCTTCGTGCAGCTCGTCAGTCCACAGGCTCAGACCAGCCAGCAGGCTCTGTACGCCGAAAACCACCATTCCGGCGAAGAAGCACCAGCCAGCGAAGGAAGGCTTCTTCCGCAGCACGCTGACTGTGGCAAGGAACAGACTGAAGAGCGCGGCCGCGAACGCCAGGATGGAGATCAGCGTCACGTGTCCTCATCCAGGCGGATTCAGCCGCCGCTCCTGGCGCCGTAACCACCACAGCAGCAGAAAAAGGGGAACCAGGGACAGGCCGAAGAACAAGGGGCCGCCCCGGCGGTGGATGACGCTATCGATCATGTGTGGTCCCACATGTACGCAGAGCAGTCCGATGACCAGAATCCGGAACCCGTTCCGCAGAATGCCGAGCGGAATCACAAAGGCTATCAGCAGGACCTTTCGCCAACGGGTCTTCAGAATGAGGTGGGACGCGACCAGACTGGTGATGAACAGGACCCAACTGGAGCGGATCCCGCTGCACTCCTGGCCAACCCTGAGCACAATGCCGGGCAGTTCGAACACCACGCCCTCACGCAGCACCGTGGTTCCCGCCACCTTGAAGTACAGGGCTGCGGCTTCCGTGGACGCAAGCACCGAGGCGTTCTCCAGCCAATTCACCGCAGCGTCAGGCAGGGGGACCATGAAGATCAGGAACGCGACCGGAAACGCCGCGCTCGCCATCCATTTCGAGCCAAGAAACAGAAACCCGCCGGCAGCGACGAAACTCACGAAGGCCAGAGCCATCAGGGCCAGCTCATCGTTGGGGCTCAGGCTCCCACGCCACCTGAGCGCCGCGGCCATGGCCGCCGCGCCGAGTCCGCCCGTCGTCACCGTGCCGGCGGCTGAGCTGCGGCAGGCAACTGAGAACCGCTTCCGCCGGATGTAGAGCAGATAACCGCTGACAAGCGGCACCAGGAGGATGTGGGAGTGGAGGTCATGCCGCGCGGCGTACACCATCAGCCTGGCGAGCGGCTGAATGAACAGCAGCGTCAGGGACACCAGGTAGCCGAGGCATCCTGCAACCCGCAACCGCTGGGTATACGGCAGGCCTCGCCACCCCACCCACGCCCGAGACCACCAGCCGGCGCGCTCGGTTGCTTCTGCGTCCCCACCCTCCGATACCATAGTTGCTCCGGGCCTGTGCAGGGGCGTCCGCGACAGGAGCCTATCCGCCGCCCGGCGGTGTCCGCCGGCGTCAGTGGCTTGAACCTCGACCGTAACACACGCACCGCGGGCTGTAAAGGGCTGGGAGGCGGTGCGGCGTGCAGCGTCTCAGAGCGAGGGGACGATGGCCCGCGCCTCATTGGAGTAGGCGCTCTCGTTGCTGCCGCTGTCGATGGCCGTGGCTACATAGAAGTACGTCGTGCCGGGAACGACGGTCGTGTCCATGTATGATGTGCCTGTGATCAGAGCGGAATTGACCTTCGCATAGGGACCACCAGAAGCCGTGCCCCGGTAGATGTTGTAGCCGCTCACGTTCGGGGAGATGCTGGCCGTCCAGGTCAGCGTGACGGTGCGGGGCGACGGGCTGGCATCGGTGACGCAGGTTTGTCCCAGGCTGGCGTTGATCACCCGCTGCACCGTGACGATATTACACACGCCCAGGCCGTTGATATTCGCGGTGCAGGGTGTCAGCAGGCCGAGCGCCATGTTGACCGCCAACTGCACGTCGACAACGTTCACCAGTCCGTCCCTGCTCAGGTCACAGGCGCTCTGAGGCCACGCCGGGCTCCCGGAAGCGGCCAGCAACCCCAGCAGAATCATCAGGCGGCAGGCGAACTGAGGGCATCTCAACGGCGTAGTCTCCTTCCCGGCCTCAGGTAGCGGGGCGCGTCTTTCTCAGGAACCGGTCCGGTGACCGGCGCAACCGGAGCCGCACACCCCAGTAAACCGTATCGGTCGAAACCCATTCGCTGTGCAATCCGGATGCCGTGGCGGCCCCTTCAGGCGCCACAGGCATCCTTCAGTACACTATATGGCGCACGAGCTGCACCCAAGGCAAGGCTCACGATGGTTAGGTTCGTCCCGCTATCTTTCGGGCACGGGCTAAGGCTCCCTGACCTGCCAACAGGCCTGCCCCCTGCCAGGTGGTGTCGAGCCAAGACTGCCTGCCCCAAATTCCGACAACCTGTCCTGCATTTTGGGACGAAGCAGGACGCGTGAATCCGGGCTTGACGGCAACCCTGAGCCGTCTCCGCAACCGTCTGCGGAGAGCACCCCCTGTTTGCCAGCCCCCCGTCTCCGCGGTCGGCATGGCGAGCGACCATAAATCACCTTTTTAATCATTGATTTAATGGCCACATCCCCACCTGGAGGTTGTGTGGGCGCCCTGGTTTGGGCACGCCAACCCAGGAGAGGGATGGCTGTTGCTGGCGCCTAGCCTGGTGGTAGCGCAAATGCCAGTACTTGCAGTTGGTCGACCCTGCCGGGCCGTAGGGCCGGGGCGGCCGGCAATCCCTGAATGACCGGAGTCTGAAGAAACCCATGCGCACGACCTTTTTTGCGTACCTGCTTGCGGGAGGCGTGGCCCTGGCGGGTGCGGAGCTGTCGGTAACGGGGGCCAGACTGGACCCCGGAGGCGCGGCAGTGGCTGAGATCCGCTTCGCCGCCCAGGGGAGTAAAGTCGCCGCCTTCCAGGTCGACCTGCATTTCGATGCCGCCCAGCTCAGGATCTCCACTTCCGCGGGTCCTGCCGCCACCGCGAAGGAGAAACTGGTCGATTCGGCCGAGGCGACACCCGGAAGAAGGCGGATTCTGCTGATGGGTTTCAACCAGACGGTCCTCGATGACGGGGTCGTCGTATCGCTTCTAATCTCCTCCCGCACCGGGACACCGGGCCTGTACTCGCTTCAGTTGCGGGACGCTGTCGCCTCGGACAAGGACGGCAATCTGGTGGCCGTGGCTACAATCAACGGGTCGGTTGCAGTGCTCGGCGGGGACGGAACACCGCACATTGCCACGCTCGGCCAGGTCGTCTCGGGAGGTCCCTGGAAGACAACGCTGACGATGGTGAATGTCTCGGGGGCCAGGGCCAGCGCCAGGCTGAACTTCTGGGGCGGGGACGGGCAGCCCCTCCCACTCCCCCTGGCGTTTCCGGGCCCAGCCGTCCGGCCGGCGGAGATCAGGCACTCGCTGGACTGCGCACTTGACCCCGACGCCATGCTGGTCATCGAGACCGAGGCGCCCGACGCGGTCGAAACGCTCTCCGGCTGGGCGGAACTCCGGAGCTCGCACGGCGTGCTCGGATACGCGGTGCTCCGCTGGAGACAGGGACACGGAAGGGACTCCGAGGCGATGCTCGCGTTTGAGCAGCGCGGGGGAGCGACCTTCGTCCTGCCGTATGACAACAGCGGCGGCTTCCAGACGGGCATCGCCATCACCAACAGGTCGCCGGACGCGCCGGCCCAGGTCTCACTGATCATGCGCGACGAGGCGGGCGCGACACTCTGGACTGAAGCGCTGCCATTGGCCGCCCGTGGCCACACGGCATTTGTCGCCGGCGGCAGGTTTCCGGTGCTTGCCGGCCGCAGGGGGACTATCGAAGTCCGGGGCAACGCCGTGACCGCGCTCGGGCTGCGAGTGAGTCCCTCGGGTTCCTTCACATCAATCCCGGCAATCTCCAGGGACTAAAGCCCGCCCTCCCCGGCCGCGCGGAGTGAACGCCCGCTCCCCGCAGCTTCTAACCCCACTGAGGATGTCGACGGGGGCGGAGCCTGCCCGTACACGTCCAGCCCGGCAGTATTTACCCGGAAGTTTGTACATTGCCGCGCACAGGGTGCACGCCCGGCGCCCTTGCGGGCCAGATTGCAGCAGCGTCTGGTCCCGGCCCACGGCATCGGATAGCGTTGACAGATCAGGGCTATTCAGCAGCCGGGACCGCCATGTTTATGGATCCCGGTCTTGGCCTGCCGGGCCAAGGCCCCGGTGGCACCTTCCGTGCCAGATAGCGGGGTTAACTTTCGTCGATGGTAGGCTACTGCCCTAATGCGGCGTTGAAGCCTCAGTCCGCATCGCTTACATTTCTCTCAGCGAAGCGGAAGAGTCTATCTAGGGAGAATGTCCGTGACCTTAGCGGGAGCGACCGATAGCGCATGAGCGGGATCCCTCCGTTGGTCAGGGCAGTATCGGACCCGGCTGCGCGATGGGGGCTGTCAGGAAGAGGCGCAGACGGGATCGATCTCGGTGCAGGCAAGGAGGAGCGTTATGGAGCGTGTGAAGCCGTCTGCTTGTGACAGGCGCACGCCGTCGTGCAACAGTGTGCGGGGTGGCGCGACGTTTGTGATGCTCGCCGGGCTGCTCGCAGCTCAGGCCAGCGGCCAGCAGGTGGCATTGTCACTCGGCTCGGGCTCAGGCTTGCCCGGCTCGACCGTCACTGTGTCGATGACCATGACGGCGAGCGGAGGCGCGCAACCGTCGGGTCTCCAGTGGACCATGAGCTACTCATCGTCCGCGATCTCGGGAGTGGTGGGGACTATTGGCGGGGCCGCATCCGCAGCCGGCAAGACCTTGCAGTGCAGCTACGGGAGCGGGACCGCAAACTGTCTGGTGATCGGCATCAACACGACGGCTATCGCCAGCGGGACGGTGGCCACATTCGCCTTCACCATAGCCTCGGGCGCACCCAGCGGAAACCTGTCCTTGAACCTGAGCGGCCTGGCGGCCTCCAGCGGGCTGGGCGCCTCGATCCCGACGACCGGCTCGGGCGGGGTCATCACCGTCCTCGCGGCCACACCCCCCGTGAGCGTGGGCGGCCTGAGCTGTGCGCCACAGAGCGTGAATGCGCCCGGATCATCCACGTGCACGGTGACGCTCAGCGGCGCGGCTCCCACGGGCGGGTTTGCCGTGAGCCTGTCCGATGACAGCGCCAGCGTCAGCGTACCGGCAAGCGTCACGGTGGCCGCGGGCTCCGCCAGCGCCCAGTTCACCGCGACGGTGTCCTCGGTGGCCACCGACCAGACGGCGGTCGTCACGGCCGCCGGCGGCGGCGCGACGCGGACCTTCACTTTGAACCTGGCGGCGCCGCCGCAGTTGTCCAGCCTGAGCTGCAACCCCAGTTCTCTCGGCAGCGGCCAGAGCTCCACCTGCACCGTGACCCTGAGCAAGGCCGCCACCAGCGCCACCACGGTGACGCTCTCGAGCAGCACGGGCCTGTTGAGCGTGCCAGCCAGCCTGACCATCAACACCGGCGCGAGCAGCGGCTCCTTCTCTGCCACTGCCGGGACAATCGCCAGCGGCCAGAGCGCCACTGTGACGGCCAGTTGGGGCGGCCAGACCCGGACCGCCTCAGTGAGCCTGACGTCGTCGGCCACCGCACTGACGGGGCTTTCATGCACACCGTCGAGCGTGAATGCGCCCGGATCATCCACGTGCACGGTGACGCTCAGCGGCGCGGCTCCCACGGGCGGGTTTGCCGTGAGCCTGTCCGATGACAGCGCCAGCGTGGCAGTTCCCGGAAGCGTCACCGTTCCCACAGGCGCGAGCAGCGCCCAATTCACGGCAACGGTTTCCTCCGTTTCCGGCGATCAGACGGCGACTATCTCGGCCAGCGCCGGGGGAGCGACCCGGACATTCGGGCTGACTCTGCTGGCCCAGACCCAGGCAACGGCGCAGCTGTCGAGCCTGAGCTGTGCGCCGGGGACATTGGGCGGCGGGCAGGGCGCCGACTGCACGGTAACCCTGACTCGCGTTGCGACGACCGCCGCAATCGTAACACTGACGAGCAGCCATGCGGTGCTGAGCGTGCCGCCTGCGGTGACGGTGGGCGCGGGTTCGGCGAGCGCGCAGTTTCAGGTGACCGCCACGCCGTCGGCGTCCGCCGTTACTGTCTCTATCACCGCGAGTCTGAATAACGCCGCTGCGCAGCAAATCCTGAGCGTCCTGCCGGTATCCGGCCCCGTCATCACGTCCCCGTCGCACGTGGGGGCGAGCGTCGCCATTCCCGTCCGATTCGAGATCACGGCAGCCGATCCACAGGGATTGCCGGTGCTGGTCAGCGTGGCGGGCGTGCCGGCTGGAGCAAGCTACAACCAGCCCACGGGCCAGTTCGCCTGGGTGCCTGACTGGAGCCAAGCCGGCACCCATACGCTGACAGCCACCGCAAGAAACAGCGCGGGCGCGGCCTCTACGCGCGTCATTCACATCAGAGTGCTGAGCCAGACCGCGTCCGTGCAAATGGCCCGGAACTCGGCGAACCTCCAGAGCGCGGATTTCTGCAGCCCCGGCAGTTGGGCCGGCCTGTTCGGGATCGCGTTCACTACGCGGCCACCGATTGTGGCCGACCGCGCACCCTTGCCTCTGCGGCTCGGTGGGGTGGAGGTCAGGGTGAACGATGCTGCCGTCCCGCTTCTGTCAGTCTCCGAATCGCACATCACTTTCCAGTGCCCGAGCGCCACCGAGCCCGGAACCCCGCTCCAGGTGGCGGTGCACGCGGAGACCGGCGCCGTAAGCCGTCCTCTCAACGGCACAATGCATGAAGCCACGCCCGGCCTGTTCACCCTGGACTCCTCCGGCACCGGCCAGGGAGCAGTCCTGATCGCCGGAACCTACCAACTGGCCATGCCCGCCACCGCCGGGATTCCCAGCCGCCCCGCCCGAAAGGGTATGCAGCCACCCGAGTTTCTGTCGATCTACGCCAGCGGCCTGGGACCGGCCGCGGAGGTTGTTCCGGCCGGCTCGCCAGCCCCCCTGGACCGGCTGATTCGACTCCAGCGCCCGGTCCGCGTCTTCCTCGGCGAGGTGGAGCTCCAACCCGACTACGCCGGTCTCGCTCCGGGAGCCATCGGCCTCTACCAGATCAACCTTTCCCTCCCTCCCCATGCGCCGAGCGGGGATGCGGTCCCTTTGCGCGTTGAAGTCACCCGGAGCGACGGGACGGTCCTGGCGTCCAATACGGTCACCGTGGCCATTCAGTAGGCTCCAGCCCCTCAGACGCTTTAGCGGGCCCGGCGGGAGGACTCTGCGATCAGCATGGCTCCGCCTTTTTGCCTAACTGCACCCTACTACTGTCATTGGATTAACCCCACAAAGCTATCTTCAGCTCCAGTACGCAGATATTGTCTAAGTATCTTCTACATGCAGCATTAGGGAGATTTTACATTTGTTACGCCGGCTGTGCTGCAAATAATACACCGTCGAACTGCCGCCGTGCCGTTCACTGGTCTGGGGCTCAAACGCAACTGACGGACGTGGCAGGCGGGGCCGCTGGCGCAACCTCGCCGGGCGCGGGCAATCCGTGCGTCCGGCGCAGTTGGCCCTAGTCGTGCCAGCCCACTTCGCTCGCGGAACAACGTTTGAGAACTGAATTGAGAACATCGATGCGGAATGCGCACCTTACTCACGGTGGCTGCGTGGCGGCAGTTCCGATCCCCAAAAGGAGGCGGGCGGCGCAGCCTTCAGACGCAGGCCGCCGGCGCGCACGTGAGGGCAGGCAGAGACCCTCATTCGGACGCACGGCGCGTTCGCCTCTGCTCCAATTTGGTCACTAAGAAGCGCCTGAGGCCGCCCATGTATTTCTTCTTACTAATAGCCGCGCATGTTGGGAAGCGAGCCGGGGTTGTCGAAAGACGGGTGGGGAAGTCCGGCTAACTGACGCGTCACGCCGGGATCGGAAGGTCATTATGGTGAAAATGTTTCGATTATCTGACAGGACTTATCTGGGGTTGCTGCGCGGCCTTGCGCGTTTGGCTGGAGTTGCGGCGCTCGCGGGACTTTGCGCCGCGCAGGCCGGCGGCCAACAGGTGGCATTGTCACTCGGCTCTGGCTCGGGCTTGCCCGGCTCGACCGTCACCCTGGCGATGACCATGACGGCGAGCGGAGGGGCGCAGCCGTCGGGCCTTCAGTGGACATTGAGCTACTCGCCGTCCGCAATCACCGGCGTTGTTGGGGCAGTCGGGCCGGCTGCCTCGGCAGCCGGCAAGTCCTTGCAGTGCAGCTACGGGAGCGGGACCGCAACATGTCTGGTGGTGGGCATCAACGACACCACGATCGGAAACGGAACGGTGGCCACGTTCGCCTTCACCATCGCCCCGGGGGCGGCCAGCGGGAGCCTGCCTGTGGTCCTCAGCGCCCTCTCGTCTGCGAGTGGCAGTGGGAGCATGATACCCACCGGCGGGAGCGACGGCGGAATCACGGTGCTCCCCCTTACTCCGCCCGTGACGGTGAGCAGCCTGGCCTGTGTGCCGCAGAACGTGAATGCTCCGGGATCGTCCACGTGCACAGTGACACTCAGCAGCGCGGCTCCCGCCGGCGGGTTTGCCGTCACCCTTTCGGATAACAGCGCCAGCGTCA
>JBBITL010000080.1:13708-18952 GCA_037440765.1 Solibacteraceae bacterium
CGCTCATCACAGCCAGTTGCGGCGGCGCCACGCAGACCTTCACCCTGAACCTGGTTTCGCCGGCCCAGTTGTCCGGGCTGAGCTGCACGCCCGGCTCCCTCGGCAGCGGCCAGAGCTCCACCTGCACGGTGACCTTGACCAAGGCCGCCACCGCCACGACGGCCGTCGCGCTATCGAGCAGCACGGGCCTGCTCAGCGTGCCGGCCAGCCTCACCATCAACACCGGCGCCGCCAGCGGAAGCTTCACCGCCACGGCGGGCACGGTGACGAGCGACCAGAGCGCCACCCTGACGGCCAGCTTTGGAGGCCAGAGCCGCACGGCCACGGTCAGCCTGGTGGCCGCCACCGTGGTGAGCGGCCTGTCTTGCAGCCCCTCCAGCGTGAACGCCCCGGGCTCCTCGACCTGCACGGTGACGCTCAGCAAGGCGGCTCCCGCCGGCGGGTTTGCCGTCACCCTTTCGGATAACAGCGCCAGCGTCAGCACGCCGTCCGGCGTGACGGTGGCCGCGGGCTCGGCCAGCGCCCAGTTCACCGCCACGGTTTCCTCGGTGAGCACCGATCAGGCCGCGCTCATCACAGCCAGTTGCGGCGGCGCCACGCAGACCTTCACCCTGAACCTGGTGGCGACTGCCTTGGCGCAGGAGCAGATTGCAGGGCTTGACTGCAAGAAACTGACCCTTGGCGCCGGCCAGAGCACTACATGCACCGTGGAGATGACAAGGCGGGTGACGGCTGCGACTGTGGTGAGTCTGTCAAGCAGCAGTGGCGTGTTGAGCGTGCCGCCGCAAGTGACTGTCCAGGCGGGTTCATCCTCTGCGGCCTTCACGGCCAGGGCGGGCTACACGAGTGTCCCTGTAGACGTGACCCTCACAGCGATTCTCCCGGGCAGTTCCGCTCACAGAGTGATCAGGGTCCTGGCCGCTGCCCTGCCGAAGGTCAAGGCCCCGAGTCATGTGGGAGCGAGCGTGTCAGCGCCGGTCCGGTTCAGCATCTCGGCCGAGGATCCGCAGGGACTGCCCACCAGTCTGTCGGTTGCAGGACTGCCAACAGGTGCCAGTTACGACAGGACGACAGAGGAATTCACCTGGACGCCAGGCGAAGGCCAGGACGGCGAGTTCACGGTGTCTGCCACGGCCGCAAACAGCGCCGGCGCCACTTCCACCGAGGAAATCCGGATCAGGGTGCTCAAGGACAAAGCATCCGTCGCCACCATACGGAACTCGGCGGACCTGAGCAGCGACAGCTTCTGTAGTCCGGGGAGTTGGGCAAGCCTTTTCGGCGTAGCTTTCACCACGCTGGATCCGGTCGTCGCCGCGGAGGTTCCGCTTCCCGCCAGGCTGGGAGGAGTAGAGGTGAGGATCAACGATTCACCCGTTCCTCATCTGTTTGTGTCCGAATCGCAGATCAACTTCCAGTGTCCCCGGCTCCCGCAGCCGTGGGTGCACCGGCCTGGGGTGGCGTACATCGAGTCGGAGTTGCAGGTAACGGTCAGGGCGGAGACCGGGGTCACGACGGCTCCGTTCACGGGCATCATGCGCGAGGCGGCGCCCGGGCTGTTCACTGTGGACGCCTCCGGCAGCGGCCAGGGCGCGGTGCTGATCGCGGGCTCATACGAGCTGGCCGGTCCCAGGAACGGGGCATTCCCGGGCAGGCCGGCGCGGGGCGGGGAGTATCTGGCCATATTCGCCAACGGGCTGGGGGAGGCGGAAGAGGAGGTTCCGGTGGGCTCGCCGGCGCCACTGGACCGCGTGATCCGGCTGCGGAACACGGTACGCGTGATGCTTGGCGGAGTGCCGGTCGAGCCGGAGTTTGCGGGACTCGCTCCGGGAGCGGTCGGCCTGAATCAGATCAACGTGCGTGTTCCGGAAGGCACGCCGGCCGGTCCGGCCGTCCCGCTGCGTGTGGAAGTAGTGCAGAGCAACGGGACGATCGTCTCCTCCAACCAAGTCACCGTGGCCATCGAGTAGCGGCAAACCGGGACAGGCACGCCGTTCGACGCTTCCGGCCGGTGGATAGAATCGGATACATTGGATACGGAGGAATGGCCGAGCGGTCGAAGGCGGCGGTCTTGAAAACCGTTAGGGTCGAAAGGCCCTCGGGGGTTCGAATCCCTCTTCCTCCGCCAGTTCTCAAGATGGAGCGGCCCAGCGGGCGTGCTTCCGGCCCTAGCGGTTCAGACCATGCCGCAGCGTGGCCTGCGAGCGCCGCCGCCCTAAACCCAGCAAACGCCGGCAGCGGGCGTCGATCCGGTAGATGACGGTCAGAAAGCCGCCGGCCCCCAGGCCGCGCGGTTCCTCACAGCCGGCCAATGCGCACTCTGTGCCGCAACCGTCACTGGCGCAGGCTGGACCACAACAAGGCCGTAAGCGTCGGGCGAGCTGCATCTTGACGCGCGGCGCGGTGGAGGCTGCGGGTTGCGGGTGGCCCAGGCTGCGGGGGTGAACTCGGCAAGCCGCTGGATTGACGGACGGGTCAGGCCGGGCAGCACCGCAATCGGGCAGTCGCGGACGGGGATGTGGAACATCCGACAGAGTCAGTGCCCGCCGACCAGCACAGTGGGGCTGTGCATGGAAGCGGAGCCCCGCTAGCGCAGCCATCGGAGAAGTCCCGCCCTCGGCCGGACCAAGACGCCGCCGCGGCGGGTCCCTTTTGCTCCGCCCTCGACAGCCGCGGAGAACTGGAGTGCGCGTACCAGGGGGCTACGATACACTGACGGGAACGGGAGAGTGTTTGAATCCGAATCCGAGGATTAGCGTCGTCATGCCCGCGTATAGAGCTGCGGGCTACATTGCGACGGCGCTGGAATCGGTTTTCGCGCAGACCTGGAGCGACTACGAGGTAATCGTCGTCAATGACGGATCGCCGGACACGGAAGAACTGGAGCAGGCGATTGGGCCCTACCGCCACCGGATTACCTACCTAGTGAAGCCGCATGGAGGTGAAGCCTCCGCCCGGAACGCGGCAGCTAGAGAGGCTCAAGGAGAGTGGATCGCTGCACTAGATGCGGATGATTACTGGGCGCCTGAATACCTCGCGACCCAGGTGCGCTTCCTGGAAGACCATCCCGACGCCGACATTGTGTATGGCGACGGGATCCTGTTCGGGGATGTGCCAGAGTCCGGGAGACGGTATACCGAGATCTGCCCCTCCAACGGGGAGGTGGATTTCGCCGCCTTGGTAGAAGCGCGATGCATCCTCCTCCACAGCGCCACGCTCGTGCGACGGCAGTTGCTATTTGATGTGGGTCTCTTCGACGAGTCCCTGGTGACCGGTACGGACTACGATCTGTGGCTCCGGGCGGCGAAGCTAGGCCGGGTCATCCGTTACCACGGGCATGCTCTGGCTTACTACCGGAGGCACGCGGCAAGCCTGATAGCCAACCCGGTCCGGGCCACAGCCAACTACCTGCGGATACTTGAGAAGACGCGCCAGACACCGGGGCTGACCGCAGCGCAAGCGGCTTGTCTCGATCGTCGTATCCCGATCGTCCGCGCGTTTTTGGATAAACTTGAGGCAAAGCAGGCGCTGGAGGCCGGGGACACCGAGAGCGCCTACCCACGGCTGGTTGGCGCGCACGCGGTCCTGGGGGAGCGCCGGCTGAAGCTGGCGGCCGGGGCGGTGAGGAGGGCGCCGCGCCTGGCGGTGGCGGCTTACCGCTTCCGCTCCTTTTTGCAACCCCAGCACAATGCCGGGCTGCACGCTCAGCCGGACGGCGGCCTCACGCGGCGCGCGGCCTGGCTATTCACCGCCAAGGCGCTGGCCATGGTGCTCGCCATTGCGTTGCCCATGATCCTGGCGCGCAGGCTGAGCATGCAGGAGTTCGGCGTCTACAAGCAGGCCTTCCTGATAGCGAACAGCTTTGTGAGCCTGATGTCGCTGGGCATGGGCATGAGCGCCTTCTACTTTCTGCCCCGCGAGTCGCTCAAGAGGTCTTCGGTCGTTTCGAACATCATCGCGTTTCTGGGCGGGGTGGGGGCCGTAAGCCTTGCCGGACTGGTGCTGTTCCCCGGGCTTGTCGTCCTGGTCACGCGGGAACCCGTTGCAGGCAGCTACAGCCCGCTGATCGGGCTGCTCGTGCTGCTGTGGCTTCCGGGCAACGCGCTGGAGACGCTGGCAATCGCCAACCGGGAAGTACGGCTGGCCGCGATGATCGTGGTCTTGGTTCAGGTGAGCCGCACCGGGCTGCTGGTGGGAGCGGCGCTGATCTGGGGCTCCGTCACGGCGCTGCTGCTGGCAGCGCTGGCGCAGGCCTTCCTGCAATTTGCAGTGTTGCTCGCCTATGTGCAGGACCGGTTCTCCGGTTTCTGGAGGGGCTTCGACGCGGGCCTGTTCCGGCGGCAGCTTTCCTACGCGGTCCCGCTCGGCCTGGCGGGGATGCTTTACGCGCTGCAAGCCGACCTGCATAACTACTTCGTGTCCCACCGGTTCGGCGCCAGCGTGTTCGCCGTCTATGCGGTCGGCTGCTTTCAGTTGCCGCTGATGGGCCTGCTGGCTGAGTCGATGGCGGCCGTGCTCCTGCCCGAGGTGTGCGACTTACAGAGAAGGAATGAGAAAGCGGCCATCCTGCGGTTGACGCTGGAGGCTTTGCGCAAGATGGCCCTGGTGGCGTTCCCCCTGTTCGCATATCTTTTCGTGGTACGGCAGGAATTCATCACGTTCCTGTACACTTCGCTGTACCGTGACAGCGTGCCGATCTACGCTGTCAATCTGCTGTTGATCCCGATGAGCATCCTGCTGCTGGACCCGGTGCAGCGGGCCTACGCGGAGTACAGGTTCGCACTCCTGTCCCTCCGGCTGGTGCTGTTCGGCTTCCAGGTCGCGGGGTTGTGGTGGGCGACGGGCAACTACGGTCCTCTGGGCGCGGTATGGGTGGTGGTCCTGGCGGCGGCAGCGGAGCGCGCAGCGGCAGCGCTGTTGTACGGAAGGGTGCTGGGAGCGAGATGGAGAGACGCCGGGATGCTGATTGGGCCCCTGAAAGTGGCGGCGGCAGCGGCGGCAGCGGGGCTGGTGTGCCAACTGGCCCACCGTGCTATAGCGGCGGGCAGCGCCAGCTCACTGGCTGTCCTGGTTGTTTGCGCGGGGGTGTTCGGCGCGAGTTACGCCGCGTTGTTGCTGGTTCTACGCGTGCCGACCGAGAGCGAGATGGCCTTGGTGCGGGCCGGACGATTGGGGAAGGTGTTTGCCCGGGCGCCACGGCCTGAATGAGCTGAGATGCGCCGGAAATCAGGGTTGCCGGCGGCTAGC
>JBBITL010000081.1:0-18522 GCA_037440765.1 Solibacteraceae bacterium
GCGTGCTGCTGGAAGGCATCGATCTGAGCAAAGGCCGGCGCCGGAAGCGCTGCGCACTGCCCGCCGCGCTGGCCGAAGCTCGCGCGGAACTGGAAGCGCCGCGACCATAAGGCTCTCTGTTGTTTTTGGTTGACTTCCACGAGTAAGTAACGAGCTGTCATCGCAGTGGCGCACAGCCTCCTGGTCACCGCCTGCTGCTTGTTGAGGACGGGCTCCGAATTCCTTGACCTCGGAGGTTTGTACTTCGAGCGCCTCCGCGCGCGGCAACTCCAGGGTCGCCTCGTGAAGAGACTGGAAGCGCCTGGCTTCGAGGTCAGCCTAACGCTTGCCCAGCCCGCCGGTTGAAGCCACGTTTTTCGGGAGAGGCGGAACAATCTCCAGGAGACCGACCGGATCGAACGCACCGGCCGGGACCCTTTTCGCTTAGAATAGCTGGAATCGTGAATATTGCGGTCACGGGTGGAACGGGCTTCCTCGGGCGGCGCCTGGTGCCGCGGTTGCTGGCCCAAGGCCACCGCGTGCACCTGCTGGTGCGGCACGCCAGGACCGGATACGGGCCGGACGTAGGATGTTCCATCTGGAACACCTACGCGCTGGCTCCGGCACCCGAGAGCCTGATGGAAGCCGACGCGGTCATACACCTGGCGGGGGAACCGGTGGCCCAGAGGTGGACGCCCCGGGCCAGGCGCAGAATCCACGACAGCCGCGTGGGCGGCACGGCGCGCCTGGTGGAAGCGATCTCGGCGCTCGCGCGCCGCCCCTCGGTACTGGTGAGCGCGTCAGCCATTGGCCTGTACGGGGATCGGGGCGAAGAGATACTGACCGAGTCGTCCGCCCCCGGCGATGGCTTCCTGGCCGGGGTCTGCACCGAGTGGGAGAAGGAGGCCGGCGCGGCCGAGTCGCTCGGCGTGCGCGTGGTGAAATTGCGCACCGGTATTGCCCTGGGCAAGGAAGGAGGCGCGCTGGCGCAGATGCTGACCCCGTTCCAATGGGGCCTGGGAGGCACGCTGGCCGGCGGCGCGCAGTGGATGTCCTGGATCCACGTTGAGGATCTGGTGTCGCTGGTGCTGTTCGCCCTCCACAACGCTGCCTTGCGCGGGCCGCTGAATGCGACCGCGCCGGGCCCGTCAACCAACGCGGAGTTGACGCGCGAACTGGCCCGTCTGCTGCGCCGCCCCGCACTGCTGAATGTTCCGGCCTGGGCCATACGCCTGCTGTATGGCGAGATGGCGGGGATCGTGCTGGGCAGCCAGCGGGCGCTCCCCAGGGCGGCGCTCGAGGCCGGCTTCGAGTTCAAGTACCCGCGGCTGCCGGCAGCCCTCGCGAACCTGCTGGCCTGAGGTCAGCGCGCGTGCGCATCTTCAAGGTAGGTGTAGCCCCGCAGTCCTTCCTCGTAGAAACGCAGCAGCCGGCCCGACTCCTCGTAACCCATGCGGCCCTCGCGCACGGCGGCCTCCACGTCGCGGCGGAAGCTGGCCAGCAGGTTCTCCGAGCTGAACTCCACGTAGTTGAGGACCTCGCGGACCGTGTCCCCCTTGATCAGGGTCTCCAGAATAACGTCCCCGTTCTCGCCTAGGCTGACGTGGACGGCGTTGGTGTCCCCAAACAGGTTGTGAAGGTCTCCCAGGATCTCCTGGTAGGCGCCCACCAGGAACGCGCCCAGGTAGTAAGGCTCCCCGTTGAAGGGATGCAACGGCAGAGTGCGCTTCACGTCGCGGCGGTCGATGAACTGGTCGATCTTTCCGTCCGAGTCACAGGAGACGTCGCCGATCACCGCGTGGCGTGTGGGCCGCTCGTCCAGGCGGTGGATGGGCATGATGGGGAACAACTGCTTCACGGCCCAACTGTCCGGCAGGCTCTGGAACAACGAGAAATTGCAGAAGTAGGTGTCCGAGAGCATCGCGTCCAGCGGCTCCAGTTCCTCGGGATACTCATCCAGTTCCTTGGCCAGCTTCTGCACACGCCGGCAGATGGCCCAGTACATGTTCTCGGCAAGACAGCGCTGCGTGAGCGGCAGATAACCCAGGCTGAACAGGTTGAGCGCCGCGTCCAGAGCCTGCTGCGCGTCGTGGTAGCCTTCCAGCAGGTTGCGCACGCTCAGTGAGCGGTAGGTCTCAAGCAGGCTCGTCAGAGGCTGCTCGGCGTCCTCGGGCAACTCCCGCGGCACCTCCTCCTCCCCGAAGCCGCTGACCCCCAGGACGTTGAACACCAGCGCGCTGTGGTAGGCGACCACGGCCCGGCCGCTCTCGCTGACGATGGTCGGGTGAGGCACTTCCGCCTGGTCGCACACGCTCTGGATGTGATAGACCAGGTCGTTGGCGTACTCCTGGAGAGTGTAGTTGACGCTCGATTCGAAGTCGGTCTGGCTCCCGTCGTAGTCGATACCCAGCCCCCCGCCCACGTCCAGGTAACGCAGCCCGGCGCCCGCCGTGCGCAGTTCCACGTACATCCGGGCCGCTTCGATGACCGCACCCTTGATGAGCCGGATGTTGGTGATCTGGCTGCCCAGGTGGAAGTGGAGCAACTGGAGGCAGTCGGCCATATCGCAGGCTTTCAACTGCTCCAGCGCGCGCAGGGCTTCGGAAGCCGTCAGCCCGAACTTGGAGCGGTAACCGCCCGACGACTTCCACCGGCCCGCCCCCCGGCTGGCCAGCTTCAGCCGCACCCCGATGGTGGGCCGCACGCCCACCCGGTTGGCGTGCTCGATGATCAGGCTCAGCTCGGTGAATTTCTCGACCACCGGGATGATCTGCCGGCCGACCTTGTTGGCCAGCATCACCATCTCGATGTACTCGTCGTCCTTGAAACCGTTGCAGATGATGGGCGTCTCGTTGTCGGCCACCGCCAGCACCGCCAGCAACTCGGGCTTGCTTCCCGCCTCCAGGCCGAACTTAAAGGGGCGTCCGAACCGAAACACCTCTTCCACCACCTGGCGCTGCTGGTTGACCTTGATCGGATAGGCGCACAAGTACCCCCCCTGGTAGCCGTGCTCGGCGATGGCGTGCTCAAACGCCTGGCGGATCTCCATCAGGCTGTGCTTGAGAATCTCCGCGAACCGGATCAGGATGGGCAGGGAGATGCCGCGCAGCAGCAGCGTGTCAACCAGTTGCTTCAAGTCGATCGAGCGCGAAGCTTCCTTGGCCGGATGCACCAGCAGGTGGCCCTGCGGGCTGACCGAGAAGTACGACTTGCCCCAGCGGTCCACGTCATAGAGTTCCGATGCGTCTGCGGCAGTCCAGCGTTCGGCGGGTTCACGGACCAACGTCCCCTCAGAGAGTCTTGGGTTCAACTCATCTCCTTAGAATCTAAGTGTCCACCCAAACGCCCGGATCGGCAAGGGGCTAGCGGGGGGAAAACGGGTTCCTCCCGGCTCGCCGCGCTTCCCGGCGGCGCTCGGCGCGGCGCACGCGGCGCTCGTCCAAGCCGAAGTAGTGGGCCACCTCGTGCCATACTGTATCTCTCAGGAGTTTTTCTAGGCCGGCGCGGTCCCGGGCCAGCCGCTCGTGAGGCCCCTGAAAGATCGTGATGCGGTCCGGCATGGTGAAGCCGTCGCTGGCGCCGCGCTCGGTTAGAGGACGGCCCTCGTACAGGCCCAGCAGGCCGGGCTGCGGGGGCTCGCGCTCCACCACGAACGCGATGTTGTGGAGGCGCCGGCGGAAGCGTGGAGCTATCGCTCGCACGGCTTCTTCGACCAGGGCGTCAAACTCCCGGGAGGTCATCTTAAGACCATTGTAGGCGGACGGCAACGAAAACATGGCCAAGCGCATCGTGGTGGCGATCGACGGTCCGGCGGGAGCAGGCAAGAGCACAGTTGCGCGCCGCCTTGCGCTCAGGCTCGGGTTCCTCTACATCGACAGCGGCGCCATGTACCGCGCCGTGGGCCTGTGGGCGCTCAGGACCGGCATCGACCTGTCCGACGCCCGCCGCCTCTCGCAACTGGCCGCCGAGTCCGCCATCGAACTGGAGCCCGGCGGCGCCCGCGTCCTGCTCAACGGCGAGGATGTCACAGAGGCCATTCGCACCCCCGAGGTCTCCGAGGCCGCCAGCCGGGTCTCCACCTTCGCGGGAGTCCGGGAGGCCATGGTCGCCGGGCAGCGCCGCATGGCCGAACGGTCGAGCGTGGTGATGGAAGGACGCGACATCGGCACCGTGGTCTTCCCGGACGCCGAAATCAAGATCTTTCTGGACGCCGATCCTGGCGAGCGCGCCGCCCGGCGCCTGAGGGAAAGCGCCGGCAGGGGCGAGTCTGTCGATCCGGAGGAGATGTCCCGCCAGATCCGCCAGCGCGACCAGCGGGACCGCACCCGCGCCGAGGCCCCCCTCGTGCAGGCTCCCGACGCCGTCTACGTGGACACCACGGGCCTGTCCGTCGAACAGGTCGAGGAAACGATCCTGCGAATCATCCGGAAGCGCACCAGTAACGGAAAGGGAGTGGACAATTGAAGGACCTGCTAGTCATGAAATTCGGCGGCACCAGCATGGGCTCGGCCGAGCGCATGCGAGTGGCGGCCGGCATCATCGCGCGTGAGCGGGACTCGCGTCCCGTGGTGGCGGTGGTTTCCGCCATGTCCAAGGTGACGGACCTGCTGCTGGACACCCTGCGCCACGCCGAGGCCGACGATCAGGCTGGCGTCGAAGCCAACCTCGCAAGACTCCGGCTCCGCCACGCCGAAACCTGCCGCGAGCTGCTTCCGGATGCGGCACAGAAGGAGGCCCTGGCGGGCATCGAAGAGTTGATCTCGGGGTTCGAGAGGATCGCACACGGAGTGCGCATGCTCGGCGAACGCCCGCCGCGCTCGGTGGACGAGGCCGTCGCCGCGGGGGAGCGGCTGTCGGCGCTGCTTATGGCCTGCTGCCTGGAGGCCCGCGGCATGCGCGCCCAGGCGGTGAACGCGGCCAGTATCATCGTCACGGACGCCGTGTTCGGCAACGCCAGCCCCCTGATGGGGCCGACGAAAGAGAGGGTGCAGCAGAAGCTGGCGCCGCTGCTCGGAGCCGGCGTGCTGCCGGTGGTGACGGGCTTCAATGGCGCCACCTCCGACGGCCGGCCCACCACTCTGGGCCGGGGCGGCTCGGATTTCTCGGCCTCCATCCTCGCCTCCGCCCTGGATGCCGCCGAGCTGTGGATCTGGACCGATGTGGACGGCATCATGACCGCAGACCCCCGCCTGGTGCCGGATGCGGCCGTGCTCGGGGAACTGACATACAGCGAGGCCGCCGAGCTGGCCTACAACGGCGCAAAGGTTCTGCACCCCCGCACACTCGCTCCCCTCATCGAGAAGCGGATTCCGGTCTGGAGCAAGAACAGTTTCGCACTGGACAAGCCCGGCACACGCATCGTCGCCAGGACAGAAGCCCCCGGGGGCCCGCGCGCGGTCACGTCGATGGCAAGCGTGGCGCTGGTCTCGCTGGAGCCAGCGTCCCCCGAGATCAACGCCACTCAGTTGATGGCCCGCGCGTTGGACGCCCTGGCCAGGGCGAACGTGGAGATCCTGGTGATGTCCAGTTCCAGCTATCGCCAGAACTACTGCTTCCTGGTGCGGAAGGAGGAACTGGCCACGGCGCTCCAGGCTCTGGAGACCGGCCTGGCGCTCGAACTGGCCCATGGCTACGTGGGGCCCATCGAAGTGGATGAGAGCGTGGGCCTGCTGGCCGTGGTCGGGGAGGGCATGCGTGGAACGCCCGGTCTGGCCGGACGTATCTTCACCGCCATCTCGCGCGAGCGGATCAACATCATAGCCATCGCCCAGGGGGCTAGCGAGCTGACCATCGCCATCGTCGTGCACCGCAGCGGACTTGAGAAAGCGGTCCAGGCCGTCCACGCCGAGTGCCGCATGGGAGAACTGGCCCGTCAGCCTGCGCAATAGCCCGCTGCCTCGCACCGAACCGCGAGCGTGAGCGAGCGGTTACTTGTCCCTGAAGAAGCCGATGATCGCCTCCACCACCGCGTCCCTCTGCTCGCGCGGCAGTTCCGGGTAGATCGGCAGGCTGAGGCACTCGGCGGCCAGCCTCTCGCATGCGGGAAGCGCGGCCGGCGGCCCGCAGCCGCTTCGAAAACACTCTTGCAGATGCAGCGGAACCGGGTAGTAGATCTCCGTACCGATCCCGCTCGAACTGAGATGGTCCCGCAGCGCATCGCGCCGGCCATGGGGAACCCTCAGCGTGTACTGGTTCCAGACGTGCTCGTTGTGGGCGTAAGCGGAGGGCAGCACGACGCCCGCGCCGTCCAGCCGCGCCGAGTAATAAGCCGCATTCTCGCGCCGCCGCCCGGCATACTGCTGAAGCCGCGGCAGCTTCACCGCCAGCAGGGCGGCCTGGAGCGCATCCATGCGGAAGTTGCCGCCGATCCTCCCGTGGATGTACTTGGGCTCCATGCCGTGGTTGCGCAGCACGCGGGCTCTCTCGGCCAGCGCGTCATCGTTGGTCGTCAGCAGCCCGCCCTCGCCGAACCCGCCCAGGTTCTTCGAGGGGAAGAAACTGAAGGCGCCGAAGTCCCCCATCGAGCCGGCCGGCCGGCCGCGATAGGCAGCCCCTATCGCCTGCGCCGCGTCCTCAATCACGCGCAGCCCGTGTTCCCGGGCAAGCGCCAGCACGGCGTCCATGTCGGCCGTCTGCCCGAACAGGTGGACGGGTATGATCGCCCTGGTGCGCGCGGTCACGCGCCGGCGCGCGTCGTCCACGTCCAGGTTGAAGCATACCGGGCAGGAATCCACAAACACCGGAGTGGCGCCCACGCGGGCTACACATCCCGCCGTCGCAAAGAACGTGAACGACGGGCACAGCAACTCGTCGCCCGGCCCGATCCCGAGCGCCATGAGCGCCAAAAGAATGGCGTCCGTTCCGCTCGAAACTCCCAGCGCGTGGCGCGCGCCGGACACCTCCGCGACGCTCTGCTCGAACGCCTCCACCTCGGGGCCGAGGATAAACTGGCCCGACCGCAGGACACGTTCGAAGGCGGCCTTCAATTCCTGCCCCACGGCCGTGTTTTGCGGCTTGAGATCCAGGAAAGGGACTTTCATCGGCGGGGTTCCAGACCGCAGTGTACCGCAACGCGCGCGGCCGGCAGAGGCTCAACCGCTCAGCTCGCGGTACAAGTCCAGGACGGCCCTGATGCCGCTGTCGTCGGCGCCCGTGGCGGGGCTCGGGCGCCTGCCTCCTGCCAGCGCCGCCGAGACGGCTTCCACCAGGGCGTTCAGGTCCGACGTCGGGACCAGCGTGACGTCCGCCGGCCGCATGCCGTTGTCTGAGGCGACCACCGGCGTGCCGAAGTGCAGCGCCTCGCGAACCGAGACTGAATCGCCGTCGTACCAGCTCGTGCGAAGGTAGACGTCGCAGCGGGCCAGCACCGCCATGGCCACATCGTGCGGCACGTCGCCTGCCAGCAGAACATGCTCGGAGTAGCCCGTGCAGCGGATCTGCCCGCGCAGCCTCTCCTTCAGCCGCCCGTCACCCAGGATCATCAGCCCGGCGCCCGGATGACGCTCCCGGATAGCGCCCAGCGCCCTGATCTGCAAGGGAAAATCGTACTCCGGCTCCAGCCACCCCGTGCTGACCAGCACCTTGTCGTGCGCCCCGAGGAACGCCTCCACCTGCGGGGGGAACTTAACCTCCGGAGCCCGCTCGGGGAGCGCAAAGGGCCGGATCAGCCGCACGCGCCCGGCTGGCACTCCGAACTTCTCCACGAACATATCCCGCAGCGCCTGATTGACCGCGATGATGCGGTCGAAGCGCCGGAAGACGAACCCTCGCAGCGTCCAGTTTCCTGCCCGCCGCCCGGCGGCCGAGGCCGGGTACCCGCCCGAGTGCAGCGTGAGCACGGCCTTGGCGCCGCGCCTCATTGTACACAGCAGCGCCAGCAGAGTCACTCGAACGGGGATGCTGCCTCCCACGTGCAGGTGCGCGATATCGAACTTCAGGCCGAACAGCAGCCGCGCGACCTCCAGGGCAGACTTGGGAAACAGAACACCGTCATGGTCCGGCTGCCGGTGCCGGGTCAGATTGACCACGCGGCACGGGACCCCCCGCTCCAGCAGATGCCGCCGGATCGCCACCAGGTTGCTCTGAACTCCCCCGTGCGGCGGCGGATACGGACCCAGCAGCAGGACCTCCATCGCCGTCAGACCCCGCCCGCGCCCGCCAGGGACGCGGGGACAAAACCGTCCCACACCGTCTCCCGCCGCCCCGTGAGGAACACGTCGCCCCAGAGCTGGAGGTTCAGCAGGCGCCAGATCCGATCGGTGGCGTCTTCCTTCCGGCTGCGGTGACGTTCGATAAGCTCCCCCACCGCCCTCAAGTCCAGGTGCTCGGCGACGAGGCCGTCCGGGCGCTGGATCAGTTCCATGGCCCTCGCTCCGGCCTCCCCGTGCAGCCACTGGCCCAGCGGGGTCGGGAATCCCATCTTGCGCCGGTGAATGATCGCCTCCGGCAGCAGGTCCGAGGCGGCCCGCTTGAGGATGTACTTGGCCACGCCATTGCGGATCTTCAGCCCGGCCGGCACGCGCGCCGCAAACTCGACCAACGGGTGGTCGAGGAAGGGCACACGGCTCTCGATCGAGCAGGCCATGCTCATCCGGTCCTGCTTGCGCAGCAGTTCGACCAGGTAGGTCTTCTGGTCGGCGTATAGCAGTCGCGCCAGCGGCTCCCCGGCGGCGGCGTGGTACGCCTCGAACCCGCCGTACGGCGCCGGGTGGGACTTCACCAGGCCCTCCAGGTCCGCCGCGGAAAAGGCGCAGTAGAAATTGTCCAGGTACAGGGACCTTAGTCCCTCGGCGCGCCCCAGTACCGTGTGCTGAAGCTTGCGCCTGAGGCCGGCCGGGAGCAGGCCGCTTGCCGCGATCCACCGTCGCAGCCCGTCGCGCAGTGCCCGCGGCGCCGCCCCGTAGTATCGCATCCAGTTCAGGCTGCGCAGGTAGTGACCGTAGCGGGCATATCCCGCGAACAGTTCGTCGCTGCCTTCTCCGGTGAGCACCACCTTCACCCGCCGTGAGGCTAGCCGCGAAACGAAGTACAGGGAAACGCTCGATGGCCACGTAATCGGCTCGTCCTCGTGCCACACCAGCCGCGGCAGGGCGTTGAAGCACTCCTCCGGGCCGATCACCACTTCCTCGTGCTTTGTCCCAAGGTGCTCGGCCACCCGCCGCGAGCAGGCCAACTCGCTGAACTCCGTCTCGCGGTATCCCACGCTGAAGGTGGCCACCGGCCCGCTCACCATGCGCTTCATCAGGGCGGCGATCACGCTGGAATCGACGCCTCCGCTCAGGAACATGCCGAGCGGCACGTCGCTCATCAGCCGCAGCCACACGGTTTCTTCCAGCCGCTCGCGGCACTCCCGGACCAGCGCTTCCTCATCCCGGCTCTCCCCGGTGTCCGGCCCCTTCGGCGCGTCCCAGTACTGGCGGATCTGCACACGCGGCCCCTCCGGGTGGAGGGTCAGCCTCAGCCAGTGCCCGGGCATCAACTGGCGTATGCCGGCGAACATGGTGCGCTCGTCGCTCAGGTAGCCGAACGCCAGGTACTCGGCGAGCGTCGAGTCATCCAGCGCCGGCGAGATGGAGGGGTGCTCGAACAGCGCCTTGATCTCGGAGGCGAACGCAAACAGCCGGCCATCCCAGTAGTAGTACAGGGGCTTCTTGCCCAGCCTGTCGCGCGCGCAGAAAAGCGCCCGGTTGCGCCGGTCCCATATGGCGAAGGCGAACATGCCCCGGAAGCGCTCGAGGGCTTCCGGGCCGTGCTCTTCGTACGCGTGCAGGATCAGTTCCGTGTCGCACCGGCTCCGGTAGAGGTGCCCGGCCGCCTCCAGTGGAGCGCGCCACTGCGCGTGGTTGAAGATTTCACCGTTGTAGACCACCACCAGCGACCCGTCCTCGTTGAACATGGGTTGGCCGCCGCCTGCCAGGTCAACAATGCTTAGGCGCCTGTGCCCCAGCCGCGCGTGCACGTCGCGGTAGTACCCGAACCCGTCCGGGCCGCGGTGCGCGAGGATTCCAGCCATCCGCTCCAGCACGGCGTCAGGAGACTCGGTGGGCTCAGTGGTAACGTATCCTGCGATCCCGCACATCGGCGCCGCCGGAGGTCCGGCACGAATCCGATTCTAGCATCGTGGCTCAACTGGCGCGCGCGCGCGCAAGCGACAGCCCTTCTCCGCTTCGGCGCGGTCAGGATCGAGCGGCCAGGGGAATTGCAGGGGCCGGGCATGCCCGGCCCCTGCCAGGGTACAACGAAGCGTCAGAACTGGAACCGCAGCGTCATGGCCAACTGCCGCGGACTGCGGGTCGAAGTGAAGCGGCCCAGCAGGTTGTTGCTCTGCGTCAGCACTCCCCTCTGCCAGTCGGGGAGATTGTACTGAATCGTGCTGTTGACTCCGTTGAACTGCGTGTGGTTCCAGATGTTGTAAGCCTCGGCGCGGAACGTCAGGGTCCTGCGCTCGGTCACCCTGAAATTCCTGGCCAGGGTAAGGTCCCAGTTGTTGATCCGCATCGGGATGGTGATCAGACTGCCCGCCCCGGCGTTGCCGAAGCAGCCCATGTTCTGGTTGGTCCAACCGCAAGGCGTCGGAATCATGAAAGGCTGCCAGTCGAACGAAGCGTACTGGTTCGGCTTGTCAAGCACCTCGCCCGTATTGGTCAGGTACCTGCCGGAGGCGTTGCCGAGCACCAGCATCCGGGCGCCCTCGAAGGAGCCGGTAAAGTTCGGCCCCGGGTTGTTCGTCGTGGTCCCCGTGAAGGAGATGCCGGGCACCCCGATGCGGCTGTAGCTGTGCAGCGTGGTGATGCCGGAGATCGTCCAGTTGTCCGTCACCCAGCCCAACGGCCGGATGTTGAACCGCCTTCCGAGTCCCGGAATCTCATAGATGTAGTTGACCACCAGCACCTGGGGCGCGCCGCTGTACGACGGCCCTTTGGTCCGCTGGAAGAAGAAGGGATTGTCGTACGGGCTGGGGTTCCCGTAGGACATGATCTTGTGCCACGTGTAAGCCAGTCCGTAGGAGAGCCCCCGGCTCATGTTGCGCCGCACGGATACCTGCAACGCGTGGTAGTTGCTGGAACCCGAGAATGTGTTCATGGTGATGGCGCCCAGGCCCGCCAGCGGGCGGTAAAAGTTGTTGTTCAGGTGCTTGCCTGACTGGCCCGGCGCGATGTGGGCCGCCTGCGGGTTGTAGTACGCCGGATTGTACTCGGCGTACATCGGCGGCTCGTTCAGCCGCTCCGTTACGAGCGTGTTGCGCCGCAGGTTGATGACGTAGCCCGCGTCCACCACCGTTCCGAAACCGAGGTTCTGCTGGATGCTGAAGTTCCCGTTCACCGAGGCTTCGTACTTCTGCCTCCCCACTATCGATCCGGAACTGATCGGCACGACCGCCGCGCGGTCGGCGAAGGCCGGCAGTGCGGAGATGTTCCCGTAATACACCTGCCGGTTGTAGGCCGAAGGCGGATTGCCTCCGAACCCCATGATCTGGTTTCCGTCGCCCCGGTTGAAGGTCTGTCCAACTCCGGTCCGGATGGCCGTCTTTCCGTTGCCGAACACGTCCCAGGCCAGACCGGCGCGAATGCCCGGAGCCAGGAACGGCACCGTGAACAACGTCAGCGGAACGTTCGGATTCTTCCCGTCAGCCACCTGCATGCCGTTGAAGTAGTTCGGCGCCGTGGCATACCCGCCGGCCGTGAACGGGACAAACGTATTGGCCAGCGCGTTGAAGGTCTCCACCCTCGTCACCGGGTCGTAGGCCACCGATGACCCTGCCCTGAACGCCGGATTGGCGCCGGTCGCCAGCGCCGGGTAGTACAGCCTCCCGGCCTTGGCCGGATCGTACGTGGACCCCACCCAGACCGCCGAGTAGTGATTCAGGTTCTCCTGAGGCTTCAGGTGATAGAAGCGGACCCCAAGGTCCAGCGTCAGCCGCCGGTTCACGCGCCAGTTGTCCTGCACGAAAAACTCGACGCTTGTAAACCAGTAGTCGCCGATGACGCGGTTACCTTCCTGGTAGGTCTGGAACTGCCCGATCCAGGCGTTGGCGAAACCGTTGTTGGTGTCCTGCGGAAACGCCGTGGCGTTGCCGAAGGCGTAATTCCCCAGGTAGTTGGGGCCGGCCTGCTGCCACTTGCCCGTCCGCTCGTAGTAGACGCCACTCTTGAAGCTGTGCCGCCCGCGCACGTAGCTCACGCTGTTGCTGAAGCTGTAGATGTCGTTCCAGTTGGTGTAGGGACGCGTCTGGCTGAAGCCGCTTTGGGTGGCCGTGGGGGCCCCGAAGCTGACAATCGGCACGTAGACGGCGTAGTTCTGCGAGCCCGGCGACAGAGTCGGCCGCTTCAGATTCTGATCCTTGATGAAGTTCGGGTCCTTCGCAAAGTCGTTCCAGGAGGGCGGATTGCCCATGTTCTTCCGGTCAAGCTGCGAAGGGTCGCTTGCATACCAGTTCCAACTGTTCCAGCTCTTGCCGAAGGTGAATTCGTTCACCATCGACGGCGTGATCGTGTAGGTGATCCCCACCGAGTAGCCGTGGCCCGGGTTGGGAGCGTGCTCGGTGTACGGCGCCCATTCCCCCTTGGCGTTCTTGAGCATCATGCCGAGGCTGGTGCCCTTCCGCAGATCGTAATCCCGGATGAAGCGGAACGAACCGGTCAGCTTCGACGTCAGGTAGGTGTCGAACCGGATCACGTCGTTGCGCCGCGGATACTCCATGGTGTACTCGCTGCGGTGATTCCGGCGGTTGATCTGGGCCTGATCCGTCTCCGTGTAGCACCCCGTGGCGTTGCCGTTGAGATCGCAGCGGTTAGGCAGCGGGAGGAAGTTCAGAATCCCCTGGCCCGCCGCCGCCGAGGCCGCGTCCCGGTAGAAGGCGGCGTTCATCCTGTTGCCCGGAATGGGCACGCGCGTGGCCGGGGCCGGCACGTTCGGATCAAACAGCGTGATCAGCGCGCCGTTGTTGTTCAGGCTCTGCGAGAAGTCGCCCGTCCTCTCCAGCGCGGTCGGAACGTTGTAGTAGTTGATCGAGGTCGAGGGCCTCTGCTTGGTGTACTCCTGCGACGCGAAGAAGAAGAACCGCTGCTTCTCCTTGTTGAAGACCTTCGGGATGTAGACCGGTCCGCCCACGCCGAAACCGTAGACGTTGAAGCGGTACAAGCTGCGGGCGTTGCCCTCGAAGTTGTTGAAGTAGCTGTTGGCGTTCCAGCTCTCGTGCCGCTTGGTGTACCACATGCTGCCGCGGAACTGCTGGCCGCCACTCCTGGTTACGACACTGATCTGGCCGCCCGACATCCGCCCGTACTCCGCCTGGTAGTTGGTCGTCAGCACCCGGATTTCGGAAATCGCGTCCATATTGGGCTGGTAGTGGCTGGTGCTGTTCGAGCCGGTGTCCAGGTTGGCCACGCCGTCCACCGTGAAGTTGTTCCTGTTGGTGCCGCCTCCGCTCACGTTGACGCCGCCGATGGAGCTCACGCTGGTGGTTTCCGCGGTGCTCGTGCTCACCACACCAGGTATGGTGTTCAGCAGCGCCATCAGGTCGCGCCCGCGAAGCGCGATCATCAGCAACTGCTCGCCGGATACCAGCGACGACCTCTCGCTCGAGGCCGTCTGCACCGGCGTGGCCTCGGCGGTCACCGAAATCTGGTCGGAGGTGGCCCCGATCATGAGGCTGATCCGGCCCAACTCGCGCAACTCGCTGCTTGCAAGATGGATGTCCCGCTGCTGGTAGCTCCTGAAGCCCGGCGCCTTGATGGTGACGGTGTAGGTGCTCGCCGGGATGCTCATGAAACGGAATAGCCCGACCTCGTTGGACTTGACCTCGCGCACGTATCCCGTCGACTGGTCGGTGAGCTGGACCTCGGCGCCCGGGATGATCGCGTCAGCCGGATCCGTGATCGTGCCGACGATGCTGCTCGACACAACCTGCGCCGACGCGCTCAGACAAAACAATACGAGGATGCATGCCATGTGCATCCCAGTTCTTTTCACTGACATCGGCTGACCCTCCTGTTCGACTGCCGTTTCGCACTATAAGGCTCACGCATAATTAATGAAACGGAATTATGAGACATTAACGTCTCGCACGCTTCACCCCTTGTGCCGTACAGTCAGGATACCACGGATCGGCGCAGATTGCCAGACGTTAATCGTTGGGTTTAATGTGCCGCGAGGGGAGCAAAAAAAACAGGGGCCGGGCATGCCCGGCCCCTGCCAGGGTACAACGAAGCGTCAGAACTGGAACCGCAGCGTCATGGCCAACTGCCGCGGACTGCGGGTCGAAGTGAAGCGGCCCAGCAGGTTGTTGCTCTGCGTCAGCACTCCCCTCTGCCAGTCGGGGAGATTGTACTGAATCGTGCTGTTGACTCCGTTGAACTGCGTGTGGTTCCAGATGTTGTAAGCCTCGGCGCGGAACGTCAGGGTCCTGCGCTCGGTCACCCTGAAATTCCTGGCCAGGGTAAGGTCCCAGTTGTTGATCCGCATCGGGATGGTGATCAGACTGCCCGCCCCGGCGTTGCCGAAGCAGCCCATGTTCTGGTTGGTCCAACCGCAAGGCGTCGGAATCATGAAAGGCTGCCAGTCGAACGAAGCGTACTGGTTCGGCTTGTCAAGCACCTCGCCCGTATTGGTCAGGTACCTGCCGGAGGCGTTGCCGAGCACCAGCATCCGGGCGCCCTCGAAGGAGCCGGTAAAGTTCGGCCCCGGGTTGTTCGTCGTGGTCCCCGTGAAGGAGATGCCGGGCACCCCGATGCGGCTGTAGCTGTGCAGCGTGGTGATGCCGGAGATCGTCCAGTTGTCCGTCACCCAGCCCAACGGCCGGATGTTGAACCGCCTTCCGAGTCCCGGAATCTCATAGATGTAGTTGACCACCAGCACCTGGGGCGCGCCGCTGTACGACGGCCCTTTGGTCCGCTGGAAGAAGAAGGGATTGTCGTACGGGCTGGGGTTCCCGTAGGACATGATCTTGTGCCACGTGTAAGCCAGTCCGTAGGAGAGCCCCCGGCTCATGTTGCGCCGCACGGATACCTGCAACGCGTGGTAGTTGCTGGAACCCGAGAATGTGTTCATGGTGATGGCGCCCAGGCCCGCCAGCGGGCGGTAAAAGTTGTTGTTCAGGTGCTTGCCTGACTGGCCCGGCGCGATGTGGGCCGCCTGCGGGTTGTAGTACGCCGGATTGTACTCGGCGTACATCGGCGGCTCGTTCAGCCGCTCCGTTACGAGCGTGTTGCGCCGCAGGTTGATGACGTAGCCCGCGTCCACCACCGTTCCGAAACCGAGGTTCTGCTGGATGCTGAAGTTCCCGTTCACCGAGGCTTCGTACTTCTGCCTCCCCACTATCGATCCGGAACTGATCGGCACGACCGCCGCGCGGTCGGCGAAGGCCGGCAGTGCGGAGATGTTCCCGTAATACACCTGCCGGTTGTAGGCCGAAGGCGGATTGCCTCCGAACCCCATGATCTGGTTTCCGTCGCCCCGGTTGAAGGTCTGTCCAACTCCGGTCCGGATGGCCGTCTTTCCGTTGCCGAACACGTCCCAGGCCAGACCGGCGCGAATGCCCGGAGCCAGGAACGGCACCGTGAACAACGTCAGCGGAACGTTCGGATTCTTCCCGTCAGCCACCTGCATGCCGTTGAAGTAGTTCGGCGCCGTGGCATACCCGCCGGCCGTGAACGGGACAAACGTATTGGCCAGCGCGTTGAAGGTCTCCACCCTCGTCACCGGGTCGTAGGCCACCGATGACCCTGCCCTGAACGCCGGATTGGCGCCGGTCGCCAGCGCCGGGTAGTACAGCCTCCCGGCCTTGGCCGGATCGTACGTGGACCCCACCCAGACCGCCGAGTAGTGATTCAGGTTCTCCTGAGGCTTCAGGTGATAGAAGCGGACCCCAAGGTCCAGCGTCAGCCGCCGGTTCACGCGCCAGTTGTCCTGCACGAAAAACTCGACGCTTGTAAACCAGTAGTCGCCGATGACGCGGTTACCTTCCTGGTAGGTCTGGAACTGCCCGATCCAGGCGTTGGCGAAACCGTTGTTGGTGTCCTGCGGAAACGCCGTGGCGTTGCCGAAGGCGTAATTCCCCAGGTAGTTGGGGCCGGCCTGCTGCCACTTGCCCGTCCGCTCGTAGTAGACGCCACTCTTGAAGCTGTGCCGCCCGCGCACGTAGCTCACGCTGTTGCTGAAGCTGTAGATGTCGTTCCAGTTGGTGTAGGGACGCGTCTGGCTGAAGCCGCTTTGGGTGGCCGTGGGGGCCCCGAAGCTGACAATCGGCACGTAGACGGCGTAGTTCTGCGAGCCCGGCGACAGAGTCGGCCGCTTCAGATTCTGATCCTTGATGAAGTTCGGGTCCTTCGCAAAGTCGTTCCAGGAGGGCGGATTGCCCATGTTCTTCCGGTCAAGCTGCGAAGGGTCGCTTGCATACCAGTTCCAACTGTTCCAGCTCTTGCCGAAGGTGAATTCGTTCACCATCGACGGCGTGATCGTGTAGGTGATCCCCACCGAGTAGCCGTGGCCCGGGTTGGGAGCGTGCTCGGTGTACGGCGCCCATTCCCCCTTGGCGTTCTTGAGCATCATGCCGAGGCTGGTGCCCTTCCGCAGATCGTAATCCCGGATGAAGCGGAACGAACCGGTCAGCTTCGACGTCAGGTAGGTGTCGAACCGGATCACGTCGTTGCGCCGCGGATACTCCATGGTGTACTCGCTGCGGTGATTCCGGCGGTTGATCTGGGCCTGATCCGTCTCCGTGTAGCACCCCGTGGCGTTGCCGTTGAGATCGCAGCGGTTAGGCAGCGGGAGGAAGTTCAGAATCCCCTGGCCCGCCGCCGCCGAGGCCGCGTCCCGGTAGAAGGCGGCGTTCATCCTGTTGCCCGGAATGGGCACGCGCGTGGCCGGGGCCGGCACGTTCGGATCAAACAGCGTGATCAGCGCGCCGTTGTTGTTCAGGCTCTGCGAGAAGTCGCCCGTCCTCTCCAGCGCGGTCGGAACGTTGTAGTAGTTGATCGAGGTCGAGGGCCTCTGCTTGGTGTACTCCTGCGACGCGAAGAAGAAGAACCGCTGCTTCTCCTTGTTGAAGACCTTCGGGATGTAGACCGGTCCGCCCACGCCGAAACCGTAGACGTTGAAGCGGTACAAGCTGCGGGCGTTGCCCTCGAAGTTGTTGAAGTAGCTGTTGGCGTTCCAGCTCTCGTGCCGCTTGGTGTACCACATGCTGCCGCGGAACTGCTGGCCGCCACTCCTGGTTACGACACTGATCTGGCCGCCCGACATCCGCCCGTACTCCGCCTGGTAGTTGGTCGTCAGCACCCGGATTTCGGAAATCGCGTCCATATTGGGCTGGTAGTGGCTGGTGCTGTTCGAGCCGGTGTCCAGGTTGGCCACGCCGTCCACCGTGAAGTTGTTCCTGTTGGTGCCGCCTCCGCTCACGTTGACGCCGCCGATGGAGCTCACGCTGGTGGTTTCCGCGGTGCTCGTGCTCACCACACCAGGTATGGTGTTCAGCAGCGCCATCAGGTCGCGCCCGCGAAGCGCGATCATCAGCAACTGCTCGCCGGATACCAGCGACGACCTCTCGCTCGAGGCCGTCTGCACCGGCGTGGCCTCGGCGGTCACCGAAATCTGGTCGGAGGTGGCCCCGATCATGAGGCTGATCCGGCCCAACTCGCGCAACTCGCTGCTTGCAAGATGGATGTCCCGCTGCTGGTAGCTCCTGAAGCCCGGCGCCTTGATGGTGACGGTGTAGGTGCTCGCCGGGATGCTCATGAAACGGAATAGCCCGACCTCGTTGGACTTGACCTCGCGCACGTATCCCGTCGACTGGTCGGTGAGCTGGACCTCGGCGCCCGGGATGATCGCGTCAGCCGGATCCGCGACCGTGCCCACGATGCTGCTCGACACAATCTGGGCCGACGCGCTCAGACAAAACAATAAGAGGATGCAAAGCGCTTGCATCCCTGTTTTCTTCACTGACATAAGCTGACCCTCCCGCTCAAATCCTGCGTTGCGTTACAAAGCCGCACTCTATTTGGAATGCCCGCCTCCATGCGGCAAGCGCCCCTTCAGGCTTCGGCTGCGAAAAAACCCCAGATGTTTATATCACAAGTCCCCGGAGATTGCAAAAACTACTTTACGATATTGTTATTAAGTTACATACACCACCAGCAGCTAGGGGATTAACGCCCGTAAATCAAAACAATCCAAGCCCCGGGAGGCTTTCTAAATCTTGACGTCCCACCCCTTGCGGTAGGTGGGCCTAACCCATCGCATGACCTGCTTGCCGTTGGTGAACTCGCCGCGGGCGTTGTTCCACATGAGCCGGCCCTCGGTGTGGATTGCAGCGGACCCCAGCACCAGCCACTCGGTGTAGGGCCCGGCGATTGAAAAACTGGAGCAGGCTGGAGCTCCGCCCTTGCAGGCCCGGATCCAGTCGCGCTGGTGTCCCGGCGAGCGTTGCAGGTAGGGCGTTGGCAGCCGGTACTCGGCCCACCTTGAGCCCGGCAGCAGGCCCACGCCCTCGCCTCGGCCACTGGTCCCCAGGTAGCCCTTGGACCCCACGAAGATGCAGTTGTAGCC
>JBBITL010000082.1:0-18030 GCA_037440765.1 Solibacteraceae bacterium
GCCGCCGTTGAGACCAGGACATGCGATGCCGGCAACGGTGAACTCCACTGTCAGCGCATCGCCCTCCTTGCCGCCCGGGTAGTCGCCGGACGCATAGTGAACGGCGGTCACTTCGCTGCCCGGGAACGTGGCGGCGTAGAATCGCGCCGCCTCAAGGGCGTCCTTATCGAACCAGAGGCAGACGATGTGGTTTGGCTTCATGTCCTCACTCCCTGTGCGCGGTCCGGGCGGGCCCTTTCTTGGCGGCCCGCCAATTCATGTGATGGTCTGCTATTGCCGGCGTTTCAGGTTGTTCGCCCCCGTCCTCCCCTCGGAGGCCCGCCTTCTGTCGCTTTCAGCACCCCTTTGTGTCCGCTGACGTCCCGCTGAACCCGGTTATGCTCACAGCTTGGCCTACCGGCTTCTGGCTTGCATCGCGGTTCCGTGCAACACCTCGAAAGCACAGAACCGCGCGCGTCAGCGGGCGCATTTGTTCAGCGAACTTCTGACTCGGGACACTACAACGATGTGACCTTGGCCGTGGTCGTCTTTGCGTTGTTCTACCTTCTGCGCATTTGGGAGACCGGCCGTGACATACGGCCGCTCGTGCCTGTCGGCCTCCTCGCGGGTTTCGCCCACGCCGTCAAGCACACGGGGGCCGCCGCGATCCCCTGCCCCCCCTGTTCGTTGTCTGGAACTACCGGGCTCGGCGGACGCCATGGATGCGCGCCCTGGACCGCCTAATCGGGGCCCGCCGCCTGGGGCGCAGAGGGACGAGAGATCCTGGACTGCGTCGTGGCCGTGCCGGCCACGGTCTTGAGAGACGTCTACGTCGAGCCCGGCCTGAACTCGTGGCTTCGGGCGATGGAGCCAATGGGCGCCATCGGGCACACCATCTATCTGTACGATTGCCGCAAGCCCGCGGGCTCGGCCAGGTAGACGCCCGCGGCGGGGTCGTGGAAGAGCACCCGCAGGCCCCGCTTCTTGATGAGTGCGGCGTCCGCTTCCAGCAGAGCGAAGTAATCGTAGTCCCCGTCGGGGTCCTTGCGCTCCACCGGCGCCAGCCAGTCCAGACTGTAGATGCGCCGGTAGAAGTTGATGCTCGGCTCGAGCATCCAGGTGATCCCCACTCGCACCCTGGAGAGCGGCCGTTCCCGCTGGCGGTCGCGGATCAGGTTAACGATGTCTTTGGTCGAACTGTCGTAGGTCCACTCACCGTAGACCTTGGTCGGGAGTTGCAGGAGGTAAATCAGCACGGTGAACGCCCCCACCGCCCACAGAGGCCCGCCGACAAGACGGGAAGCCCTGCGGCGTGTTCCGAGGCTGGCCGGCAGCGCCAGTGCCGTCAGGGTAAACAGCGGGATCAGGTACAGCCCCGTCCGGGCGTAGGGGTAAAGGACCTTCATGGCCCCGTGCAGCGCCACCAGGATCCCCACCGACAGCACCAGGGATCCCCCTCCCAGCAGCAGAAAGCGCGCGGGGCCGCCGGCGAGCGCCAGGCGCCGCCCCCTCCACCAGCGCCACAGCACAACTGACGCCGCGGCCCCGGCCGCCGCGAGCACCGCGGGAGCCAGCAGGTATCCAAAGAGGGCGTACCAGAAATCCGGCTGTGGCAGAACCGCCGAAACGCGGGGGTCGAGCGGGTGATGGAACATGGACAGCGCCACCAGCAGCCTGAGGGATTCCCCGACAGACGCCAACCCCACGTAGAAGTGCTCGCGCGTCGCCTTGGTGAGGGGCAGGACGACGATGACGAAGGCGGTCACGATGCCGGGCACCACGAACGCGTCCAGAGCGGCGGAGAGACGCCCGCTCCTCACAAGTACAAGAAGGAAGAGAACGGCGAGCGCCGTCGCCGGCACCAGCAGAGTCAGGTTGGCCGCCACCGACAGGCCCAGGCCCAGACCCGCCTTCAGCACGCGTGAGGTGTCGTGATCCCCGCCGCTGTAGAGCAGCATCTGGTGGAGGCTCCAGAGAAACAGCGCCAGGGCGAGGCCGTATCCTCTGGCGGCGGACAGGTGATCCAGCACCAGCGGGTTCAGGCCGGCAAGGGCGAACGCCAGCAGAAACTGGCCGCCACCGCCGAAAACATGCCGTGTCAGGCGGTAGAGAGTGGCCAGGTAGAACAGTCCCCCCAGAAGGCTCGGAAGCCGCAGCGTGAACTCCGATAGGCCGAACGCCAGCACGGACAACTTCGTCAGAAGCGTGTGCAGGACATGATGGGAGGCGTCATATGAGTTGAACAGGCGCGAGATGTGCCCGTTCAAGAACAGGCTCTCGGCGAAGGCCTCATCGGCGGTAATCGACTGAGTCCACGCCCTGTAGATGTTCAACCCGAGGACGATCAACAGCAGCAGGATTGCGATACGGCGGCACACGCAAGCTCTCCCTGAGGCGCGGGGGTCCGCGCCGCCGGTATTGTATCATGAGGTTTTGCCTGAGCCGGAGGTGGCCATGAAGGGCGTTGTACTGGCAGGTGGAACGGGGAGCCGGCTTTATCCGCTTACGAAGATCACTAACAAGCACCTGCTGCCCATCTACGATAAACCCATGATTTACTACCCGATCCAGACGCTCGTGGATGCGGGCATCAGGGAAATCATGGTCGTGACCGGCGGAAAGACCGCCGGTGACTTCCTCAGGCTCCTGGCCAACGGCAAGGAGTTCGGCCTCAACCAGATCAACTACGCCTACCAGGAAGGCGAGGGCGGCATCGCCGAGGCCCTGAGCCTGGCCGAGCACTTCGCCGAAGGGCAGAAGCTCTGCGTGATCCTGGGCGACAATATCATCGGGTGCAGCATCAGGCAGGCCGTCAACGAGTTCCGCAGCCAGCCGGCCGGAGCCAAGGTCCTGCTGAAAGAGGTCCCCGACGCCAAGCGCTTCGGCGTCGCCGAAGTGAGAGGCGACCGCATCGTGGGAATCGAGGAGAAGCCCGAGAATCCGAGGTCCAACTACGCCGTCACGGGCATCTACATGTACGACCGGACCGTATTCGACAAGATCCACACGCTGGTGCCGAGCGCCCGCGGCGAGCTCGAGATCACCGACGTCAACAATGCCTACATCCGGGATGGCCTGATGAGCTTCGCCTTCCTGGACGGCTGGTGGACGGACGCCGGCACCTTCGAGTCCCTGCTGCGCGCGGCTAACTACGTGGCCGAGTCGCGCCGCACGGTCAGGGAGACGGCGGAGGCGGCCGTCAAGGCCTAACCCGGTGCCGCCACTGAACCGCGACCGTAAGGGAGTGGCCGTATCCGAGTCCCGGCCACGGAAACTCGAATGAAAGTGGCCCTCGACGCCACGCCCGTCACGCTCCCGGCGGGTGGCATCGCCCGCTATGTCCGGGAACTGTCCAAGGCGCTGGCCGAAGAGTATCCGGGGGACGCATTCACTCTGATCTCGGACCAGCCTTTCCAGGCCCCCCCCGCCCTGCCCCCCAACCTGCGCCGCGGCGAGCCTCCTGGCAACGGCCTCCAGAGGCGCTGGTGGACATGGGGGGTTCACAGGGCGATGGCGGCCTGCGGCGCGTCGCTGTTTCACGGCACGCACTTCTCGGTGCCGTGGCTGCCGCTGCGCCCGAGCGTGATGACGTTGCACGACCTGTCGCCCTGGCTCGACCCGGCCTGGCACGCGGGCGCCGGGTTCGTCAGGCGCCGCACCCCGTGGCTTGTCCGGCTCGGCCTGGCAGCGAGGATCATTACGCCCAGTGACGCGGTGCGCCGGGAAGCCATCCGTCACTTCCGTATCAACGCGGCCCGGATTCGCGCCATACCACTGGCGGCCTCGGCGCACTTCCGTCCCGCGGAACCGCCGCCGCGTCCGCGGCCCTACTTCCTGCATGTGGGGATGATCGAGCCGCGCAAGAACCTGTCTCTGCTCATCGCCGCCTGGCGCGAAGCCCACCGCCGGTCAGGCGTCGAGCTGTTGCTGGCCGGGCCGCGGCGCAGTGACAGCGACACGCCACCCGTCGAGCCGGGTCTACACATACTGGGCGAGGTCGCCGAAGAAGACCTGCCGGGACTCTACTCCGGCGCGCTGGCATGTTTGTACCCTTCGCTGTACGAGGGTTTCGGCCTGCCTGTGCTGGAGGCCATGCAGTGCGGCGCGCTGGTGATCTGTTCCCGGATCCCGGCTCTGGAGGAACTCACATGCGGCGCCGCCTGGCTGGTTGACCCCAGCGACGGCAGGGGCTGGTTGGAGGCCATGTGCAGCGCAGCCGCCGGCTCCGGGCTCCCGCCCCGGCCCCGCGCGGAAGCTCTCAGGCGCGCGGCATGTTTCTCATGGGCCCGCACCGCGCGACTGACCCGCGAGGTCTATGCGGAAGCGCTCGGGGCCGCCGGAGACCAGCATCTTGGATAGCGGCCGGCGCTCCACCGCCCTGTTCTTGAGCCCGGAGGCTCCCTACCCGCTGGCCGGAGGCGGCGCGCTGCGCTCGGCCTCGCTCCTACACTACCTGGGGCGCCGCCACAAGGTGGACGCCATCCTCTTCCGGCAGCACGGGGAACCGGACCCCGCCGGCAGCATCCCCCCGGGGTTAGTAGGCGACACCCTCACCCTGGAGCTGCCGCGCCACTCCCGGAGCCCCTTGACGCGGGTCGCCAGGACCGTCTCGCGTTCCTTGCGCGGCGTTCCTCCGCTTTCGGACCGGTTCTCCGGCTTCCAGGCTCCCATCCGGGAGTTCCTGCGGGGCCGCAGCTACGATGTCGCGCTGATCGAGCACCTGTGGTGCGCTCCGTACTGGGAGCAGGCGGCGCCGGTCAGCCGGCGCGTGGTGCTCGACCTGCACAACGTCGAGTCCCTTCTGATGGCCCGGAGGGCGGAAGTGGCGGGCGTCGCCGCGGGCGCGGTGTTCAGGCGCTTCGCGCGTGCTTCGCTCCGGCTGGAGCGCCTCTGGCTGCCACGCTATTCGCTGGTGCTGGCGGTTTCCGAGCCCGACTCGGATGCGATCAGGGCCGCCAGCCCCACCAGCCGCGTGCTTGTGTACCCCAACGCGCTTCCCTGGATTCCGCTCCCCCAGTGCCCCGCCGGGCACGTGATCGCCTTCTCCGGGAATCTTGAGTACGACCCGAACGCGGACGCAGTGCGCTACTTCCACCGGAGCATCTGGCCACTGCTCCGGCGCCGCTGGCCGAGGTTGATCTGGCGGTTGATCGGAAAGAACCCTGAAGCCGTGCGCAGATGGGTGGACGGCGACCCGCACGTGGAGTTGGCCGGCCCACCCGCCGACGCAACGAGGGCGCTGGCCGCCTGCCAGGTTATTGTCGCGCCCCTGCGAGCGGGCAGCGGCACCCGCGTGAAAATACTCGAAGCCTGGGCCGCCGGGCGTCCCGTAGTGTCCACCACGGTGGGAGCCGAAGGACTGCCAGCGCGCGGAGGCGTCAACATCCTGCTGGCAGATCGCCCGGAGGACTTCGCCGCCGCCGTGTCGGGTCTGCTGGAGTCGGCCGAACAGAGCCAGAGGCTGGGCGCCGCGGGCCGGAGTTCGTACGAGCGTGGTTTTACGTGGGAATCGGCCTGGGCAGGGCTGGGAGCGGCCGGCTTCTAGCACTCCACCGGATTTCGCCACTATATACTGTAATGTTCGGATGCGCTACGCCATCGACGCCCACGCCATCGGCCGCAGGCTGACGGGCAACGAGGTCTATGTAAGAAACCTGTTGGCGAGCCTCGTTCAGGTTGATCCGGGCGCCGAGTTTCTGGCATACCTGTCTCCGAGCGGCTCGAACGGCTGGGTTCCGGCGGGCGTGGAGCGCCGCACGGTGGCGCGCAACCCGTTCGTGAGGCTGGGTTTCGACCTGAGCCGGCGCCTTCACCGGGATAGCCCCAGCCTGCTCCACGTGCAGTATACGGCTCCCCTGGCTTGTCCGGTCCCCGTGGTGGTAAGCGTTCACGACGTCAGCTTTCTCCATCACCCGGAGTACTTCCACTTTCTGCGCGCCAGGCAGTTGCGGTTGACAGTGCGCCGTACCGTGCGTGCCGCCGCCAGGGTAGTGACCGGCAGCGAGTTCTCGCGCGCGGCGATCGCCCGGGCCTATGGCCTGGACCCCGCGGCGATCGCAGTTGTGCCCAACGCTGCATCACCCGTCTTCAGGCCCTTGGACCGGGCGAAGGCGGCGCAGAAGGTGCTCGCCCGGTTCGGGGTCGGCGCCCCCTTTCTGCTGAACGTGGGGGATCTCCAGCCGCGTAAGAACCAGCTGGGCCTGGTGCGCGCGTTCGCCGAGTTGACCCGCAGGCTGCCCCGGTCGTCCTACAGCCTGGTGCTTGCCGGCCAGGATACCTGGTTCTCGGGACATGTGAAAGAGGCGGTGCGGATGTCAGGTGTCGGAGACAGGGTGCGTTTCACCGGCTTCGTCACCGACGAGGAACTGCTGCTCCTCTACAACGCCTGCGAAGTGTTCGTCTTCCCCTCTTTGTATGAGGGTTTCGGCCTGCCGCTCCTGGAGGCGATGGCTTGCGGGCGTGCGGTGGCATGCTCGGACGTTTCGGCCTGCCCGGAGGTGGCCGGCGCGGCCGCCGTCTACTTCAACCCACACTCCACTGACGACATGGTGCGGGCAATGAGTGATCTCATTCTGGATCAGGACCTTCGCGCGCGCATGGAGAGACTCGGACTGAGCCGCGCCCTTCAGTTCAACTGGCGCAGGTCGGCGGAGATGACAATCGAGGTCTACCGCGGCGTGGCGGGCCGCGCCGGAGCGGCCATGCGGCGGCCGGCCCCCGCGGTTGTTGCGCCATGAAGCACGCCCGCCTGATGGTGCTGTTCGCCCTGCTCTGCTGCCCGGGCCCGGCGCAGGTACCCGGAGAGTCGCTGGCATACAACGTGAACTGGCCGAGCGGGCTGAGCCTCGGCGAGGTTCTGCTCAAGTCGGCGGGGCCGGCCGGCTCCGAAGGCGCCCAGACATGGAACCTGGAGTTCATCCTCGATGCGGCCGTCCCGGGGTTCGCGGTCGCCGACCGGTATCATTCCTTGGCCACCGGGGAGTTGTGCTCCATCCAGTTCGACAAGCAGGTGTCCCGCGGGAACCGGGCGGGCAAGGAGCAGACCCGCTTCGACCCGCGGGCGGGCACGGCCACGCGGGCGACGTCGGGCGGCGGTTCGTCCCAGTTGCAGACCGGCCCCTGCGCCAGGGACGCCCTCGCATTCCTCTACCACCTGAGGCGCGAGTTATCGCAGGGCCGGCTGCCGCCGCCCCAAACCATCTACTTCGGCGCACCCTACCAGGTTCGCCTGGAATTCGCCGGACGCCAGCGGCTCGCCGTGGCCGGCCAGCAGCTCGAGGCGGATCGCATCCGGGCCTGGCTCAAAGGGCCGGCCTCGGAGATTGCGTTCGAAATGTTCTTCGCTCAGGACGCCGCCAGGCGGCCGCTTCTTGTCCGGGTGCCGCTGCCGCTGGGCGCGTTCTCGATGGAACTGGCCCCCTGACCATGCGGCTGGCGTTTGTCTCCCCCATGCCGCCAGCCAGGAGCGGCATCGCCGACTATTCGGCGGCGCTGGCCGGGGCGCTCCAGCCCCTGGCCGATGTCACGCTGGTTTCATCTCCTGCCGGCCGCTTTGAGCCCGCGGCGTTCGACGTCGTCCTTTACCAGTTGGGGAACAACCCGCATCACGCGTTCGTCTACGAGCTGGCCATCCGCCACCCGGGCGTCGCCGTTCTGCACGAAGCGAACCTGCATCATCTGGTGGCCGGCCTGACCATCGGCCGGGGGGACTGGGACGGCTACCTCCGCGAGGTGGACTACCAGGGCGACGAACAGGCGGCGGCCTACGCGCGGCGAGTGAAGGCCCGGGAGGTGGGCCCCGACTACGACGGGCTGCCCATGTTGCGAAGGCTGCTCGAGCAATCCCGCGCCGTGGTGGTCCACAGCCGCTTCGTCGAGGAGAAGGTCCGCCAGGCCGGATTCGCGGGCCCGGTGGCGCGCATTCCCCACGGCGCCTGGATCCCCCGGGCAGACAGCATGGCCTGCCGGGAGCGCCTCGGGCTGGACGAAATCACTCCGCTCATCGGCATATTCGGGTTTCTGAAGCCGTACAAGCGAATAGCCGAGTCGCTCAGGGCATTCCGCAGGCTGGTGAAGCTGGCTCCGAGCGCCAGAATGATCCTGGCCGGAGAGGCCCACCCCGACTATCCGCTGACGCCCCTGATCCGCAGCCTGGACCTGCAACCCAGCGTGCGCATGCTGGGCTTCGTCCCCATCGACGACTTCACCGGATACATGGCAGCCTGCGACATCGTGCTCAACCTTCGCTATCCGACAGTGGGCGAATCCTCCGGCACCCTGCTGCGCGCGCTCGGGCTGGGCAAGGCCGTGCTGGTATCCGACATCGGAGCGTTCCGGGAATTGCCGGATGAAGTCTGCCTCAAGGTGCCGGCCGATGCCACCGAGGAGGACCTCATCTTTGAGTACCTGAACCTGCTGGTCTCGCGTCCCAGCCTGCCCGCGAAATGGGCGCAAAGGCCAGGGCGTGGGTCGAGAGGGAGTGCCGCTGGGACCAGGTGGCGCACAGCTACGCCGGCTTCCTGCGGTCGGTGGCCGATGGCACGGCGGCTGTGCAGGCGAGCCGGCCCCTCGCCGCCGCCCCGCCCCCGCAGGCGGCCCCCATCGGGCCGGCGGCGCCTGCCGTGCCCGTCTCAGAGGAGTACATCCTGGGATGGGCGCCCGCAGGTTCCGAGAGCCGTGCCTACGTCGAGACTCACCTGACCCGCTTCGAGAAAACCCTGGCGATGGTTCCCCCCGGAGGACCGCAGGACCGCGTGCTGGAGATGGGCGCCTATTTGCAGATGACGCCGGCGCTCAAGACCAGGCTCGGCTACGGCTCGGTGCGGGGCTGTTACCGCGGCCCCCTGGGCCAGGTGGACCGCCGGTCCGCCACCTCCGGGCAGGGGGAGGTCTTCGAGTGCGATATCGATCTGTTCGACGCGGAGAGGGACGTCTTCCCGTACCCCGATGAGCACTTCGCCACCGTGCTGTGCTGCGAAGTGATCGAGCACCTGGCGGCCGACCCCATGCACATGATGTCGGAGATCAACCGCATCCTGAAACCCGGCGGCCACCTGGTGCTGACCACTCCGAACCTGGCTTCACTCAACTCCATCTCCGCACTGCTGCTCGGCTACCATCCGGGTTTGTTCCCGGTGTACCTCAGGCCCGGCCAGGACGGCGATCCCGAGGATGCCCGGCACCACCGCGAGTACACGCCGATCGAGGTCCGCCTGCTGCTGGACGACGCGGGCTTCGAGGCCGCCCTGCTGGAAACCGGCCCGTTCCGGGAGGTTCCCAGGCCCGGCCTGGCCTGGGTCTCGCATCTGCTGGAGCGCTACCGGCTCCCGGCGGAGCTGCGCGGAGAGGGCATCTACGCCGTGGGCCGCAAAGTCCGGACGGTGAAGAACCGTTACCCCGCATGGCTCTACAGCCAGGCCGCGCCATGAGCGTGTCCTACAGCCAGGTGGATGTCTCGGCACAGGGCCGCTCGCTGGTGGTCCGCTTCCGCCTGCGCAACAGTTCGAAGCGGACATGGACGGCCTCCGGCGGATTCCGCATCGGCTCGCAGATCATCGACCCCGAAACCCACCTGTACATTCAGGACGGCGCCAGGGTCCCGGCCGGCGAGGAGTTGTTGCCCGGGGCGGAAATCGAAATCGAACTGCCGGTCGAATTGCCTGCCGGGCGGGGAAGGTATCGCGTCTACGTCTCGCCCATGCGGGAGGAGGCGGGCTGGTTCTGGGAGCGCAACTGGCCTTTTCTGGTGATCGAAGCCGCCGTGGAGGGCGGCCGCGTGACGGACTGGAGCGTGCGCGCCCGTACGCTGCGCTCCCTTAAGGCGGGCATCGCGGCGCGCAGCCTGGGCCGTGCCTTGTGGTACCCGCTCGACACCATCTGGCGGAACCGCGCGCTCATCCGCTCCATGGTGTGGCGGGACATTCTCGGCCGGTACCGCGGCTCCTTCGGAGGCGTGTTCTGGACGGTGCTGAACCCGCTGCTCCTGATGGCCACCTACTACTTCGTCTTCGGCGTCGTGCTGCGCACGCGGTTCGGCGATGACCCCAGCCGCTCGACGTTCGTGCTCTATTTCCTGGCGGGAATGCTCCCCTGGCTGCCTTTCAGCGAGGCCGCCGGCCGCGCGCCCTCCGTCCTGATGGAGCACCGCAACTTCGTCAAGAAGCTGGTCTTCCCGCTGGAAACGCTGCCGGTGAACCTCACCGCCGCAGGCCTGGTGACGCAGGCTTTCGCCCTGGCGCTGTTTCTGCTTTTCCTGCTGGTGGCGCGGGGCTCCGTGCCGGCGGCGGCCGTGTGGCTGCCGGCGCTGCTGGTGCCGCAGGTGCTGTTCACGCTCGGCGTGTGCTGGTTTCTGGCGGCGCTCGGCGCTTACGTGCGGGACCTGGGCCAGATCAGCGGCTTCCTGCTGACGCTGTGGTTCTTTCTCACGCCCATCTGCTACCCCGAGCAGTCGCTCCCTCCGGAGACTATAGGCCTGCTCTCCAACAATCCGCTGTTCGTGCTGGTGAGGGGTTATCGCTCCATCCTGCTGGAATCCGGCGCGCCGGCCATCGGCCCGCTCGGGAAGCTCTGGATTGTGTCGGCCGCGGTCTTCATCCTGGGCCACGCCTGGTTCTACAAGCTGCGAAGAACCTTCGCCGATGTGATTTAGTAAGCCCTGGATGGAAGACCGGGAAGCAGAGGTGCGCACACATCGCCCGGAATCACGCAAGCGGCCGTGCGCTGCTCGCCATCGCCAGCCAGATACCAGCATCCCGAGTCAGAAGTTCGCAGGCCTGCAAGCCCGCTCCCTCACGTCCCGGTTCTGTGCAGCACGTCGAAAGCACAGAACCGGCGCGCGTCAGCGAGCGGGCGCGCTTGTTCAGCGAACCTCTGACTCGGGACACTGGCGTTGAGCGAATGCCAGGCGGTTTTCCAGAATCAGCCCGGGCGCAAAGTTCGCGGCGCGGCCGTAGAAACCGGGCGCAAGATCATAGGCCCGCTGAGGAATGAGACCGACGATTTCGCTCGACGCGACGGCCACTCCATGGCGCGCCGCTTCCGACTCGACCGTCTCGAAGACCCGCTCGACGGGCGTCTGCTCGAAGTCCACCAGGTTCATCGACACCTGCACCAGCCCGCGCGAGCGAAGCTCCAGCCCCAGTGCCTTCACGTGAGCGAAGCCGCCCGAGGACTGGCGGATCATGGCGGCGATGCGGCGGGCGATGCGGACATCCCGCGACGCCAGGTTGATGTTGTAGGCGATGAGGAACTTGCGCGCTCCGACCGCCGCCGCGCCCGCCGTGGGGTGCGGCGCCGGGCCGCCCACATCCGGCGGCTGCGCGGGGCCGCGTCTGACTTCCCTGCGCACCCAGGCCAGGTTGCGCCGTTCGCTCCGCAGCGCCGCGGCCTCGTAGAAGTAGACCGGGACGCCCAGCCGCCGCCAGATTTCCCCGCCGGCGCTCCAGGCGATCGCGGCGCAATCGGCCAGCGTCGCTCCCCTCACCGGCACAAAGGGGATCACGTCCGCGGCCCCGATCCGAGGGTGCTCGCCCGCGTGCAGTCCCAGGTCGATCAGGCCTACCGCCGCTTCGGCCGCCCTGAAGGCGCCCTCGGCCACGGCCTCGGGCTCGCCGGCGAAGGTCACCACTGACCGGTTATGGTCGCCGTCCATCTCCCAGGCGAGCAGGGTGACTCCAGCGGCCGCCCCGGCGGCCGAGGCGATCTTCTCCACCACGGCCCGGTCGCGGCCTTCGGAGAAGTTCGGAACGCACTCTATCAGCCGGCCGGCCACTCAACCTCCCCGCGCTGGTAGAGTGTCACGCCCCTCTTGATGGTCATATGCACCAGGTTCACCCCGAAACTGCGCGGGATCTCGCGGTAGTCAGGAACATCGAAAATCGTGAGGTCGGCTTGCTTGCCTTGCTCGATCGATCCCGCCCGGCCGGCGCAGCCGAGCGCGTGCGCTCCGTTGATGGTGGCCGCCGAAACCGCCTCGGCGGGCGTCAGGCGCATGTGCAGGCACGCCAGCGACAGGATCATCTGCATGTTGCAGGTGGGACTGGTCACCGGGCTACAGTCCGTGGCCAGCGCCACCACGGCGCCCTGGTCCACCAGGGCGCGGCCCGGCGGGTAGCGGTCCAGCCCCAGGTGGAACGTCTCTCCGGGCGTAAGGACCGCGATCACCGGCGACTGGGCCAGGACGGCCACGTCGCCGCGGTCGGCGAATTGCAGGCTGCTGGCCGTGGCGGCCCCGGCCTCGGCCGCCAGGCGCGCGCCGCCGTCGTGGGAGAACTGCTCGGCGTGAACCCGCAGCGTGAACCCGGCGGCCTGCGCCGCGGCCAGGTAGCGCCTGGCATCCTCCAACTGGAACGCCCCGCGCCCGCACCATATGTCGGCGGCGGCGGCCAGACGCCCGCGCCGCACCAGCGGAAACATCCCGGAGACGATCCAGTCGAGATACTCGTGCGAGCGGCCTTCAAAGGCGGCGGGCGCCGAGTGGGCGCCGCCGTAGGTCGGCTCAATGTCGAGCATCGGGCGCAGCCTGCCGAGCACCCGCAGCGCCTTCAGGTCGCCGGTGCTGTCCATGCCTCCCGACTGCGCCTCCAGCGTCGTCGTGCCGTGACTCACGAACATGGCCAGCCGCTGCCGCACCTGGCCCGTCAGAGTGCGCGCCGGCGTGCAGCGCAGCGCCTGGGCGCAGGCCTGCGCCGTCCGCGAAGGCCCCCAGGTCAGGTGCGTGTGGCTGTCCACGAAACCGGGCAGCACCACCCGGCCGGCCGCGTCGATCTCACGGGCGCTCCGGGCGGCGGCCAGGTTCTCGATGCGCCGTCCCTGGCCGACTTCCGCGATGAGCCCCTCACGGACGAGCACCGCCCCGTCCTCGATGATGCCCAGTTCTTCAAGTTCCCTGCCGCGCCGGGGCCCGGCCGGCCCGCGCAGCGTCACCAGTTGCCGCGCCCCCCGCAGCAGAACCGTGTTCATTGCGCTGGCGCTTCCACAGGAAGCGCCGCCCGCCCGATCCTGATTCTGCGGCCGAAGGCCCATGAGCCCACGTAGATCAACGCGGCCACGGCGAGCAGCCACTGGAACCCTATCAGCAGCGAGCCGCTCTCCAGCAGGCCGCCCAGCATGGCGCCCGCCGTGTTCCAGGCCAGCGCCTGCTCGGGCTGCGCGGCGGTCGAGAACAGCCGGGCGAAAATCACCCCGGCGCACAGGATCGGCGAAAACACCAGCATCCCGCCCGCGACTCCCTGCACCGCCGCAGGCAGGCCAAGCAGGCTGTCCAGGGGCACGGCCACGTTCAGCGCCAGAGCGCCGAGCAGCGTCAAGTAGTAGGGCCGCAGGCCGGCCGGCTTCCTGCGCAGCACCCAGAAGTTCGCTCCCAGGATCATCACCAGCACAGCCGAGAACACCACCGTGTTCACCACCCAGGTGCTGCCGAACACCAGCGCCATGTGTACCACGGCCTTGGTCTGAAGCAGCATGAACCCCGCCCCCAGCAGCAGCATGGCTGCATGCAGGCCGGCCGACCGCCCGCCGCGCGTCCGCCAGCCGAACAACCAGAGCAGCCCCAGGGAGATCAGTCCGATGACCGCCATGCCGCGCCGCGACAGGTCCGGGATCATGGGGTTCCTCAGGTAGAGAAACGGCCACACGTCGCTTGCCACGCGCAGATCCGCCGGCATTTCCGCGCGGGCTGGCCCGAAGCGGGCATGGGTCTCGTCGCCCGCCGGCTGGAAGCCGTCCGGAGAGGACGGGGTGGGGGGCGTCCCCTTCTCTATGAAGTACGGGCCGCGTTCCTCGAAGGCCCGTTCGATGGCCCGGGCTCGCGGCCCCGCCACGAGCACGGTGAAGCCCTCCGACCGCTGGCTGGCCGTCACCCGGTCCCGGTAGGGCAGCGTCAGCACTACCGGCGGCTGGCCGAAAACGCCGTCCAGCGTCTTGGCCAGGCGTGAGACGATCCAGCCCTGGCGGAAATAGTTGTACATGACGAACATGCCGTCCGGCTTCAGCGCGCCACGCACGCCGGCCATGGCCTCGGTCGTGTAGAGGTAGCTCTCCAGGCGGATGTCGGTGACGCTGCTGTGCAGCACCAGCGAATCGATAAGGGCGAAGACGATCAGGTCGTACTTCCGCCCGGTCGAGCGCAGGAAATTGCGCCCGTCGTTCAGGTAAGCGGTGACTCTCGGGTCCTGGTATGGACGCTCCGGGTGAAGGCGCCTGCCGAGGTCCAGGATGACGGGGTCGATTTCGACCGCGTCAATGCGGACATCCGGGTCTCCCCACTGTAGCGCCCGGCTCACGTCGTTGCCGCTGCCGGCGCCGATGATCAGTATGTCCCGGAACCGCGGCTGGCCGGCATCCCGGTTCAGCATGTAGGGGAGCGCGTATTCGGGGCTGGGGTTCGCCAGGTCCGCCATGCTCTGGTGGCCGATCAGGTTTACGACGATAATCCGCGACTCGGGAGAGTAGTTGATCCGGTAGTACGGCGACCAGCTCTCCACCGGGTAGTTCTTCCGTATCACGCCGAGATTGAGGAAACCGGGTGCCAGCACCAGCGCCGGGGCGGCGGCCGCCAGCCCCACGGCCCACCACCGCCGGGGGGCCTCACGCCACAGAAAGTAGATCAGCCCCGACGCGCCCAGGCCGAACCACCAGGCGGGGGACAGATGCCATGAACAGAGGTTGAACAGCAGCACCCCTGCCAGGCTGCCTCCGATGTTGACGACATAAGCCCGCACCGGGTCCGGCAGCGCGGCAAAACGCCGCCCGATCAACTGCCCCAGGCCGATCATGGCCGCCGCCACCAGCAGGAAGAAACACCCCGCAACCCACTCCATGGGCACTACGAAAGTGGCGACATCCCTGGTGCGTATCTCGGAGCCGAAGTACACCACCTGTGGGGCGGTGGTGTTTCTCCCCACTTCCAGAACGTCCTGGAGGGCCAGACGGAAGCCCTCCATCCCGGCCCCGGCGGCGATAGTGACCACGATCAGAACCGCGGTCAGGGGAAGGTAGCTGCGGGAGCGGCGGGCCGCCAGGCACCCCAGCGACAGGCCCAGAAACGATGCCAGCAGCACCGTGTTGGTGAAGAACGTCAGGAACAGGACCTGCGCCGGCAGCCAGCGGATGAAGGCCAGCTCCAGAAAAAGAAATAGTGCGCTCGCGATGAACAGGTCGCGGCGCAGCCCTGACTTGGGCGGGCCGGCAAAGCTCTGGTTGACCACGAAACCCGATGATAACCTATTGTCCAGAGTCAGAAGTCCGTAGGCCTGGAAGCCCGCTCCCTCACGGTCGCGGTTCTGTGCAACGCCTCGAATGCACAGAACCGCGCGCGTCGGCAAGCGGGCGCATTTGTTCAGCGAGCTTCTGACTCGGGACACTAACGGGACCAGACAGGCCAGAAGGCCTGCTTCACTGTGGAACAGGCGTCCCCGCCTGTCCTCGGGCTCCGGCCGGTTACGCCGCCCGGCGGCGGGCTCTCCACCTGCGGCCAACCGCGAGCGCGCCCAGGCCGAGGGCGAGCAACGCCATCGAAGCCGGCTCGGGGATCTCCTCGCCACCCCCCTCGATGCTCAAGTAGGCGCCCCGTTGACCCTCGTCTTCCGAAGCCGCAAGCTGGCCGCCGCCCCCATTATCAGCCATGAAAACGAAGGCCACATATTGATTGAGGCTGTCGATGCTGCCTTGCAGGTTCGACGTCACATCATACGACCGCCAGCCTTGCTCCGAACCCAGGGAGGCCACGTGAGTTCCGAAGGCGCCCGTGTAGTCAGTGGTTACAGCGGGGCCAAAGGCGTTCATAAACCCCAGGTGCACGCCGCTGAAGCCGAACGAAAAGAAGTTGAACGTGGCGCTCCCTGGAGCCAGCGTCATTCCGAAGAGGCTGGAGATGTCGAAAATAACCACACCTCTGTACAGATACTTAGAAGCTCCGTCGTGGATAACGTCCACTGTTTGAGCGTTGTCCACGACCCAAGAATATGCCGGGCTGCTCCACCAGTCACGCCCCGCCATGCCATCCGCCTGGCCGGAAGTATAGATCAGCCCGCCAAAGGCGCACGGGACGCCCAGCAGGAGCAGCAACGACAGAACACCCAGTAGTCTTAGTTTTCGCATTGAATTCTCACTAATCAACCTGAGCCCTCACTCCTCGCTCTTGCTCAAAGCTAGAATTCTACATGAGTCACTTCTGGGGGTCAATCCCGACTTCAGTACTAGAGCGTACCAGAAGGAGTCCTGTCGCGCCGCGCGACAGGCGTTTCCGCTGAGCAACCCATGCCCCCGCTTCCCGCGGCCGGCGGCGATCGGTGATACACTGTCGCCTAAGCGAGGTCAAACTTAAAGTGAATTCACATCGACGCGACTTCTTCCGCAAACTCGCCGGCGCCAGCGCCGTGCTCGCCGCCGGCTCCCCTCTCCGGCCTTTGGGATACTCCCAGACGCGCGGGGAGGCCCGGACCATAATCAACCACGCCCGGCACAAAGGCGACATGGACCGGCGCGTCCTCGGCGCGTTCCTCGAGCACCTGGGACGGGCCGTATACGAGGGCGTCTACGACCCGAAATCGCCGCTGGCCGACGTCAATGGCTTTCGGAAGGACGTGATGGCCGAGGTCAAGGGCCTGGGAGTCCCCATCATGCGGTATCCCGGGGGCAACTTCGTCTCCGGATACAACTGGCTGGACGGCGTGGGTCCCAAGAACCAGCGGCCGACGCTGCTGGACCGGGCCTGGAATACCCTCGAGACCAACCAGTTCGGAACCAACGAATTCATTCAGTGGGCGCGGCTGGTGGGCACCGAACCTATGCTCGGGGGCAATTTCGGCACCGGAAGCGTCGCCGAGCAGGTGGCCCTGGTCGAATACTGTAACCTCGACCGGGGCACCAAGTGGAGCGACCTGCGCCGGTCGCACGGCTTCGAGCAGCCGCACAATGTCAAGTACTGGTGCCTGGGCAACGAGATGGACGGGCCCTGGCAGATCGGCACGATGCCCGCCCGCGAGTACGGACGCAAGGCCCGGGACGCCGCGCAGCAGTTCCGCGTGCTGGACCGCAACCTCAAGCTGATCGCCTGCGGATCTTCGGCCCCTTCCATGCGGACCTACCTGGTCTGGGACCGTGAGGTCCTGGAGGAGTGCTTCGACCAGGTGGATGCCCTCTCGCTGCACGTCTACTATGGCAACACGCCGGAGACGTCCGGCAACAACGTCTCGCGCTACCTGGCGATGAATCTCGACATGGAGCGCCAGATCCATGAAGTCGGCGCGGTGTGCGACTACGTGCAGGGTTTGTTCAAGTCGCCCAAGCGGCTCTGGCTGTCCTTCGACGAATGGAACGTCTGGTATCGGGCGCGCAGCGGCGTGCATGTCGACGGCCAGCGCAAGTACGCCCCGCCGCTGCTGGAGGAGCCCTACAACCTGGAGGACGCGCTGCTGGTGGGCGGCATTGTCAACACGCTGCTGCGGCGGTCCGATCGCGTCCGGGTGGGCTGCCTGGCGCAGATCGTGAACGTGATTGCGCCGCTCGCCACCAATGCGGAGAGGACCATCCGGAACACGATCTACTACCCTTACGCCTGGGGTCTTCAGTACGCCCACGGCCGGGTGCTGGACCTGATGGTGGAATCGGAGACGTATGAGATCAGGGGCGCGGGGCTCCGCGCCGATTACGCCCGCGACGAGCAGGTGCCGTTTCTGGACGTGGTGGCCACGCACAACCCGCACAACGGCCAGGTTGCCCTCTTCATGCTGAACCGGGACACCACGCGCGAGCGCGAGGTCACCATCGCGTGGCAGTCGCCCACGCCGTCCAGGGTGCTGGCCTGCCAGACCCTCACGGGAAAGGACCTTAAGGCTGGCAACACGTTCGCGCAGCCGAACCGCGTGGTGCCGGCGATGCTGGACGCGCCGCGGCCGGGCTCATCCATGACCTTCCGCCTGCCGGCGGGTTCATACACGGTGGCGCACCTGGCGACCACAGGCTGAAGCGGAGGCTTCCCGGGACCCGGTTTCTGCCGGCTCCAGCTCGTTAATGGGGGCGGGCCCCAGACTCTGACTGATAAGACATTCT
>JBBITL010000083.1:0-18025 GCA_037440765.1 Solibacteraceae bacterium
GGCTCCGGCGCCGGGTCCGGCGGCCGTGCCGGTGCAAGAGTCTCCTGCTGGCCCGGCACGGACGGCGGCGCCCAGGCGCGGTCCGGCCAGGCGCTGCCGGGCGGCGGCAGAGCGGCCGCGCCGCGGGCAGGCGGTTCGCTGCCGGTCTCGACCACAGGCGGTTCGGCCGCGGCGGGCTCGGCGGGCGGCAGCCGGGGGATTTCCAGCGCAAACCGGGGCGGGGTCGAGACCGGCGCCTGCGGCGCCGGCAGAAAAGGCGGAGCAGCAGGCGCTGCGTGTTCCTCCCGTGGTGTCCGTTTTTGGCGAGGTTCGGATTTGCCGTCCGGCGGCGGCGCGCCGTCAAACATGCAACTCCAGGCGTCCAGCCACCCCGGGTCGGGGCAGAGCGGCGTGTCCGGTACTCCGGCTCCGGGCTCCGCGCCCGCGAGGGCGGGCGCCGGTTCAGCCGGCACAGCGAACAGGTTCAGAGCCGCCGATGTCACGCCGTGGCGTATGCAGGTGGAGCGCCAGGGCGGCGGCCCTCCGGCTCAACGGGTTAGCGGCTGGCGCGGCGTCAAGATCTTGGCAAAGCGCCGGGGGCGCCAAGAGATTGACTGCCGCCGGCGGCTTGCCTGTTCGGTCTCATCGGCCGGCGGGCGCGCTTTTTCCTTCATTTAGACCGCTGGCCGGGTTCGGTCCGAGACGTGCTCATGGCCTCACAGGAGGACCCGAATCCATGGACGCACTGACCACCGCGGCCGCCAGCGGCATGAAGGCCCGCATGGAGTCGCTCGACATGCTGGCCAACAACCTGGCCAACGTGGCGACGGCGGGCTACAAGGGCGACCGCGAATTTTACGGCCTGTACGCTTCGGCGGCGGCCCGGGATGCGGCATCTCTTCCGGGTTCACGGGCCACCGTGCCGGTCATCGAGCGGCAGTGGACCGACTTCTCGCAGGGCACTTTGAACCCCACGGGCAACCCGCTGGATCTGGCGATCGCCGGCCGGGGGTTCTTCTCAATTGACGGGCCGGGCGGCCGGCTCTACACCCGCAACGGCTCACTGCGCCTGTCGCCTGCCGGGGTGCTGGTGACGGCCGAGGGCTACGCGGTCAGGATGACCGGCGGCGGCCAGTTCCAGACGTCGTCGGCGAGCCCCATTGTAATCGGTCCCGATGGCGCCGTGACCCAGAACGGGGTGGCCATGGGCCAACTGGAGGTGGTCGATTTCCAGGACCTGTCGGGGCTGGCAAAGCAGGGCGCCGGCTACTTTGTCGCCCCGGCGGGTTATGAGCCCTCGGCGGCAGCCGGGTTCCAGGTGCGGCAGGGACACCTGGAGGGGTCCAACGTCAGCCAGGCCGAGGGCGCCGTGCGGCTGATCAACGTGATCCGCCAGTTCGAGATGTTGCAGCGGGCCCTGGCGCTCGGCGGCGAGATGAACCGCCGCGCGGTGGAGGAAGTCGCGCGGGTGGGATCGTAACGGGAGAGGTGACTGAGAAATGATTCGAGCTTTATACAGCGCCGCCAGCGGGATGACGGCGCAGCAGTTGAACGTCGACAACATCGCCCACAACCTGGCCAACTCCAATACGGTGGGCTACAAGGCGCGGCGGGCGCAGTTTCAGGATCTGCTCTATCAGGACCTGGTGACGCCGGGGGCCTCGGCGGGCCAGCAGACGGTGGTGCCCACCGGATTGCAGCTCGGCCTGGGCACCCGCGCCGCCTCCAACGAGATCGTCTTCTCGCAGGGCAGTTACTCGGCCACCGGGAACCCTTTCGACATGGTGATCCAGGGGAGAGGTTTTTTCCAGGTGCGTCTGGCTTCCGGCGAGATCGGCTACACGCGCGGCGGATCCTTTCACCTGGACCGCGACGGCAACCTGGTCACCGGCGACGGCGACCCGCTGGAGCCCCAGGTCACCATCCCGCCCGACGCCCAGGCGATCTCGGTCGCCCCGGACGGCACGGTGAGCTTCACGCAACCCGGCCAGACGGCGGCCCAACTGGCCGGGCAGATCCAGCTTGCCAACTTCCAGAACCCGGCGGGGCTGAACAGCATCGGCCGCAATCTATACCTGCCGACCGATGCCTCGGGCGACCCGACCATCGGCACGCCCGGCGGCCAGGAGGGCATCGGCAGCCTGCTTCAGGGCTACCTGGAGCAGTCCAACGTGAGCGTGGTCGAGGAGTTCGTCAACCTGATCGTGAGTCAGCGCGCCTACGAGGCCAACTCCAAGGTCGTGAAGGCCGCCGACGACATGTACCAGCAGATCAACAACCTGACCCGATGATCGCCCAACTGCTACTGGCGTTCGCCCCAACGGGCTGCATCGCGGTCGAGGGCGAACGGGTGCTGGCGCGCGACCTGGCGGCGGCCGAGGCGGCTTTCGCCGGGGTGCCTCCGGAGACTGCCTTCGGATGGGCGCCGGCGCCCGGGGCTCGCCGGTTGCTTCAGGGGGCCGACCTCATCCGGCGGGCCGCCCCCCACCAGCTGAATCTCGCCGCCGGAGCGTCCTTCTGTGTTGTCCGTCCCCTGGAGCCACTGAGCCGCGAGCGGCTGCTGGCGGCGATGCGGGCCTCGATTCCGCAGGCGGAGGCCCGCATCGAAGTGGTCGAGTTCAGCGGGTTTCTGGTGCCGCCGGGCGAGCTGGAGTTTCCCGCCGGCGGACTCAGCCGGCCGCCGGCGCGCGATCCGGGCCGGCCTGTCCTGTGGCGGGGCCATGTGCGTTACGGGGAGCGCCGCCGGCTCCCGGTCTGGGCCAGGGTGAGGATAGCGATTCCGGCGACGTTCGTTGCCGCCGGCAGCGCCATGCGCGCCGGGGAGGTGGTGGAGGCGGGCCGGTTGCGGCTCCAGTCGGCAGAGGTTTTCCCCTTTGCGGAGCCGGTGGCCTCCTTGATCGAGCAGGCGGCCGGAAGGCGGCTGCGTGGCGCGGTAGCAGCCGGGGCGCCGATCCCCCTGCGCCTGCTTGAAGCGCCGCCCGAGGTGGGCCGCGGCGAACTGGTGCGGGTTCAGTCCTCAAGCGGCGGCGCCACGGTGGCGATCACGGCGCGCGCCGAGTCGTCCGGCTCGACCGGTGACACGGTGGTGGTGCGGAATCCTGAAAGCGGCAAGCGGTTCCGGGCGCGCGTGGAGGGAAAAGGAGCGGTGTCGGTCGAGGACGCCGCGGGAGCAGGATCATGGATACGTGGCAGAGACTGACACTGCTGGCGGCGCTGGTGCTGGCCGCCGCCGGGCAGGCGCCGGCGGCCGAAAAGAAGCCGCGGCCCCCTGCCTCCCCCCTGGATGCGTACGTGGCGGAGGCGGCCGCGCGGCCCCCCGACCCCGGCAGCGCCTCGCCGGGAAGTATCTGGACTCCGGCCGGCCGGCTGGCCGGGCTGGGCAGGGACCCCCGGGCGGCTCATGTGGACGACGTAGTGACGGTGCTGGTCGTAGAGCGCGCCTCGGCCGCGGCCAGGGGCACGACCAAGTCGGCGCGCGCTTCGAGCACCGGCAGTTCGGCCGGCCCGCTGGCCGGAATCACGCGCCCGGAGCTTTCAGCCCTGGCCGCGCTGTCAGGCAGCCAGCAACTGGCCGGCGAGGGCGCCACCAGCCGCGAGAGCGTGCTGTCGACGACGCTCACCGCGCGCGTGACGCGGGTGCTTCCCAACGGCTCGCTGCTGGTGGAGGGGTCCAAGACGGTGCAGGTGAATTCCGAGCAGCAGACGGTGACTGTGCGCGGCGTGGCGCGGCCGGCCGACCTGACGCCGGGCAATCTGATCCGCTCGGACCGGCTGGCGAACCTGGAGGTGCGCATCAACGGCAAGGGCGTGGTGGGCGACGCCGTGCGGCGCCCGTTCTTCCTGTACCGGGTGCTGCTGGGGCTGCTGCCTTTCTGATGTCCCCAGTCAGGAGTCCGCTGGACAAACGCGCCCGCTTGCTGACGCGCGCGGTTCTGTGCTCTCGAGGCGTTGCACGGAACCGCGACCGTGAGGGAACGGGCTTGCAGTCCTGCGGGCTTCTGGCTCAGGACACTAAGGAGGAGGAATGGGGAAGATGTTTCTGCGGCTGGCGGCGCTCGGGCTCTGCGCGGCGCTGACGGGCGGACAATCCGCCGTGCGCCTGAAGGAACTGGCGGCGCTCGAAGGGGTGCGCGACAACCAGTTGATCGGCTACGGCCTGGTGGTCGGGCTGGCGGGCACCGGCGACCGGCGACAGACTGTTTTCTCGGCGCAGACTCTGACCAACCTGCTCGAGAAGATGGGGGTCAGCGTGTCACCGGCCGCCATCCGAGTCAACAACACGGCCGCGGTCATCGTTACCGGCACATTGCCGCCGTTCGCGCAACCCGGCACGCGCATTGACGCCACTGCCGCGGCCATCGGCGACGCCTCCAATCTCCAGGGCGGGCTGCTGCTGCTCACCAGCTTGATGGGCGCCGACGGCCAGACCTACGCCGTGGCCCAGGGCGCGGTGGTGACGGGTGGATTCGTGGCCGGACGCGGCGGCAACAGCCAGACCGTGAACCACCCCACGGTGGGGCGAGTGCCTGCGGGCGCCATCGTCGAGCGGGCCTCTCCCTCGGTCCCCCCCGCCGGCCAGATCCGGCTCCAGTTGCGGCGGGCGGATTTCTCCACCGCCGCCCGCATCGCCGAGGCCGTGAACAGGAGATTCGCCGCCCCGGGCAAGCCCGTGGCCAGGGCCGAGAATTCAGCCCTGGTGAGCGTGGCCGTTCCGGACGAATACGCCGCGCGCGCCACGGACTTCGTGGCCGCGCTGGAATCGCTCACGGTCGCCTCCGACCGGCCCGCGCGCGTGGTGGTCAACGAACGCACCGGCACCATCGTCCTGGGCAAGGAGGTGCGGATCACGCCGGTGGCCGTGATGCACGGCAACCTGACGGTGGAGATCCAGACCAGCTTCGCGGTGAGCCAGCCCGCACCGTTCAGCCCGGGGTCGACCGAAGTGGTGCCGCAGGTGGGCGTGGGGATCAAGGAAGAGAAAACCCGCAACCTGGTTCTCAAGGAAGGAGCGACCGTGGAAGAACTGGTTCGCGCGCTGGCCGCGATCGGCAGCACGCCGCGCGACGTGATCGCGATACTCCAGAGCCTGGCGGGCGCCGGCGCGCTGGAAGCCGAACTGGAGGTGATCTGATATGCCGGCGGTGGACCCTGTGGCGGCGCTGAACGCGCCTGCGGCGCTACAGCCGCGCCCCAAGGACGACCCGGCGCGGGTTGAAGACGCCGCCCGCCAGTTTGAGGCGCTGCTCATAGCGCAGTTGCTGAGAGCCGCGCGGGCGGACTCGGAGGGCTGGTTCGGGGCGGGAGACGGTGCGACGGCATCATCGGTGACGGCGCTGGCCGAGCAGCAGTTGGCCGGCGCGCTGGCGGCCGGGGGCGGCCTGGGCCTGGCGGCCATGGCCGTGTCGGGGCTGAAGAAATGACCGGCGGCTGGCGCTCACGCGCTCCAGCTCTGGCAGGCATACTCGGCAATGCCGGCCGGCCGGTTTTCGGCGTAGGGCTGCGCAGCGGCCGGAGCGGCCTGGGCCGGCCGCTCGGGTTTGATCTGCTGCCAGGCTTCCGACAATGTGCTCAGTAATCCCAGGACCTCGTTCAGCGGCTCGGCCCGCTGGTGGTAGTTGGCGTCGACCAGTCTGCCTTGCATGTAGTCATAGAGGCCGGCCAGCCGGCGGCTCATTTCACCGCCCGCCTGGTGATCGAGGGAGGCGCTCAACTCGGCGATGGCCTGCGAAGCCACCGAGATGGACCTGGCGCGGGCGGCGACATCGCTTCGCTCCAGGTGGCCGCGCGTTTCACGGACTCTCTCTATGGCGACCCGGTAGAGGATCCGAACCAGCTCGACCGGATCGGCCGTCAGTACTCTTGCTTCCAGGTACGCGTCGTGAGCGCTCGTCGCCATCTTGCTGCCTCCTTAAGAAGCTCATCGACGGGGCCCGGCGTTTGTGTCAACTTCGGCGTCGTTCAGGATCTCTGGTCGAGGTCCTGCGCCATCATGAGTACGTATTCCGGGGGGATCTGCCGTATCACGTCCTTGGTTTCTTTGTCCACCAGCCGTATCACCGGCCGTTGCGTCATGCGGTCCATCAGAAACGTCAGCTCGCTGTCGGAGCCGAACATTTCGGTAGCGTTGATGGCCTTGACTGCCTGGACAATTTCCCGGTTTTCGGCGGCCCGTTGCGTGTCGACGGGCGCGATGGGCGCCGCCGAAGCGGGCCCTGGCCTCTGCGTTGGTGTGATGTCCATGACTGACTCCTGCGGGCGGCCGGCCGCTCCGGTATACCCGCCCTCGTCAATCTCATCGGTTGCTGATGCCCGGATTCCATAAATTGCATTTCGGGGGTTTACGGCCGATCTGCTCCCTTGTGAGAGCAGCCGCCTTCTTCCTGGTGCTGTCCGCGGCGAGCGCCGCCGAGCCGGCCGTGACGCAGCGGGCGAGCGTCGGCTCGATGCAGGCCTCGCTCCAAGTGCAGCGCGAGTCGGCCGCCCGCATGCGCGCTCTGTCCCTTTCCCGGCGCCCGCCCGGCCCGCGCGGGCCCATGGCGCCGGTCAGGCCGCAGGCGCAGCTTGCCGCGGGGGCCGGCTGCGTCCCGCTGCCGGCAGGGGAAGTGGAGGCTCTGGCCGCCCAGGCCGGCGCGCGGGAAGGCGTGGACGCCAGCCTGTTGAGGGCGGTGATCGAAACGGAGTCGGCGGCGCTGCCTTGCGCGGTCTCCCGCAAGGGCGCCATGGGCCTGATGCAACTGATGCCGGTGACGGCGCTCGAGCTGGCCGTGGAGAATCCCTTCGACCCGAAGGAGAACGTGGACGCCGGCGCCCGGTTCCTGAAGCGGTTGCTGGTGCGCTACGGCGGAGACCTGGCGCTGGTTCTGGGCGCTTACAACGCCGGGCCCTCCCGCGTGGACGCTGCCGGCGGCGTGCCCGGCATCCCCGAAACCGTGGACTACGTCGGCCGCGTACTGTCGCGGCTGGGCGTTACGGCCGCCAAATTCTGACCGCCGCAGCTTCTACTTGGCCGCGGGGTCCGCGCCGACCCGGAACACCTGTATATTCTGGAGCACTACCGGCGTGCGCGGCCTGTCGTTGCCGTCGCGGGGAACCCGCGCGATCTTCGCCACCAGGCTCTGGCCGTCCACCACCTGGCCGAAGATCGTGTGCTGGTTGTTCAGGTGGGTGGTGGGCGCTTCGGTGATGAAGAACTGTGTGCTGGTGGTCCTGGGTCCGGCGTTGGCCATGGCCAGCCGGCCCGGCACGTTGAACTCCAGGCTCGAACGGTTCCATTCGTCGGGAAGCGTGAAGCCGCCGTCGCCGGTGCCTGTGCCCAGCGGGTCGCCGCCCTGGATCATGAACCCCGGGATCACGCGGTGGAAGATGGTGCCGTCGTACAGCGGCGTCTGCCTGGTCTGGCCGCTTTTCGGGTCGCGCCACGGCTTGGCGCCCATGGCCAGCGCGACGAAGCTGCGCACCGTTTCAGGAGACTCCTTCTCGTACAACTGAACAGTGATGGCCCCCATCGACGTGTTCACCACGGCGTACAGGCCGTTCTTTCGCCCCTTGGCCTGCTCCTCGGTGGCCTGGGGAACCGGTTTGGATGACTGTGCAAACATAGAAGCCGCCAAAACGAGACCGCAAAACAGTCGTGACATGTTGGGTTGTCCTCGCCAGAACTCTCAGGTTATCAGACCGGGCGCCGGGATTGGGCGCTCCAGCGATTCAGGTGGCTCTCGGCGGCGAAGCGCTCCAGTTCCCGGTTCATCTCCGCCTCCCACTCCCGGCGCTTGCGCGTTCTGAGTTTCTCAAGCAGGTGGCAGCGCCGGCGGGACTCCATCAGCAGGGCCTGCTGTCCTGCCAGGGCCTTTTTCTGCTCCAGCCGCAGGCGTTCCAGGTCCTGTTCGCGGCGCCCGGCGCAGGCCAGGTAGGCGGAATGCGCGGCCAGTTCGGCTCCGAGGATGGAGCCGGCTCGGGCCAGGGCTTGCTCGGCGGCGGTCCGCTCCGCCGCCAGGCGGGCTCGCGCGCCCTCGGTCTGTTCGAGCGCCGCCGCGGCCTGCCTGGTCTTCTGCTGCGCCACCTCCAGTTCGGTGCGCCGCCAGGCCAGGACCTGCTCCAGGCGGAAGCGAAATGGCTTCACCGGGGCCGGCCTCCGGCCGCCCGGCGGCGGAGCGCCCCGCAGGGAACCGCGGCCGTCAGGGAGCGGAATCTCATGGCAGCGCCGAAGCGAGCGCGCTCAGCCGGGCCAGCGTCTCCTCGACCGGGGACTTGGCCGATGGCTCCTGCTTCAGGAATTCGAGCAGGTCGCCGCGGGCGCGCAGGATGGCGTCCAGGCGCTGGTTGGCGCCCGAGACATAGGCCCCGAGCTGGATCAGGTCCTCGGCCTGCTGGTAGGCGGCCATGGCGTCGCGCACCTTGTTGCACCACCTGGCCTGGTCCTGGGTGGCGATCTGGGAAGTCAGCCGGCTGACCGAGCCGAGGATGTCGATGGCCGGGTAGTGGCCGCCGGCCGCCAGCTGGCGCGACAGCACGATGTGGCCGTCCAGGATGGCGCGCACCGCGTCGCAGATGGGTTCGGTGAGGTCGTCACCCTCGACCAGGACCGTGAAGAAGCCCGTGATCGAGCCTCGCCGGAAGTTGCCGGCGCGCTCAAACACCCTGGGAAGGAGGTTAAACACCGAAGGTGTGTACCCCTTCTGGCTGGGGGGCTCGCCGGCAGCCAGCCCGATCTCGCGCTGCGCCATGGCCAGCCGCGTGACCGAGTCCATGACCAGTAGCACGTCGGCGCCCTGGTCCCGGAAGTAATCGGCCACGGCCAGCGCCACAAAGCAGGCGCGCACGCGCAGGGCGGCGGGCCGGTCCGAGGTCGCCACCACCACCACGGAACGCTCCAGCCCCTCGGGCCCCAGTTCGTGGTCCAGGAAGGCGCGCACCTCGCGGTTGCGCTCGCCCACCAGCGCAACCACGCTGACGTCGGCGAAGTTGTGGCGCGACATGGCGCCGAGCAGCGTGCTCTTGCCCACGCCGCTGCCGCCGAATATGCCGATCCTCTGCCCTTTTCCTATGGGCAACAGGCTGTCCACGGCCCGGATTCCCGTCACCAGAGGGTGGGTGATGTGTTCGCGCTCAAGCGGGTTGGGGGGGTCCTTGTAGAGCTCGTAGCTGTGCTCGGCGTCGATGTCGGGGCCGCCGTCCAGCGGCCTCCCGAATCCGTCGAGCACGCGGCCAAGCAGCGCAGGGCCCACGTCCACCCGCGCCGCCTCGCTGCGCGCCACCACTGGATCTCCCGGACGCAGGCCGCTGGTCTCCTCGAGCGGCATCGACAGCACCCGGCCGTCCCGGAAGCCGATCACCTGGGCTCTGACGCGCTGCCCGCCGGAGGCGTGTATCTCGCAGAAATCCCCCATGGCCGCCACCGGGCCGCGCGACTCCACCAGCAGCCCGACCAGGTCCACCACCTCCCCGGTCCAGCGCATCGGGTCCAGAGCGGCGAGGTCGTCCACGTAGGGGCCGAGCGAGATAGGTTCGCCTGGTTTCATTTTGCGGCGCCCCTCACGTTCTCCCGTGCAACCGGTCGGCCAGCCCGCGGCCGATCTCCTGAAGCTGGGTTTCGACCGAGGCGTCCAGGCTGCCGCGCTCGGTCTCGAACACCACGTCGCCGGCCAGGCGGCTGCGGTCGGCCACCACCACCACGTTGCGGCCCGCCGCCAGTCGCTCCAGCGCTGCGCGTACGGCCGCTTCCAGGTCAGGATGCACCCTGACGCGGTGCGTCTCCTGGCCTTGCAGCTTCTCCAGGGCCGCCTTTATCAAACCGGAGACCGCCTCGCCGTCCACGCTTAGTTCGCGGTGCAGGATGCGGCGCGCAATGGCCAGCGACAGCTTCAGCAGGTCCCCCTCGGCCTCTCTGCGCGCCCTTCCCCGCAGCGCGGCCAGCGCTTCCACCGACTGCGCCAGGCGTTCCACGGCGGCGCTCACGGCGGCCCGCCCGGCGGCCTCGCCCTCGCGCAACCCGCGCCGGTAAGCCTCCTCCACCTGCGCCTCGACCGGAGTCTCGCCTCCCGGCCCAGCCGCCGCCTCGGCCCGCGTCGCGCGCCGGGCCAGGACGCCGGGCGGAAGCTCCCGGGCCGGCCGCCAGGGGGCCGCGTCGGCCTGCTTGCGCACCTTAGACGACATACTGCTCGCCGGCGGCCTCCTTCAGACTGAGCACTCCCTGCGACTCCAGTTCCCGAACCACGGCGATTATGGCCTGCTGGGCCGCCTCGACCTCCTTGATCTTCACCGGGCCGAGGGCCTCCATGTCCTCCACCAGCATTTCCTTGCCGCGCTGCGACATGGCGCCCAGCAGGTGATTCTTCAGTTGCTCGCTGGTGCCTTTGAGCGCGACGGTGAGCAGTTTCCGGTCCACCTTGCCGAGCAGTTCCTTGATGCTGCCCTGGTCGATCAGCAGCAGGTCCTCGAAGACGAACATGAGGTGCCGGATCTGCTCGCCCAGCTTCTCGTCCTGTTGGGCGATGGAATCCAGGATCTCCTTTCCCGCGCCGGAGTCCAGCCGGTTCAGCAGTTCCGCCACCGCCCGCACGCCCCCGTAGGACTGCCGGCTGAGCTGCCCCAGTCCCTTCAGCCGCTGGTGCACTATGGAGGCGATCTTGGCAATGATCTCGGGCGAAATCTGGTCCAGGCCGGCCATGCGCAGGCTGACCTCCGAACGGAGTTCCGCCGGAAGCGACATCAGCAGGGCCGCGGCCTGCGCACTGCTCAACTGGCTGACGATCAGGGCTATGGTCTGCGGGTGCTCGGTCATGACGAACTTCGCCAGTTGCTGCGGGTCGGCCTTCTGGAGCGCGGCGAAGTCCTCCGAGTCCATGCGCAGCGTGCGGGCCAGGTGGGCCAGGATCTTATCCGCCGCATCCGGACCGAAGGCGCCCACCAGCATCCTGCGGGCGTGGTCCAGCCCCCCTTTCAGCACGTACTCCCGGGCCACGACCATCTGCTGGAACTCGTCCAGGACGGCCTCGGCCTGCTCCGGGCTGACCGAGGCGGTGCGCGCCACCTCGCGGCTGACCGACTGCACCTCGGCCTCCGTCAACTGGCGCATGAGTCCGGCGCTGGCCTCCTCGCCGAGTGTGAGCATGAGAATGGCGGCCTTGCGGATGCCCGGCAGCGGCGTCAGGGCTTTCTGCGTGTTCAGGATCATGTCGGCCTCGACCCGGTCTCCTGCCGGCCGCTACTCCTCGTCCTCGGCCAGCCAGGTCCGCAGGACCTGCGCCGAGGAGGCCGGGTCCTTCTTGATCGTCTCCTTCAGCCGCCCGGCCACCACGGCGGACTTCTTGGGAGGCGCGGCGGGGAGTTCGGGATAGACATCCGTCTCGCGCTCCAGTTGCATGGCCCCCGGCGCCCCGTCGCTGCTGGCCGGCTGGGCGCCCGCCAGCTGCGCCGGCGCGCTGACGGTTACCTGGCCGCGCCGCTTCCGGCCCATCATGACAGCCACGGCGATGATCAACAGCAGCAGCGCGCCCGCCCCTGCCCCCCCCCAGACCAGTGCGTTCTCACCCCCGATCTTCTGGAGCCACGGCGGAAGCGGCGAGGCCGTCGCGGTCGGGGGAGCGGGCGGCGGCGTCCCGGCGGGTTCGCTCTCCTGAGGCGTCTCAAACGGCAGGCTCTCTACGATGAGCTGGTCGCCCCGTTCCGCGCTGAGGCCAACCGCGGCCGAGACCAGGTCGCGCACCGCCTTCATCCGCTCGGGCGTGGGCGGCTCCACCACGGCGCGCACCGAGTCGCCCTCCTTGACCCAGCGCCGGTTGTGATCCAGCAGCACCGCCAGCGAGATCTTCTTGACGGAGCCCTGCGGCAGCTTCACCCGCCGCACGCTGCGGCTCGACTGGTAGGTGATGCTCTCGGTCATGCGCGACACGCCGCCCGACGCGGCCGACGGCGCCGAGGTTGGACGCGGCAGGTTGGAGGCCGTCCCCGGCACCCCGGCCGAGGTGTCCACCCCGGTGGTCTCCTCGGTCTTCTGGCTGGTGAGCATGACCGAACGCGCCGGGTCGAAAGTCTCCTCGCTTTGCTCGCCGCTTGAGAAGTCGCACTCCACAGCGGCGCTGGCGCGGAACTTGTCCGCCCCCACCAGCGGTTCCAGCGTCGCGGCGACCTTGGCCACCAGGTCCCGCTCGAGCGCCTGGCGGAAATCCAGCATGGCGTCGGAAGGCGCCTCGCCCCCGGGCCCTTCGGCCCGGCGCGGGCGGCTCAGCAGGTTGCCCTGCATGTCGAGCACGGAGACCGTCTCCGGTGTCAGGCCCTGCACCGCGCTGGCCACCAGGTGGCTGATGGCCGTGACGTTCTGCGCGCTGAGCCGGGCCGCGGGCCGCAGTCTCACCATCACGCTGGCTTTGGCCGGCTGGCGGGCCTCCAGGAAGACCGAGTCCTTGGGGAAGGTGAGATGCACGCGGGCCTGCTCCACGGCGGCCAGCGACACAACCGAGCGTTCCAGTTCCCCTTCCAGCGCGCGCCGGTAGTTGACCTGCTCGGCGAACTCGGTGGCGCCGAAGTTGGTCTTGTCGAACAGCTCGAAGCCGATCCTGCTGTTGCGCGGCAGGCCGGCCGAAGCCAGCGACAGCCGCAGTTCAGCCACCAGCGCCTGGGGCACCATCACAGTGCGCCCGTCCTGGCTGAGCCGGTAGTCGGTGGCGCTCTGCTTGAGCCGCTCGACCACGGCGCCGGCGTCCTCCGCCTCCAGGCCCGTGTACAGCGGCCGGAAGTCGGCCTCGCGCTTCCAGCGGGTGAAGTAGTAGAGGCCCGCGCCGGCCGCCCCCACCAGCAGCACGATGCTCACAATCTGCGCCATCGTCAGGCTGCCCAGCAGTTTCCGCATTTGCGCCATCGCGGCTCGGGAAGATTCAGGCGTTGCCGGTCCGGGCTACACCTGCATCCGCATGATCTCCTGGTAGGCCTCGACCACCTTGTTCCGCACTTGCAGGAACAGCTCGAGCGACATCTCCGCGCGCTGCGTGGCCAGCAGCACGGCGTGCAGCTCGCCGCCTTCGCCGGCCAGCATGCTCTCCACTGCCCGCACGGCCTCGGCGCGCGAACTCTCGACTCCCGATATGGCTCCTTCCATCAGGCTGCGGAAGGCGCCCGGCTGGCTCGCTGCGTTCGCCGCGGCGGGCGGCTCGGCCAGCATTGTCGGGCGTATGGGTGAAATGGGCGTCATCCGATGCCTCCGGCTCAGCGCGCCAGGTCGAGCGAGCGCTGAATCATATCCTTGACCGCCGTCATGGCGGCCACGTTGGCCTGGTAGTTGCGCGAGGCGCTCATCAGGTCCACCATGTCCTCGGCCGGGTTCACCCGCGGGAAGGCCACGTAGCCGCCGGCGTCCGCGTCGGGATGTCCCGGCAGGTAGCGCCGCTCAGGCTCCCGCGTATCCACCACCACCTCGCGCACGCCCACGCCGCTAACCCCCGGCGCGGTGAGCGCCTGGAAAACGGACGAAAACGGCGAAGTGACCGGCTGCGACTCGAACACCACGTCCTTGCGGCGGTATGGCCCGCCTCCGGGCGTTCTGGTGGTCTCGGCGTTGGCCAGGTTCTCCACCAGCAGCTCGGCCCGCGTGCGCTGGGCCGCCATGCCGCTGGCGCTGACCGACAGCACTCCGAACAGGCTCATGCGCCTCTCCCTTCTTTGATAGCCATCCTGACCGCCTTGATCTCGGCGCGCGCCAGCGTCGAGGCCACCGAGAATCTCAGCGCGTTTTCGGCCAGCAGCCTGGCCTCGCGGTCCAGGCTGACGTTGTTGCCGTCGTTTTTGACCCTCAGCCCCGCCACCTCGCTGGCGCGCGGCGCGGCGCCTTCCATGAAGCTGCCGAGCTCGGCCTGGAAGTCCAGGTCCAGGGTCTTGTAGCCGGGCGTGTGGGCGTTGGCGATGTTGGCAGCCACCAGCTTCTGCCTGGCGCTGACCAGGTCCATGTACTGCTCAAGGCGGGAAGCGACGCGGTCCAGCATGCCAGCCTCCCCAGGGCACGCACAGTGCCACGGGCGGGGCCGCAGATTGAGTCAGTTAGCGGCACCCCCGGCGACGCGAATTTGCCGCCGCCAAACTCCCGCCGGAATCGCCCGCCTCCCTTTGGCGGTGTGAACGGCGCCCTGGCAGTGTGTTAACATCCAAGGTTTGGCGGTCAACCCAGCCGCAACAGTTCCTACCCACTCCATCGATACGGAGCCAATCGAGTGAAAGTCTACGAAGGCAAAGCCATTCGCAATGTCGGACTGACCGGACACGGCAACTCCGGCAAAACCACCCTGGCAGCCGGCATGCTCTTCCTGACCGGCGCCACCAACCGCCTGACGCGGGTGGACGAGGGCAACACGGTCACCGATTTCGACGACGAGGAGGTGCAGCGCAAGATCACGATCTCCACCGGCGTGGCCTGCGCCGAGTGGAACAAGTGCAAGATCAACCTGCTGGACACGCCCGGGTTTAACATCTTCATTAACGACACCAGGGCCGCCCTGGCGGCCGCCGACAGCTCGCTGGTGCTGGTGGACGGCGTGGCGGGCGTCGAGGTGCAGACCGAGAAGGTGTGGGGCTTCGCCAACGAGTTCAAGCTCCCGCGCGCCCTGGTGATCAACAAGCTCGACCGCGAGAACGCCAGCTTCGAGCGCGCCCTCGCCAGCATCCACGAGAACTTCGGGCGCGCCGCCGTGCCGGTGCAGCTTCCGGCGGGCGCCGAGCGCGAGTTCCGGGGCGTCATCGACCTGGTGCGGATGAAGTGCTTCACCTACGAGCCCGGCGGCAACGGCCGGGGCAAGGAGGAGCCGGTCCCGCAGGGCCTGGCCGAGGCGGCCCAGAAGGCGCACGAGGCGCTGATTGAGATGGTCGCCGAGGGAAACGACGCTCTGCTCGAGGAGTTCTTCGAGAAGGGCACGCTGCCGCCCGAGCGCCTGGTGGAGGGCCTGCGCGCGGCGATCCGCGAATTGCGGCTGTTTCCGGTGCTGTGCGCGAGCGGGCTGAACAACATCGGCACCGACCTCGTGCTGGACCTGATCGTGGACTACCTGCCGGCCCCCACCGAGCGGGAAGCGCTCACCGGGCACCTGGACGGCCGGGAGGTGCAGCGCGCGGTTTCCGACAAGGAGCCGGTTGCGGCGTTCGTCTTCAAGACCGTGGCCGATCCTTTCGCCGGCCGCGTGACTTACTTCAAGGTGTGTTCAGGGGCGCTGAAGAACGACGCCAATCTGGCCAACGCGCGCTCCGGGTCCAATGAGCGGCTGTCGCACATCGGGTGCCTGTTTGGGAAGACCGTCCGGCCGGTGACCGAACTGCGCGCCGGCGACATTGGTGGCGTGGCCAAGCTCAAGGACACGCTGACCGGGGACACGCTCGCCGAGAAGGGTTCGCTCATCAGTTACCCGCCGGTTAAGCTGGCCGAGCCGTCCATAGCCTTCGCCATCGAGGCCAAGACGCGGCAGGACGAGGACCGCATGGGCGCCGCCATTCAGAAGATCCTGGAAGAGGACCAGTCGCTGCGCTTCTACCGGGACCCCCAGACCAAGGAGTTTCTGCTGGCGGGAAGCGGGCAGCAGCACGTCGAGGTGATCGTCAGCCGCCTGAAGAACCGCTACGGCGTGGATGTCACGCTGAAGGCCCCCAAGGTGCCCTACCGGGAGACGATCCGGGGCAAGGCCGACGTGCAGGGCCGGCACAAGAAGCAGACCGGCGGACACGGCCAGTTCGGCGACTGCTGGATCAGGATGGAGCCGCTGCCCCGCGGCGGCGGCTTTGAGTTCGTCAACGACATTTTCGGCGGCGCCATCCCCCGCAACTACATTCCGGCCGTCGAGAAAGGCATTGTGGAGGCCGCCGCACAGGGCTACCTGGCCGGCTGCCCCGTGGTGGATTTCAGGGTGACGCTCTACGACGGCTCCTACCATGACGTGGACTCCTCGGAGTTGTCCTTCAAGCTGGCGGCCCGCAAGGCGTTCAAGGCCGCCATGCAGGAGGCCAAGCCGGTCCTTCTGGAGCCCGTGATGGGCGTGGAGGTGCAAGCCCCGGTGGAGTACGCCGGCGACCTGATGGGGGACATCAACGGCCGTCGCGGGCGGATCTCCGGGATGGACACGCGCGGCAATACCCAGATCGTGCGGGCCCAGGTCCCCATGGCCGAGATGCTCAACTACCAGAACGACCTGATCTCGATGACCCAGGGGCGGGCGTCGTTCACCATGGAGTTCGACCACTACGACTTCGTGCCGCAGGCACAGGCCGACAAGATCATAGCCGCCGCCAAGGCCGCCAAGGAAGGGCTCGAGGAGGAGGAGGAGTAACTCCCTCCGGATCAGGCCGCTTGACCCAGCGGGCGCCGCTGGGGTAGATTCATTATTTTCAGCCAGGTGAATACGCCGTAAAGTGAGCAGTTTGTTAGGAATACGGATGAGGGTTTGGCGCACGCCTCCGCGATGGCACCTCGGCTTCGCCCTCCCGGCTCTGCTGGCGCTGGCCGGATGCAGCGCGACCAGGCCCGCTGGTTTTCATCCTGTCCTGCTCGCGCCGGCCGCGCCCGCTCCGCCGGCCGAGGTTCTGGATCCGCCGCCACCGCTCGCGGAAGCATCATCCACCCCAGGCGCGATTCCCGCCTTGGCGGGCATCCCGGCCGAACCGCTGCCGCCGCCCTCCGGCGCGGGGCCTCTGATGCGCCAGGCGGAGGCGCGATTCCAGGAGGGGCGGCGACTGTTCCGGGCGGGCCTGATGGAGGACGCCCGCCGGCAGTTTGACCAGGCGATTGACGGATTGCTGGCCGGCATGGCAGAGGGCCCGGGGCGCCCGGACCTGGAGCGGAAGCTGTCCGAACTGGCAGAGGCGATCCACCAGTACGACATATCAGGCCTCGGCGGGAATGTGGCAGAGGCCGAGCCGGCCTTCGACCGGTCGCCTCTGGACGACATACCGGAGCTCACCTTCCCCATCGACCCCAAGCTGAGGGACCTGGTGGCCGAGCAGTTGAAGGCCACCGGATCGCAGTTGCCACTGGTGGTCAACGATGACGTGCTGCGCTACATCGACTACTTCTCCAAGGGGCGCGGCCGCAAGACCCTTCTGGCCGGCCTCAAGCGCGCGGGGCGGTTCCGGCCCATGATCCGCCGGATCTTCGACGAGGAAGGCCTCCCGCAGGAGTTGATTCACCTGGCGCAGGCCGAGTCCGGCTTCTCTCCGCGGGCCGTCTCCCATAAGATGGCCGCCGGCATGTGGCAGTTCATCCTCTCCCGCGGGCAACAGTACGGCTTGATGAGAACCGCCGCGTTCGATGACCGGCTCGATCCGGAGAAGGCCACCCGCGCCGCCGCCAGGCACCTTCGCGACTTGTACCACGAGTTCGGCGACTGGCACCTGGCCATGGCGGCATACAACTGCGGACCGCTCTGTGTGCAGAGGGCGGTCGAGCGCACCGGGTACGCCGACGTGTGGGAGCTCCGCCGGCGCAACGCCCTGCCCAGGGAGACGTCCAACTACCTGCCGATCATCCTGGCCATGGCCATCATCGCCAAGAGCCCGGCGCAGTACGGGATCGAAAACGTGGAGGCAGATCCACCGCTGGAATACTCGACCGTGGAGATGAGCGCCAGGACCCAACTGATCCTGATCGCGGACATCACCGACCGGTCGTTGGCCGAAATCAGGGAGTTGAATCCAGCCCTGCGGACCGCTGTGGCGCCCGCGGGCTACCCTGTACACGTGCCGGCGGGCTCCGTTCCTGCCGTGCTCTCCGCCCTGGAGCTGATCCCGGCCGACAGGCGGGCCGCCTGGAGGCTGTACCGTGTGTCGGAGGGAGACACGCTGACCAGCATAGCGCGGACCTTCAAGATCGCCCCGAAGCAGTTGTCCGCCGCCAACGCATCGACCGGCGAAATCCCGGAGAAGGGGGCGTTTCTGATAGTCCCTGCCGAAGCGGCGGCTGCGCCCGCCAGGACGGCCGCCAAAGCGCCCGCCAGGACGGCCGCCAAAGCGCCCGCCAGGGCGGCCGCCAAAGCGCCGGCCAAGACGGCACCCAAGGCGCCGGCGGCCTCGGCCAAGCAGCAGC
>JBBITL010000084.1:0-17771 GCA_037440765.1 Solibacteraceae bacterium
CGCTGCGCGGCAAGCTGTTCGGCGGTGTTGTTGAAGGCGCGCGCGGCCTGGCCGACCTCGTCCCTGCGGTCCGATGCTATGCGGGCTGCGAAGTTGCCCGCGGCAAGCTCCGACAGGCCGCTGGTCAGGTCGTGGATGGGACGGCTCAGGCGCGCCGCCAGGTATGCCAGCAGCCCCAGCGACACCAGCCACGCGGCCGAGGCCAGCACCAGGAAGGTGACCACGAAACCCCTGTGCAGATCCCGCCCCCGCCCGGCCTCGACCAGTTTCCGCGCCTCCCGGTACTGCCTGCTCAGCCGCTCCAGCGCCACGTCGCCCAGCGGACGCGACCACTGCCACACCCCGTCCGGCTTTCTCAGGGCGTAGTTGAGCCTGTCTCCCTGGTTGCCCGACAGGTAGAGCCGCTCCTGCTGGCCGCTCTCCCAGAACTCGCGGAGCGGCTCCGGCCACGTGCCCCTGCCCCGGCTGTCGAAGCGCTCGGTGGGAGGAAGCCCGGCCTGGCTGTCCCGCTTCAACGACTCGCCGGCCTGCTGGTAGAGCTCCCGCCCGGTCTTCTGAAGCGCCTGCGAGAGTTCGTCCAGTTCGCGCGTGGCGGCGTAGCTGAGGCTGCTCTCGATGAGCGACGCCGCCAGCCACACCGTGGCGGCCAGCGGCGCGGCCGTGGCCGCCAGAAACAGCAGGATGAGCTTGTCGCGCAGCCGGTTCATAAAGCGCACAGAACCGCGACCGTAAGGGAGCGGCCTATCTCAAGTCCCTCAATCGCAGCGGGCCCGCTTCCGCCTGCACGCGCGTCTCGCCTTCGCGCTGCGGCCGGCTGAAAAGCTCCACCAGCCGGGCCAGCGTCACGCCGGCTTCCTCGTTCGGGGCCCGTGCCTCGCCGTCGGTCTGCGGCCGCACATCCAATCTTACCCAGAAGGGCGCGTCCGCTGACAGGCCGGCGCTGGTGACTGAGAGGCTCTCCAGGCACCACGCCTCAGCCTCGGCGGCCCCGACATGGGACACCGACTTCCGGCCCTCGCCCAGCCTGGTGACGGCGAACTTCTCCTCCCAGATGTCGAAGCTGACGGCGAACCGGCCGGCCGAGCGGGCCAGAACCGTCCCTTTGGAGCCGGTGAGCAAAGTCACCTGGACGGCGAACACCACCGTAGCCCCGTTGCGAAGCCTCTCCAGGGACGCTCCGGTGAGGAACCGTGGCTTGGACGCAGTGACCCGGATGCGCCCGGACTCCGCGCGCACATCCAGCGTCTGGGCGTGTACGCCCGCTCCACACGCGGCGACCAGCGCCGCCGTAATGAGCCGAGTTGCAAAGGCCATCAGAAAGCGGCCACGCCTACGCTGAAGATCGGCTGGGCCCTCCCCGAGCGCACCGGAAAGGCCAATGCCATGAAGAAGCCGTCCCCATCTCCGTAACCCAGTCCGAGCGAGTGCCTTACTTCGCCGCTCCGGCCCTTGTCCCAGAGCGCGCCTGTATCGTAGAAGACGCGGCAGCCGCGGTAGCCGTACTCCATTGATCCAAGAGCCATCCGCGTGGCGCCAAGCGGCGCCGTTTCGAACTTGCTCCAGCCCCGGAGGGTGGAGATGTTGCCGAGCGCGAAGCGCTCGAACAGCGGCGGCCGGCCGCTTATTTGCCCTCCCTGGAATCCGAGGGCCAGCCTCTGGCGGTTCCGCCGGTATGAGTACCCGGCCTTGGCCAGGTGCCGGGCGTACACGTAGTCCGTGTCGAATGTTCTGGTGGCCGCGCGCAGGCTGTAACCTGCCTCGACGTCGTGCTTGTCGCCTCGGGAATCCTCCAGACGCTGTGCGTAGCGCAGAGTTGACGTCACCGCGTTGGCGGCCTCGGTGTGCGCGGCCGGATACTGCACCTGGAACCGCTGGAAGGAGGCTCCCATCGACAGGGTCAGCGGCTCGGCCAGAACCACCGTAGCCGTCGGCGCGAAGTCCTGCCGCGTCCGGTAGATGCCGGGGACCTCGGGCGCCGCCTCCAGCGCCCGGAGCGTTTGCGGGGCCCATTGCTGGTGGAAGCTTGAGAACAGGAAGCCCACCCGGAAGCGGTCCGTCCCGACGTTGTGATGCTCGTAGCCCGCCCGCAGCCCGGCGAACCGCTCGATCAGTTCGTCGCCGTCGCTCAGAATCCCCAGGTTGAACACCCCGTCGCCAGCTGCGATCCTGGCATCCAGTACTCCGCTCCAGCCCTGCCTGGCGTGGTACACGCCTTTTCTCACGGCGACGTCCGATCCCTTGGTGGCTCGCCTGCCCTTCACCTCGAACAGCACCGCCACCTTTTCCGGCTCGCTGCCGCGCGTGATCTTGTGCGAGACGATCCTGGCCCGCAGTTCGCTACGGATCCGCCTGGCTATCCTCTCCAGAGTCTCCTGGTTAACGTGCTGGCCGACCAGTTTCTCCATGTCTTCGCGGAGACCGCGGCTGATCTGGTTCCTGCTCCCGCCCGTGATATCCACGCGCTCCACGGTGTATCTGGAGTTCACGTTGACTTCGGCCTGGGCCAGCAACAGGCCCGCGCTCGCAACGGATGTCATCAGCAGGCGGCGGCAGTTCATACGCGACAGACAATGCACCTTGAGTGCCAGATCCAATCGACTGATTCCACAAGCGGTAGACTCCCCCGCCTGTGAATACGTTTCACGGGTGTGACAGCGCGGAGACTTCCTCCGGCGTCAGCCGCCAGCCGAGGGCCGCGGCGTTGTCAGCGGCCTGGCGGGCGTTTTTGGCGCCGGGGATGGGGACGGCTCCCTGCGAAATGAGCCAGTTCAGGGCCACCTGGCAAGGGGGCCTTCCGGTCTCGCGCATCCGGCGGATCAGAGGCTGTATCGCCGCCAGGTCCGTGGGATGATACAGCCGGCGGCGCAGGCCAGGGGGCGGATTCTCCGGAGTGTACCTGCCGCTGAGCAGTCCCTTGGCCAGCGGGCTGTAGGCGATCAGCGTGACGCCCAGCTCCCGGCAGCGCTCCAGCACGCCGTTGCGTTCCACGCGGCGGTTGATCAGGTTGTACTCCACCTGGTTGGATGCCAGCGGCACTCCCCGCCTGGCCAGGACTTCGTAAGCCCTTGCCATCTGCCCGGCCGAATAGTTGGATACGCCCACCGCCCGCACCAGGCCCGCCTCCACCGCGTCGGCCAGCGCGCCGGCCCACACCTCGACCGCCCTTGGGCGGAAGGGCCAGTGAATCTGATACAGGTCCACGCGCTCCAGTCCCAGGCGCCCCAGGCTCGCCTTCAAGGCCGACCTCAGCGCCCCTTTGCGAAGCCGCCAGGGCAGGGGCATGAACTTGGTGGCCACAACCACCGGCTCCGCGGCCTCCGGCAGGAACCGGCCGAGCAGCCTCTCGCTCCGCCCGCGGCCGTAAATTTCCGCCGTGTCGAAGAAGTTGATGCCGGCCTTCAGGCTGACCTGGAAAGCCTCGTGAAGATCGGCGTCCTGGTAGCCCTTGCCGTAGCGCCAGATGAAGTAGTCTCCCCACTGCCAGGTCCCCAGCCCCATGGGAGACACCATGATCCCCGACCTTCCAAGCGGGACAGGCGTCTCCATGCCTTATCACACCTCACCAGCGGTGGTGAACCTGCGCGCGGCAGTACTTGTCGTAGACGCGCTCGACCGCCTTCATCTGGGCTTCGGTGAGCGGTGGAAGATCCGAGGCCGCGGCGTTCTCCTCCACCTGCGCCGGACGCTTCGCCCCCGGGATGGCGCACGTCACGGCGTCGAACATGAGGATCCAGCGCAGGGCGAACTGCGACAGGCTCGCGCCCTCCGGCAGCGCCTCCTGAAGCTCGGCCACTGCTTTAAGTCCTTCCTCCAGGTCCATTCCGCTGAAGGTCTCGCCCCGGTCGAACGCCTGGCCGTAGCGGTTGAAGTTCCGGTGGTCCTTCTCGTCAAACTGGCTGTGGAGCGTGATTCTGCCGGTGAGCAGGCCGCTTGCCAGCGGCACCCGCGCCAGGATGCCCACCCTGCGTTTCTGCGCCTCCGGGAAGAACAGCCTGGCGGGCCGGTGGCGGAAGGCGTTGAAGATGATCTGGATCAACTGCACGTTCGGATGCTCGATGGCCGCCAGCGCCTCTTCCACCTTCTCCACGCTCACGCCGTAGTGGCGGATCTTGCCCTGCCGCACCAGGCCGTCGAGCGCGTCGAAGACCTCCGGCATGTAGAGCGCCTCCACCGGCGGGCAGTGCAACTGCACAAGGTCCAGGCAATCGGTGTCCAGATTCCGCAGGCTTTCCTCAATGAACAGCGCGAAGTTGTCCGCGTTGTAGCCGCCTGCCGTGTGCGGCGACAGCTTGCGCCCCATCTTGGTGGCCACATAGATGGTCTCGCTCCGCTCCTTGCGAAGCTGGGCGACGAGCCGCTCGCTCCTGCCCATGCCATAGATGTCCGCCGTGTCGAAGAAGTTCACGCCGAGATCCACGGCGCGGTGCAGGGCCTCGAGCGACTCCCGGTCGTCCACCGCTCCCCACTGGCTGCCGATCGCCCAGCAGCCGAAGCTCACCTCGGACACCTTCCACCCCGTGCGTCCCAATTCCCGGTATTTCATCAGCTCTTCTCCTCCCTGGTCCGCCGCAGGCGCGCGGCGAATTGTGAACCCGCCTCGAACTCCGTGGCCAGGCCGGCTGCGGCCACCTTCGACCGCACCTTCAGCAGTTCCGCGATGTAGGCGTCCAGCGCGCGCTCTATCTCCGGCCGGTTGGTGTCAAGGATATCGCGCCAGATGTCGAATGAACTGAGCGCGAGCCTGGTCATGTCCCGTATCCCCGGCCCCGCCACCTGTCCGTAGGAAGCTATGTCGATGCCGCCCGCCACCGCTCCGGCCAGCGCCGTTGATGCCAACTGCGGCAGGTGCGAGGTCCAGGAGACCACCCGGTCGTGCTCGGCTGGTTCCATGAACACGGGCACGCCCCCGATGCGCCGGATCCACTCCAGAAACTCGGCCGCCGCCGGCGTCTCCATGTCCTCGGGCCCCGCCGGCGTCAGCACGTACGTGCAGCCCGCGAACAGGCCGGCTTCGGCCTCCTCCACGCCGCGTGTCTCCTTGCCGGCCATGGGATGGCCGCCCAGAAACTGCGCCCGCCGGATGTGGCTCGCTCCCGCTTCGGCGATGCGCGCCTTGGTGCTGCCGGCGTCGGTCACCAGCGCCGTTTCCCTCACCAACGGGTCGATCCTCTCGATGGTCTGAAGGATGCGGTCGATCGGCTGGGCCAGGTACACCAGGTCAGCCGCCGGCAGGGCCTCCTCCAGAGTCCGCGCCTCGTCAATCGCCCCGCGGGCCAGCGCCGCCTCCACAGCCCTCGGTGAACTCACGCCCACCAGCCGCCCCTGGAATCCGGCCTTGCGCAGGGCCAGGGCGAAGGAGCCTCCGATCAATCCGACGCCCACGATGACCACGGTCCCGATCGCCATATCCTCAGATCGCCCGCCCCACCACCTGCGCAATCGCCCTGAGCTGGCCCATCAGTTCATGCAACTGCTCCGGTCTGAGCGACTGGGGGCCGTCGCTCAGGGCGCGCTCCGGCTCCGGATGCATTTCGATGAGGAGCCCGTCGGCGCCGGCGGCCACCGCCGCCCGGGCCAGGGCCGGCACGTGATCGCGCCGCCCGGTGCCGTGCGACGGATCGGCGGCCACGGGCAGGTGCGACAGCTTCTTGATGACGGGGATGGCGGAGATGTCCATGGTGTTGCGCGTCGCGCTCTCGAACGTCCGTATGCCACGCTCGCAGAGGATCACGTCATAATTGCCGCCCGCCAGTATGTACTCGGCCGAGAGCAGCAACTCCTCGATGGTGGCCGACAGGCCGCGTTTCAGCAACACGGGCTTGCGCAGCTTGCCAAGCTCCTTCAGCAGGGTGTAGTTCTGCATGTTGCGCGCGCCCACTTGCAGGATGTCCGCGTAGGCGGACACCAGCGCGATGTGGGTCTGGTCCATAACCTCGCTCACCACCAGCAACCCGTTGCGGTCGGCCGCCTCGCGCAGCAGCCGCAGTCCCTCTTCGCCCATTCCCTGGAACGCATAAGGCGACGAGCGGGGTTTGAACGCGCCGCCGCGCAGCACTCTGGCGCCTGCGCGCGCAGCCGCTTCCGCCGAACGCTCTATCTGATCGCGGCTTTCCACTCCGCACGGCCCGGCCATCACCACCACCGCCGGGCCGCCTATCTCGACCTCCCCCAGCCTGATGACCGTCCCGGCCGGACGGAAGGGCCGGCCGGCCAGCTTGTAGGAGGAGGCGATGTGGCGCGCTTCCTTCACGCCCTCCAGCAGTTCCAGTTCGAGCGGATCGATCCCCTCCTCCGGGCCCACCCCGCCGAGCACCGTGTGGAGCACTCCCGTCGAGCGATGGACGGTGAATCCGAAGCTCACCATCCGGTCTATCACGCCCTGGATTTGCGCCTCGCTGGCGCCTTCCTGCATCACTACGATCATTGAATCTTGCCTCTCCTCCCGTCCGTCCGCTCGCTCACGCTCGCGGTTCGGTGTCGGCACGGAACCGCGACCGTAAGGGAGCGGCCGCTACTTCTGCATGCGCAGCTTCTGAACCGTGCGCATCTCGTCGATGATGCGCTCAAACACCCTCTTGACGGCATCCGCCGGCAGCGGTCCGCTGTTGTGGCCGGCCACGTTGGCGTACACCTGGTCTTCCCGCTTCGGCTCGTAGATAGGAAGGCCCACGGCCTGCTTGACCTCTCCGATCCTCTCCACCACCCGGGTGCGCTCGTTGAGGAGCTTCAGGATTCGCAGATCCAGCGCATCGACCCGCTGCCGGCATTCCTCGAGAATCTGAAGGGCGTCTTCCCTGGTCATGCGCCTCTCGCGCCCAGGCCCTGCTTCAGCTCCCGCGCCAGGGTCTCCAGTTGCAGGGGCAGGGAAGCGGAGCCCGCGCCCTGGCCGATCAGCCTCACGAAGGCGCTCCCCACCACCACTGCGTCAGCCAGGCGGCTTGCCTGCCGCGCCTGCTCCGCCGTCGAGATCCCGAACCCCACGGCCAGCGGCAGGCCGGTCGCCTCCCTCATGGACGCCGCCAGCGGCGCCACAGCTTCCGACAGGCTTGCTCTTTCCCCTGTCACGCCCGTGCGTGAGACCAAGTATACGAAGCCCGTCGAGTATTTCGCCACCAGTTCCAGGCGCCGGCGCGTGCTGGTCGGCGCCGCCAGAAACACGGTGTCCAGGTTGTGAGCGCGCATGGCGTCCAGGTGCGCGTGCGCCTCCTCGACGCTCAGGTCGGTTATCAGGCAGCCGTCGATCCCCGCCCTGGCGGCGTCGCGCGCCAGCGCTTCCAGGCCGTAGCGCAGCAGCGGATTCAGGTAACTGAACAGCAGCAGCGGCACCTGGCTCTGCCGGCGGATCTCCGCGGCTGCCTCCAGCACCTTCCTGAGCGAGGCGCCGGCCTTCAGCGCCCTGTCGCTGGCGGCCTGGATGACCGGCCCGTCCGCCACCGGATCGCTGAAGGGCACCCCCAGTTCGATCAGGCCTGCGCCGCCTCGTTCCAGGGCAAGGACAAGTTCCACCGTGATGGCGGGCGTGGGATCGCCGGCCGTGAGGTAGGCAATCAACCCCTTCTCGCCCTTCTCGCGGAGCCGGGCGAAGTATCTCGCAATCCGGGTTGGCGGCCTAATCAAGGTCGATCTCCTTGAGGTTCTCCCGGTAAATTCCCATGTCCTTATCGCCGCGACCCGACAGGTTGACGATGTAGACCTGGCCCCTGGCCGCGGGCGCGCGCCGCATGGCCTCCGCCACGGCGTGCGCCGATTCCAGCGCCGGGATCAGCCCCTCCACGCGCGAGAGCGTCAAGGCGGCCTCCAGCGCCTCCCGGTCGGTCACCGGCACGTACTCGGCCCGCCCCTGGTCGTGCAGCCAGGCGTGCTCGGGTCCCACCAGCGCATAATCCAGGCCCGCCGAAACCGAGTGCGTCAGCGCCACCTGCCCGTCCTCGTCCTGCAGCAGGTAGCTGTAGGCGCCGTGAAGCACTCCCGGACTGCCTCCCTCGAACCGGGCCGCGTGCTCCCCGAGCCGCTTGCCCCGCCCGCCCGCCTCCACGCCGATCAGCCTGACGCGGCTGTCGGCAATGAACGGATGGAAGATGCCGATGGCGTTGCTGCCCCCGCCCACGCAGGCGAACACCGCGTCCGGCGGCCGGCCTTCGGCTTCCGCGATCTGACGCGCGGCTTCCTCCCCGACCACGCTCTGAAAGTCGCGCACGATGGAGGGGTAAGGGTGCGCCCCCAGGGCCGAGCCGAACAGGTAGTAGGTCGTTTCGATGTTTGTCACCCAGTCGCGCATGGCTTCGCTGATGGCGTCCTTCAGGGTCCGGCTGCCGGTGGCGACCTTCTCCACCTTTGCCCCCAGCAGGCGCATGCGGAAGACGTTGAGGCTCTGCCGCCGCATGTCCTCCTCGCCCATGTAAATCACGCACTCCAGGCCAAACAGCGCCGCCACCGTGGCCGTCGCCACGCCGTGCTGTCCCGCGCCGGTCTCGGCGATGATGCGCCTCTTGCCCATGCGGCGGGCCAGAAGAATCTGCCCCAGGCAGTTGTTGATCTTGTGGGCTCCGGTGTGCAGCAGGTCTTCGCGCTTTATGTAGAGGCGCGCGCCGCCCAGTCTCTCACTGAGCCGCCGTGCCAGATACAGGGGCGTTGGACGCCCGGCGTAGTCCGCCAGCAGTCCTCTCCACTCCGCGTCGAAGGCGGGATCGCTGCGCGCCGCCAGGTACGCCTGCTCGACTTCTTCGAGCGGCGCCATCAGCACCTCCGGGACGAACCGTCCCCCGTAGGGTCCGAAGTGGCCGGCCGTCTGCGCTTCCCGGCTCATTCCTCCTCCTCCGAGAGCGCTGCTCTCACGAACCCCGCCATCCGGGCGTGGTCCTTACGGCCCGGCGCGGCCTCCAGGCAGGAACAGGCGTCCACGCCCCATGGTTTCATCAACCGGATCGCCTGGCGGACGTTGCCTTCGTGGAGCCCCCCGGCCAGGATGACCTTCCTCCCGGTTTCCCGCGCCCTGGCCCAGTCGAAGGTGCGTCCGCTTCCGCCGTACGCTTCCGAAGGAGCGTCGAGGACGAAGGCCTCCACCCGGTACGGCTCCATCCGGGCCGCCGTGAACCTGTCATCCACGCGCAGTGCCTTCCACACGCGCACGCCTTCGGGCAGCGCGCCGGGCCCTTCGTCACCGTGAAGTTGCGCCACGTCCAGTCTGACCTCCCGGACCAGCCGGGCGACCTCGGCCGGCGCAGCGTTCACGAACACTCCCACCCTGCACACGCCCGGGGGAAGAGCGGCGGCGATGGCCGCCGCCTGCTCCGGCCGGATGTAGCGCGGGCTCGCCTGGTAGAAGTTGAAGCCCAGCGCCCCCGCTCCGCATTCGGCCGCGGCCGCGGCGTCCTCCGGGTTGGTGATGCCGCAGATCTTCACCATCACGGGAGCAGCGACCTCAGCGCCTGCGCCCGGTCGGGCGCCCGCATCAGGTGTTCGCCCACCAGGAACGCGTCGAAACCCGCCGCGGCGAGCCGCCGCACGTCGTCCGCCGAGCCTATGCCGCTCTCGCTGACCTTCACGACGCCCGCGGGGATGCGTCCAGCCAGCCGCAAGGAGGTCTCCAGCGTCACCTCGAAGGAGCCCAGGTCGCGGTTGTTCACGCCGACCGTGTCCGCTCCCGAGGCCAGCGCAAGCTCCAGTTCCCGCTCGTCGTGCACCTCGACCAGCGCCGTAATCCGAAAACCCGCCGCGTACTCGCGCAACTGGCGCAGCCGGTTCAAGGGCAGCACGGCCGCGATCAGCAGGATGGCGTCGGCATCGTGCGCCGCCGCCTCGGCAATCTGCCGCTCCTCCAGGATGAAGTCCTTGCGGAGCGCCGGGAGGTGCGTGGCCTGGCGCGCCGACGCCAGGTCCACGAGGCTCCCCTGAAAAAACTCCTGGTCCGTCAGAACCGACAGCGCTCGTGCGCCGCCCCGCTCGTAGTCCCTGGCGATGGCCGCGGGATCGAAGTCAGCGCCGAGCAAGCCCTTGCTCGGAGACGCTTTCTTGATCTCGGCGATGATGGCGGGCCCGGCGGCGGCGAGCGCAGCCCGGAAATCCCGCCGGCGGCCTGTCCCTTCCGCGGCCCTGCGTTCCCACTCGGCGAGCGTGACCGTGGCGCGCGCCAGTTCCTCCCGCTTGCGGGTGACAATTCGGGCCAGGATGGCTGGAGGCGCCTCAGTCATTCAGGGAATGCTTCATGGTAGCAGAGAGCCGCTATAATCGGTCTGTCGCAACAACCCACAGGAGATACGCAATGAAACTGAGACCACTGCTGCTCGCGGGGCTTACGGTCACCATTCTGTCTGTCGTCGCCTGGCTCTATGCGCAACCCTCCGGCGACCCGGTCATCGAAGGCTTCCGCACCACGGAAGTGGCCTCCGTGGCCGACGCACTGGAACAGCTTTACGGGATTCAGAACTACATGCCCGGCGACGTCCGTCCGCTGTTCAAGACCAAGTTCGCGGGTCCTGCCGTGACGGTTCAGTTGAAAAGGGAGGAGCACAAAGACCCGGCCGGCCTGGCCAGGATGATCGAGGCCATCGACGCCATCGCGGCCGGCTCGGTGCTGGTAATCGCCACCGACGGCGACCTGAGGTACGGCGTGATGGGCGGCCTCATGGGGACGGCCCTGAAGTACCGCGGCGCGGCCGGCGCGGTGACCGACGCCTCGGTGCGCGACATCCCGCAGTTGCAGCGGATTCAGTTCCCCGTCTTCAGCCGAGGCGTGGCCCCGGGCACCACCGTCAACCACTACCGGGCGACCGCCAACGTTCCGGTCGTCTGCGGCGGCGTGAAGATCAATCCGGGCGACCTGATCTCGGCCGACGAGGACGGCGTGGTGGTCATCCCCAGGGAGCGCGCCGCCGAGGTGCTCAAGAGGGCCCAGGAGCTGGACTTCGCCGAGCACTCACAATACCCGTTCATCGGCACGACCAGGTCGCTCTCGGAAGCCATCAAGAAGTTCGGCCGGATCTAGCGCACAATCCTCTGAGGCCGAGAGAGGTTCAGCCCGCCTGCCATTTTTATGGCATACTGATGGTATGAAGGTTACCATTGATGGCTCGGGACGGATCGTCGTTCCAGCGCAAGTCCGTAATAAAATGGGACTTAAGCCTGGCACAGAGTTGGCGCTCGAGTTCGATGATTCGACTTTGAAGCTCACCCGGGAAGTTCCGCCCCCTAAGCTCATGCGCCGGGGCAAGCGGCTGGTGATAGTGCCTTCCGTCCCGCCCGGAACGGCCCCCGAGCCTGACATCGCTGCCATGGTGGAGGAGGAGCGCAAGCGGTGGCCCCTGTAGGTCCGGTCTTCATCGACACCAGCGTGCTGGTTGCCGGAGTGCTGGATCATGGCACCTCTGCCGCCGGGTCCCAGCAACTCCTGGACGCGGTCGCCGAGGGCAAGGTTCCGGAGCCGCAGACGGCCTGGCACTGCTGCCTGGAGATGTACTCCGTGCTGACCCGCCTGCCCGCCGAATGCAGGCTGTCTCCCCAGCAAGCGGTCTTGCTGCTGAGGACAGAAATCCTGCCGGTCTTTCGCGTCCTCCAGTTGCCGGAGAGCGAGTTCTCAGGCCTGTTGGGATCGGCCGGCGCGGAGCGGATCTCGGGAGGGCAGATCCACGATGTTCACATCGCCGCGATCGCGCGCCACTCCGGAGCCCGCACCGTGGTGACCGCGAACCGCCGGCACTTCGTTTCCCTCCTGCCGTACGGCATCCGGGTGCTCACTCCCGAGGAGCTTGTCGAGCAACTGGCCGACGCTCACTGAGCCTCCCAAGGCCTCGCCGTGTACCTGAGGTCTGAGCTGCTACTACGGCCCCCAGGCTATTATGGTTTCACTAGTGAAGGCCGCTTGCTTCCGTTTCTATGCCGAGCTGAACGACTTTTTGCCCCCGGAGAAACGCGCCCGCTCCTTCGAGTACAGGTTCTCCGGCAAGCAGTCCGTGAAGCACCTGATCGAAGCGCTGGGGGCGCCGCATACCGAAGTGGACCTGGTGCTGATCAACGGTGACTCGGCCGGTTTCGGGAGAATCGTGGAGGACGGCGACCACGTAAGCGTGTACCCGGTCTTCGAAGCCTTCGACATCGCCCCCTTGTCCCGCGTCCGGCCGCGGCCGCTGCGGCGGACCAGGTTTGTCGCGGACGTGCATCTCGGCAAGCTGGCGGCCTATCTGAGGATGCTCGGGTTTGACACGCTTTGGGCTTCCGGCCTGAACGACGACCAACTGGCCGGGATCGCGGCGGATGAGAAGCGGATCATCCTCACGCGGGATCGCGATCTGCTCAAGCGCCGTTCGGTGACACATGGCTACTTCGTTCGCGGGACAGCCGCACGGCTCCAGTTGGCGGAGGTCATCGGGCGCTTCGACCTGGCGGCGTCGGTTGAGCCGTTCACCCGCTGCATGAAGTGCAACGGAGAACCGGCGGACGTTGCGGCGGAGGAAGTGGAGAACCAGGTCCCTCCGCTGAGCCGCCGGCACGCCGCCCGCTACCGGCGCTGCGGCGGGTGCGGGCAGGTGTATTGGGATGGTTCGCACTACCGCCGCATGCAGCTCTTCATCGCTCAGGTAATGGGGAAGGTATCGCATGGAGTTCCAGGCAGTGATCCGGCGGCGCCGTTCGGTGCGCGCCTTCACCGCCGGGCCGGTGGAGGAGTGGAGGCCACAGAAGATTCTTGAGGCCGTGAGTGCGTCTCCCTCGGCGGGAGGACTGCAAGCCTGTGGGGTCTACGGTGTCAGGAAGCCCGGTGACCGCGCCGCGCTGGCGGCGGCCGCCTGGGCCCGGGACTGTATCAAGGCGGCGCCCGCCGCGCTGGTTTTCTGCACCCACGCGGCGCTGTTCGAGGCCCGTCCGGCGTGCGCGCGATTTCCGCCTGCGACCAGTAGCTGTGAGGCTTGCCATCCTCGGTCCGCTGATCTGGACCGCCGGTATAACGTGGTCCTCGGGCAGCTTGTGCGCATGATCTCAGAGCCCGGACACTGGACCATCGGCTGGCCCCCAGCCGCCCCCTCTCGCCTTCACGCTCCCCGGCCTCCGTACAGCTCCTCGATCGGCTCCCGGTGGTTCTCGATGATGCGGGCGCGGCGGGGCTTCATGGTGGCGGTGAGCTCGCCGTCCTCGATGGTGAAGTCCCGGTCCAGGACGCGGAAGCGGTGTATGCGCTCGAACTCGGCCAGCCGCCGGTTGGCCCGCGCGACCGCGCCCGCGACCGCCTCTTGGACCGGACGCGCGCGTACGATCTCGGAGGCAGGCCGGTCCTTGTAACCCTCCATGCCCTTGAGCGAGAGCGCAGCGGCGGTGTTGACGGTCACCAGCGCCACCGGGTAGGGCAGCTTGTCGCCGAGCACCAGCACGTGGTTTACGAGCGGCTCGGTCTTGAACAGGTTCTCGACCAGCGCCGGATAGACCTTGCGCCCGGCCGAGGTGATGACCACATCTTTCTTGCGGCCCGTGATGAAGAGATAGCCCTCTTCGTCCTGTTCGCAGATGTCGCCCGTGCGCAGCCACCCGCCGTCGAGCACCGACGCCGTGGCCTCCGGGTCTCCGTAGTAGCCCATGAACAGGAAGGGGCACTTGATGTACAACTCCCCGTCCTCGGCCAAGCGGACATCCACACCGGCCAGAGGCTTGCCGATGCTGCCGGGCTTTTGCCGGCCCATGGGGTTCAGGATGCCTATGCCGCCCTCGGTGAGCCCGAAGCCCTCGTGCAGCGGCAGGCCGATGGCCAGGTAGAAGCGGGCCAGGTCCGCGCCAAGCGGCGCCGCTCCGGAGGCGGCAAAGCGCAGCCGCCTGCCGAAGCGCCTCCGGATCTTGGAGTACACCAGGCGGTCAGCCAGCGCGCGGGCCAGCCTCATCCGCAGCGGGACGGGCTGTCCCGCCGCCCGGAGTTCCGCAATGCGCAGTCCGAGGCCGATGGCCGCCTCCGCCATCTTGCGCACAGGGGCCGGGCGCCGGGCTATCTCCGTCTTGACGGTCTTGTAGACGCGCTCCCAGAGGCGGGGCGGGGCGACAAACAGCGTCGGCTCGATCGCCGCCAGCTCCTGCGGCAGCCGCAGCAGGCTGACCGAGAACCAGACCGGCACGCCGCAGTAGACCATGAGCAGCTCCATCACCAGGCGCTGTATGATGTGGGCCGAAGGCAGGAAGGCTATGGTCGAATCCCGCGGCCCGGCCTGAAGCACTTCCGGGCCCATCGAGGCGTTGGCCACCAGCGCCCCGTGGGACAGCAGGGCCATCTTGGGCTCGCCCGTCGCGCCGGAGGTGAGGTACAGAATGGCGGGGTCCCCGGCGCGGACATCCCGGGTGAGCCGCCCCCACAGGTCAGGGTCGCGCGACATCGCGTCGCGCCCCTGCTGGCGCAGTTCGTCCAGCGTCATCGCCCCCGGCCCGGACCCCTCCATCAACACCCAGCGCACATCCAGCGGCTGGTCAGCGGCGGCCTGAAGCCGCTTCAGCATCCTGGTGTCTTCCGCGAACACCGCCCTGGCGCCGCATGAGCGCAGCGTGCGCACCAAGTCTGAGGCGTCGTAGGCGGTGTAGAGCGCCGCGGACACGGCGCCTATCGCCACTATGCCGAAGTCGGCCAGGTACAGCTCGGCGCGGGTCTCCGAGGCGATGGCCACCACGTCGCCCTTGCGGATGCCGAGCGAGGCGAGCCCAGCGGCGATCTCCCGGGACTCGTCGTGGAACTCGCGCCAACTCCAGCGCCGGTAGCCTCCGTCGCGAGGCTGGTGCAGAGCGGCGTTTTCGCCGTGGCGGGCGGCGGTGTCTTCGAGCATGCCGTAGATGGTTTGTGGCTGCATGTCAGCGGACTATCACGGTCAGTGTGGCGGATTCCACGCGTCTGTCTCTGGCGGTGGCCGTAAAGCGGTAGGTGGTGGTGGCGTCGGGCGTGGCCTTAAAACAGAAACGTTTGCCGGGCTTCAATTCCATGAGGGGCGGGTCCATTACGACGGTCTCCGCCTCGGGCGCTCCGTAGCAGAGGGTCACGGCGTCGCCGCGCGACACCTCGGGCGCGCTCGCAAAGGTCAGCGTGAACAGCCCGGGCTGTACCCCCGCATAGGATGGTTCGGTGACGGAGGGCTTCACGCGCACGGTGACGGACTCCGAGGCGGTGCTGCCATCGAATCCTTCCGCCACCAGTCTGTATGTGGTGGTGCGGTCCGGAGTGAGGTACACGCAGCGGTTGAAGCCGGGCTTCAGTTCCTCGGCCGGCGGCTCCAGGCGCACGGTCCTGGCGTTCTCCACCCCGTAGCACAGTCCCACGCTCTGGTTGTCGGGGATCTCCCTGGACCCGGCATAGAAGTGCGTGATCTTCACCGGCTCCACCGCTATCGCCGGGGGCCCCGCCTTCTGGGCGGGCGGCGGAGCCTGGCTGCCGCATCCGGCCAGGCTCAGGACCGCGAGGAGGGCGGCGGACTGGCGCATAGTCATCCTATTATAGGTTCAGACCGGCTGCGATGCCCGCAAATCTGACGCCCGAGTACTTGAGCGCCGAACAGGACTACAAGTCGGCGCGCACCCACCGGGAGAAAGTGGAAGCCCTGGAGCGCATGCTGGCCACGCTGCCCAAGCACAAGGGAACGGAGAAGCTCCAGGCGGACATCAAGCGGCGGCTCTCGCAGGCCCGCAAGGAGTCGCAGAAGAAGGGCGCCGCGCATTCCGCCCCTTTCTATCTGGTGGAGAAGGAGGGCGCCGGGCAGGTGGCGCTGATCGGCCCGCCCAATTCGGGCAAGTCGCAACTTGTAGCCTCGCTCACGCACGCGCGGCCGGAGGTGGCGGACTATCCTTTCACGACGCGTGTGCCGTCGCCGGGCATGATGTTCTACGAGAACGTGCAGATCCAGCTCGTGGACCTGCCGCCGCTGGCGCGAGAGTTCTTCGAGCCCTGGCTGCCGCAGGTGATCCGTTCCGCCACGGCGGGCGTGCTGGTGGTGGACCTGAACGACCCGGACGTGCTCGACCAGACCGGCTTCATCGAGCAGGTCCTCGAGGAGCGGCGCCTCGCCCGGCCCCGCATGCTGGTGGGCAACAAACTGGACCTGGCGGGCGCGGCGGACAACTTCGCTGCGCTCGAGGATCTCTATGGTGGGCGCTACCGGCTGCTGGCGGTGTCGGCGGCCGGGGGGCTGAACCTGGACCGGTTCCGGCGCGAGGTATTCGACATGCTGGAGCTGGTGCGGGTCTACACCAAGCCGCCGGGCAAGCGGGCCGACCTGACTGCGCCCTACGTGCTCAAACGCGGGCAGACGGTGATCGACGCGGCGCGGATGGTGCACAAGGACTTCGCCGAGAATCTGAAGTTCGCCCGGCTGTACCGGGCCGGCCACGCCGCCGGGGGGCATCATCAACCGGAGGGAATGATGGTGGAGCGGGCCCACCTGGTCGAGGACGGGGACATTCTGGAGCTGCACGGGTAACCGGGCAATTCCACCCTTTCCCGGCCGCCACGCCCGGCGCTCAGCAGGTCCCCTGAGCGGCGCTGTTTCTGCTATGCTCCTGAAGTGTTCAGCCGCCATCGCAGGAAAGCCGGGTTTCTTTTCGGCCTTTCCGACGTCCTGGTAACGGCGCTCGCCTTTGAAGCCGCCTACCAGAGCCGTGTCTGGTTGCCCTTCGAGCAGGCCTTCTACCTGATTGTCCCAGTCAAGGCGCTGCTGCTGGGTTTCTCGGTCCTGGCCTGGCTGCTGGCCGGGGTCTGGCTGAACGTCTACGACAGGATGGATTCCGGGTATCCGGGCAGGGTCCTGGCCGACAGTCTCAAACAGACCGTCCTCGGCGTCACGGCGCTGGCCACCTTCCAGTACCTGCTGCGGCTGGAGTTCCCTCTGAGCCGGTCCTTCCTGGCGCTGTTCGGACTGTACTCCTGGGTCCTGCTGTGCGCCTTCCGCCTGGCCGGCAAGAACCTGATGAGGGTGGTCTACCGGGAGTTCGGCGCGCCGCACTACGTGCTGGTGGCGGGGACCGGCCCGGGCGCGCGCCGGCTGGGAGAGGAACTGGAGCGCGCCTCCCATTACGGCGTCCGGCTGGCGGGCTTCCTGGGTGAGCAGCAGGGCATCCTCCACCTTGGCGCGGAGTATCCCGTCCACCGCCTGGCTGACCTGCCGGCGCTGCTTCGCCGGCACGTGATAGACGAAGTCGTCTTCACGGTCGAGGGCCAGGACCTGGCGAAGTTCGAGGACATCTTCGTGCTGTGCGACAGCGAGGGCGTGCGGACGCGCATCGTGCTGGACTTCTTCCCGCACGTCAACAGCGAGATGTACCTGGACCGGCTGGGCTCCATCCCGCTGCTGACCTTCTCGGCCACGCCCCACGACGAGATCCGGCTCCTGGTGAAGCGCCTCACCGACGTGGCGGTGTCGGCCGTCGCGCTGGTGCTGCTGGCGCCGTTCATGCTGCTGGTGGCTCTGCTGATCCGGCTGACCTCGCCGGGTCCGGCCATCTTCAGGCAGGTGCGCTGCGGCCTGAACGGGAGGCGGTTCACCTGCTACAAGTTCCGCTCCATGTGCCGCAACGCCGAGGAATTGAGGGCGGGGCTCGAGCACCTGAGCACCAGGTCCATAGCGTTCAAAGTGGTCAACGACCCGCGGCTTACGCCTCTGGGCCGCTGGCTGCGGAAGTTCTCGATCGACGAGTGGCCGCAGTTGTGGAACGTGCTCATAGGCGACATGTCGCTGGTGGGCCCGCGCCCCTCGGTGCCCGGCGAGGTGGAAAACTACAAGGGCTGGCAACGGCGGCGGCTGCGCATGCGGCCGGGGCTGACCTGTTCG
>JBBITL010000085.1:0-17644 GCA_037440765.1 Solibacteraceae bacterium
GCGAGGACAACCTGCTGCGCGTGCGGCGACGGAAGTCTGTGGCGGCCACTGATTCCGCGCACACGCTGCGGGTCTATCCGAACCTGGCTCAGCAGATGGTGATGACCGACGTGGATCAACTGTGGGCGGCGGACATCGCCTGCGTTCGACTGCTGGAGGAGTTCGTGTTCCTGGCGGTGATCCTGGATGCGTATTCGCGCCGGGTGATCGGCTGGGAGCTGGATCGCACGCTGGAGGGGAGACTCACGCTGGCGGCCCTGCGGATGGCGCTTTCAGGGCGCACGATCTCGCCCGGGCTGGTGCATGACTCCGATCGCGGCGTGCAGTATGCCAGCCACGACTACACGGACCTGCTGAAGAGCCACGGCCTCCAGATCAGCCTGTCGCGGAAGGGGAATCCTTGGGACAACGCCGTCTGTGAGTCGTTCCTGAGAACTCTCAAATACGAGGAGGTCTGCCGCAGCGAGTATCGGCGTCTGGCCGAGGCGCGTGTTTGGATCCGGCAGTTTCCCGAGCAGGTCTATAACCGGAAACGGCTGCACTCCGCGGTGGGCTACGTGCCACCGGTGGAGTCCGAGGCCCACTTGGCGGCCAAGCGCAATGAAGCAGCTTGCGCAACTCCGCCGGGTGCGCCGACAACGATCCCCGCGCACCCAGGTGCCGGTGCGGCCGGAACGGAATTTACGGACCGACCCGGAGAGCCGTTACCTGCGGCGGCGCGGAGGATTCTGCCTTGGCTACACCGCCGAGATCGCGGTGTCGGACGACCATCTGGTGCTGGCGCAACGGGTTCATCAACGGGGCTCCGACACCGGCTCTAACGCGCGCGGTTCGGTGGTGCCTGGGGCGGCCTGAAGGCCGCCCCAGGCCGAAGCGTGGTGTTGACAAAATATAAAATTAGATATAGTCTAACTATGAGGTGGACGCGGAAGCGATCAGGCAGTCCCTGGAAGGCAGCGGCCTGCGCTGCACCCCGCAGCGGTTCGCCGTCATGGCATTCCTGGCGGGACACGGCGGGCATCCCACCGCCGTGGAGATTTTCGAGGGAGTAAATCGCGCGGATCCGCGCTCCTCCAGGGCTACGACTTATAACAACCTGCGGGACCTTGTGCGGGCGGGACTCGTGCGTGAGGTGGCCGTCGAAGGCCGGGCGGCGCGATTCGATGCAAAGGGCCTGCATCACCACCACTTCGTCTGCGACCGCTGCGGCAGGGTTGAGGACATGGAGTGGTACGACGTGCCCAAGCCCGCCTCGGGCTCGCTCGGCAACCGGGTACTGCGCCAGTGCGAACTCATTCTCCGGGGACTTTGCGCAAGGTGCGCCCGGAGGCGCGCTTACCGTTGAGGGAGCGAGGCGTGGAGATGGAATTATAGCCGGAATTCACTAGAATCATTCAAGCAAGGAGCGAAACATGTCAACGGAAAGTAAGTGCCCTGTAACGGCCGCTCGCAGACACACGGCCGGAGCCCCAGCCAACACCGGCTGGTGGCCCGATCAGCTCAACCTTCATATCCTGCACCAGCGTTCTCCTCTGTCCGATCCCATGGGCGAGGGATTCGACTACGCCAAGGAATTCAAGAGCCTTGACCTCGACGCCGTGATACAGGACCTGCGAGCCTTGATGACGGACTCGCAGGACTGGTGGCCGGCTGACTTCGGCCACTATGGGCCCTTCTTCATTCGCATGGCGTGGCACAGCGCAGGCACCTACCGCGCCGGCGACGGGCGGGGCGGGGGAGGCTCCGGCGCACAGCGCTTTGCGCCTCTCAATAGCTGGCCGGACAACGTGAACCTGGACAAGGCGCGCCGCCTGCTCTGGCCGATCAAGCAGAAGTACGGCCGGAAGATCTCCTGGGCCGACCTGATGATCCTGGCCGGCAACGTGGCCCTGGAATCGATGGGCTTCAAGACCTTCGGTTTCGGCGGCGGACGCGAGGACGTCTGGGAGCCCGAAGCGGACATCTTCTGGGGGCCTGAGGGCAAGTGGCTCGCCGATGAGCGCTACACCGGCGACCGCCAGCTCGACAAGCCTCTGGCTGCGGTCCAGATGGGCCTGATCTACGTGAATCCGGAAGGCCCCAACGGGAACCCGGATCCAATCGCCGCGGCGCGGGATATCCGCGAGACGTTCGGCCGCATGGCAATGAATGACGAGGAGACCGTGGCGCTCATTGCCGGCGGCCACACGTTTGGGAAGACTCACGGCGCCGCCGAGTCGGCCAAGTATTTGGGCGCCGAACCCGAGGCCGCGCCGATCGAAGAGCAGGGCTTCGGCTGGAAGAACACCTACGGCACCGGGAGCGGCCCCGATACGATCACCAGCGGCCTGGAGGGCATCTGGACCACCACGCCGACCAAGTGGAGCAACAACTTCTTCTGGAACCTGTTCAGCTTCGAGTGGGAACTCACCAAGAGTCCGGGCGGCGCGTACCAGTGGAAGCCCAAGCACGGGGCCGGAGCCGATACGGTTCCCGACGCACACGATCCCTCCAAGCGGCACGCTCCCGTCATGCTCACCACGGACCTCTCCCTGAGGATGGACCCGGCCTACGAGAAGATCTCGCGCCGGTTCATGGAGAATCCCGACGAGTTCGCGGACGCCTTCGCCAGGGCGTGGTTCAAGCTCACGCACCGCGACATGGGGCCGGTCTCGCGGTACCTTGGACCGCTGGTGCCGAAGGAAACGCTGATCTGGCAGGACCCTGTACCGGCGGTCGATCATCCGCTGATCGGGGAGCAGGACGTTGCCGCCCTGAAGGCCAAGATCCTGAAGTCCGGATTGCCGATCTCCCAACTGGTGGCGACAGCCTGGGCGTCGGCGGCAACCTTCCGCGGCTCCGACAAGCGCGGCGGGGCGAACGGGGCGCGCCTGCGCCTGGCGCCGCAGAAGGACTGGGAAGTCAACCAGCCGGCGCAACTGGCGAAGGTTCTCGAGAAGCTCGAAGCGATCCAGAAGGAGTTCAATGCCGCGCAGTCCGGCGGCAAGAAAGTCTCGCTCGCCGACCTGATCGTCCTGGGCGGCTGCGCGGCCGTCGAGGCGGCCGCGAAGAAGGCCGGACACGAAGTGAAGGTTCCCTTCTCGCCGGGGCGCACGGACGCTTCGCAGGATCAGACCGACGCGCGGTCCTTCGCTCCGCTCGAACCGGTCGCCGACGGTTTCCGCAACTATCAGCGGGATGGGCAGCCCATGTCCGCCGAGGAACTGCTGGTGGACCGGGCGCAGTTGCTGACGCTGACCGCGCCGGAAATGACGGTTCTGGTCGGCGGGATGCGGGCCCTGAACGCGAACGCAGGGGAGTCCAAGCACGGCGTCTTCACCAGCCGTCCCGAGACGCTGACCAACGATTTCTTCGTCAACCTGCTCGACATGCGCACCCAGTGGCAGCCCTCCTCGACGTTGAAAGGCGTGTATGAAGGGCGCGATCGCGCGACCGGCGAACTCAAGTGGACCGGCACACGTGTCGATCTGATCTTCGGTTCTAACTCCCAGCTCCGGGCCATCGCGGAAGTCTATGCCTGTGACGACGCCAAAGAGAAGTTCGTGAAGGACTTCGTGGCGGCGTGGAACAAGGTGATGAGCCTGGACCGCTTCGACCTGGCCTGAGCGCGCCGGGCCGCACCTGGCGGAGGAGGATCGGGGCTCCTCCGCCCGAAGCGCGGCCCGGTAGAATCGGATGAGTGGGGCGGGTTGCGCGCGACTTTCAAGTGTTCGCCAAGCCGGCGGGCGCTTTCTGCAACCTCGACTGCCACTACTGCTACTACAAGGACAAGAGCAGCCTCTATCCCGGCGAAACCCGCATGCCGGAAAGCCTGCTCGAACAGTACATTGTCCAGCACCTGGAGGCCGCGGCGGGGCCGGATGTCAGCTTCTCCTGGCACGGCGGAGAGCCGGCCACCCTGGGCGTCGGCTTCTATCGCAAGGCCGTGGAGCTACAGCAGAAGCACAAGCCGTCCGGCTGGATTGTCCGAAACGGGATACAGACCAACGGTGTACTGCTGGACGATGAATGGTGTCGCTTCCTTCGGGCGGAACGCTTCAGCATCGGTCTCAGCCTGGACGGGCCGGCCCAGCTTCACGATCCGTATCGCGTGAACAGGGGCGGCCAGCCGACCCACAGCCGGGCCATGCGCGGCTATGAGTTGCTGCGCAAGCACGAGATCCACACGGACGTCGTGTGCGTCATACACAGCCTGAACGTCCGGCACCCGTTGACCGTGTACCGGTTCTTTCGCGAGATCGGGTGCCAGTACCTCGGCTTCCTCCCGGCTGTGGAGCGCGGCAGCCCGTACATGCCGTCCGCCGAGGACTTCGGCGAATTTCTGTCGAAGATCTTCGACGAGTGGATCGCGCGGGACACCGGCCGCATGATGGTCCAGACTTTCGACGAGGCGGCCAGACCGGCGCTGGGGCTGGAACACTCGTTGTGCGTTTTCCGCGAGACCTGCGGCCAGATCCCGGTGCTGGAGCACAACGGCGACTTCTTCCCGTGCGACCACTACGTGGACTCCGAGCACCGGCTGGGCAACATTCTGGAAACCTGCCTGGGCGACCTCGTGGAGAGCCCCGCCCAGCGCGCTTTCGGCGACGCCAAGCGGGACACGCTGCCGCGCTACTGCCGCGAGTGCGAAGTGCTGGCCATGTGCCACGGCGGATGCCCCAAGTACCGCTTCATACGGACACCGGACGGCGAGGAGGGCCTCAACTACCTGTGCGCCGGGCTGAAGCGCTTCTTTCTGCACAGCCGGGAGCCGCTCAAGAGGCTGGTCGCCCGGCAGCAGGCGCCGGCCGCCAGAAGCCGGCCCATGGCGGCGAGGGCCGGGCGCAACGATCCCTGCCCCTGCGGCAGCGGCCTGAAGTACAAGAAGTGCTGCGCCTCCCGGTAGTGGCTTCGCAGACCCGAAACTGCTTTACTGGTACAGAGATTTCGGCCAAGGAGCGCGAAGGAAATGCAGACAATATCGAGGAGGCAGTTTCTGGAGGGGAGCGCGGCGGCGGGCCTCAGCGTATCGGCGGTCTGTGCGCAGGACTGGGCGCGCCAGGCTGTTGACAAGTCTCCGCGGAAGCGCGAGTGGGTCACGGTTAAGCACGGCGCGCGGGCCGTCGAATCGATGGTGGCTTACCCGCAGGGGCAGGCGAAGGCGCCCGCCGTGGTCGTCATCCACGAGATCTTCGGAATGAACGACTGGGTGGAGAGCGTCACCGACGAGTTCGCCGAAGCCGGCTACCTGGCGATCGCCCCCGACCTGCTTTCGGGCATGGCTCCCGGCGGCGGGCGCACCAAGGACTTTCCGGCGAACGAGGTGGGCCCGGCCATTCGCAAGCTCCCGCCCGACCAGATAACCGCGGACCTGAACGCTCTCATGGATCATGTCCGGAAGCTGCCCATGTGCAACGGGAAAGTCTGCGTGGTGGGCTTCTCCTGGGGCGGCGCGCAGACCTTCCGCTTCGCCACCAACCGCAAGGACTTGGCGGCGGCGTTCGTATTCTACGGCAACGGACCGGAGGCCGAGGCGATCCCGCGCATAGAGGCTCCGGTCTACGGCTTCTACGCGGGCAACGACGAGCGCATCAACGCCACCATCCCGGCTACGCAGGAACAGATGAAGGCGGCGGGGAAACGCTACGAGACGGTCATATACGAGGGGTCCGTTCACGGGTTCATGAGGGCCGGAGCGCAACCGGACGCGACGGAGGCCAACCGGAAGGCGCGTGCGGCCGCGTGGGCGAGGCTGAAGGAACTTCGGGCCAACTACATGTAAGCCGGCGGCAGGCTACTTCATTTTGGAGGGCAGGCGGATGGTCCTGCCCGCAACCATGAAGTGCCCGCGGCCAGGGAGAGGATCTGCTGGCCACGGTGCGCCCGGGAGGCACAGTTCAGCCCGGACGAGATTGGCTCAGGGTCCGAGCAGATTCTCGATGTCCCGGGCGCCGTGGAGCACCCTTACAGCCTCAATGCCTTGGCCAGTGGGGCGGTAGAAGACGACGTACTTGGGGAATCCGAGCAACAGCGACATGCGGAGCTTCGACAGCCTGGGGTTCCGGAATTTCCGAGTCCTTCCCATTTCCGGGTGAGAGGCAAGCAGGGAGAAGGTCTCATCCGAGGCGGCGTAGAACCTGAGAGCCGTGTCCACGCCAGCGTAGGCGGCAAGGTACTGCGCCTGCTCGGTGAGGTCGCGGTCGGCCTGGGGCCGGATCGTGATGCGAGGTTTCAACGCGCGTCTGTCCCCGGTTTCGACCGGAGGAGTTCACGACGTTTCTTGCGCCAGTAAGCCGGCGCGACCTCGACGGGCTCCCCGGACTCCAGTCCTTGGAGCAGGAGCTGTTCGATCTCATCCTCGGACTGGCGCCGGCGCTCTTCGCGCAGCAGGGCGCGAACGTACTCGCTGGGGGTGCTGTAGCCGCCGCGCTGAACCTGGCGTTCCACAAACTCCCGCATGGGTTTGGGAAGCGAGATGTTGAGCGAAGTCATCTCCATGACCGGAGTGTAGGGCTTCGGAGCAGGGTTGTCAAGAGATGACAATAACTGGCAGGGACTCAGAGCCGGCCTGAAGGCCGGCTGCGGCCTAAAAGGCCGCCCCACAGTGAGCGGAAACTGTTAGACTGAGTGGGCTGCCGGGAGCCTGTCGTGTTTGACCATGTCGGACGAAGACCGGGTGTGTACCAAGGTGCAGCAGCGGTCGTGACAGCGCTTGTCGCGGTCCTGCTGCAATTCACGAACCACCGTGCTGCCGCTCTCGTCGTGTTTACGGGGGGCGGCGCTCTCCTGGCCGTTCTGACGCGGATCATCGACACCCGCCGGAACAGGACCTCGGAGGGTTGGCCCCTGGCGCAGGCCGTCGTGGAGTCCGCAAGGGCAACGACGGCCCGCGGTCCGTTGCTGGGGTGGCCCTCTCACGTCGCGGTGCTGGATTACGCCTACAGGACCGCCGACGGCTATTACCCCGGTGTTCACTACCGGAGCTTCCTCAAGGCGGCACAGGCGCACGCCCTCGGCGCGTCGGACTGATCTCCCGCTTTGACCGGCGCGCCACCGAGGGATACTCAAGGTATGAGTTTCAGGCTGGCGGTGGACTACAAGCCGCGCGGGGACCAGGAGCAGGCCATCGAGGAGCTGGTGCGGGGCGTCAACGGCGGCGAGAAGCACCAGGTGCTGCTGGGAGTCACGGGGTCCGGCAAGACGTTCACCATGGCCAAGGTCATCGAGCGGGCCGAGAGGCCGTCGCTGGTGCTGGCCCACAACAAGACCCTGGCCGCGCAGCTCTACCACGAGTTCAGGACGTTCTTCCCGTCCAACGCCGTCGAGTACTTCGTCAGCTACTACGACTACTACCAGCCCGAGGCGTACATCCCGTCCGGCGACGTCTACATCGAGAAGGAAGCCACCATCAACGACGAACTGGACAAGTTGCGCTTGTCGGCGACCAAGTCGCTTTTCGAGCGCCGCGACTGCGTCATCGTGGCCAGCGTGAGCTGCATCTACGGCCTGGGTTCCCCGGAAGCCTACTACGGAATGCTGCTCATGCTGGAGAAGGGGCAGAAGGTCTCGCGCGGCGAGATCCTGCGGCGCCTGGTGGAGATCCTCTACGAACGCAACGACGCCGATTTCCGGCGCGGCACCTTCCGCGTGCGGGGAGACGTGATCGAGATCTACCCGACCTACGACGACCACGCCTACCGCGTGGAGCTGTGGGGAGACGAGATCGAGAGCCTGTCGCAGATCGACCCGCTACTCGGCCAGGTCCGGCAGACCTACCTGCGGCTGCCCGTCTACCCCAAGACCCACTACGTGATGACCGCGGAGACGCGCGAGAAGGCCATGGCCGGCATCGAAAGCGAGCTGGCCTGGTGGAAGGGGGAACTGGAGAAACAGGGAAAGCAGGTGGAGGCGCAGCGGCTCTACCAGCGGACCATGTTCGACCTGGAGATGATCCGCGAGATCGGCTACTGCCACGGCATCGAGAATTACTCCAGGCATTTCTCCGGGCGCTTGCCGGGCGAGGCGCCTCCCACGCTGCTCGACTACCTGCCGCACGACGCGCTGATGTTCCTGGACGAGAGCCACCAGACCGTGCCGCAGCTTCATGGAATGTTCCACGGGGACCGCTCGCGCAAGCAGACCCTGGTCGAGTTCGGCTTCCGTCTGCCGAGCGCGCTCGACAATCGTCCTCTGACCTTCGAGGAGTTCGAGCACCGCGTGAATCAGGTGATCTACGTTTCGGCGACGCCGGGGCCCTACGAGCTGACCAAGTCGGCGGGCGTGGTGGTGGAGCAGATCATACGGCCCACGGGGCTGATCGATCCGGAGGTGGACGTCAGGCCCGCCAGGGGCCAGGTGGACGACCTGCTCCGGGAAATCCGGCTGCGGACGGAGCGCAATGAGAGGGTGCTGGTCACCACGCTGACCAAGCGCATGGCCGAGGATCTTGCGGAGTATTGCTCGGAGGCGGGGGTGCGCTGCCGGTACCTGCATTCGGAAGTCGTGACCCTGGACCGCATCAAGATCCTGAGGGACCTGCGCAGGGGCGAATTCGACGTGCTGATCGGCGTGAACCTGCTGCGCGAAGGGCTGGATCTGCCAGAGGTCTCGCTGGTGGCGATTCTGGACGCGGACAAGGAAGGCTTTCTGCGATCGGGCGGGTCGCTGATACAGACCATCGGGCGGGCGGCGCGCAACATCGCAGGCAAGGCGATCCTTTACGCCGAGAAGATGACCGATGGGATGCGGCACGCGATCAACGAGACCAACCGGCGGCGGCAGATCCAGAGCGACTACAACGAGCGCAACAACATCACCCCGCAGTCCATTATCAAGCCCATCGACATGAGCCTGGTGGCTGTGGCCGAGGGCGATTACGTGACGGTGCCGCTCGAGGCCGAAGACGAGGAAGTCGAATCGATGACGGCTGAGGAGCGGGCCAGGTTCCTCACCGAGCTGGAAGAGCGCATGCGCGAAGCGGCCCGGCAGTTCGAGTTCGAGAAGGCCGCCGCCTTACGCGACCGGCTGAAGGCGCTCAAGGGCCTCGATATGGTGTCAGTGTCTGAGGGAAAGTAACCGGGCCGGCCCGCGAGCCATACGCCATGGTGTAAATACACCATGGCGCTGAACATCAAGAACCGGGAAGTCGAACGGCTGGCGGCGGAAGTGGCTGAGATGGCAAAGGAAACCAAGACCGAGGCCATCCGGCGGGCGCTGGCCGAGCGACGGGACAGGCTTGCCGTGCGCCGGGTGGACCCGGGAAAAGCCGAGCGGCTGAGGCGGCTTCTTGAGGACCACATCTGGCCGAGCATCCCGCCGGAACTGCGAGGGCAGCCACCCCTTACAAAGGCGGAGAAGGAAGAGATCCTGGGCTACGGGCCCGATGGGGTTTGAGAGGTAGGCGGTTGATCCTGGACTCATCGGCAATCGTGGCAGTTCTCGGGGAAGAAGCCGGCCACGAGGCCTTTGTCCGGCGGATTGGCTCCGCCCCCGTGCTTGCGGTTGGAACGCCGACTCTGTTGGAAACCTGCATGGTGCTATCTTCCCGGGTGGGGCGGGATCCCAGACCGTTGCTGAATGGGTTTCTTCGGGAGATGGGCGTCGAAGTCATCCCCTTCACCTCCGAGCACTACGAAGTGGCGGTTGACGCTTTCGAGCGGTACGGGAAAGGCCGGCATCCGGCGGCGCTGGACTTCGGCGATTGCCTCACTTATGCGGTGGCGAAGCTATCCGGGCTTCCGCTGCTCTACGCGGGAGACGGCTTCGCCAAGACCGACCTGCGCGAGTAGCGTCCAGGGCTCAGACCAGCCCCAAGTGGTCTCGGGCGTACACGATGGAGCGTTCGATATGGCCGGCTTCCAGCTTGGCGCGGGCCTCGGGAGTCAGACCCGTGATGCGCGGCAGCGGCTTGCGCGGCTTGTTGGCGCGCACCATGGACAGGGCCCGGGCCAGGTAGATACCGGGGCGGTCTGGGAAGGTCGCCCAGTATTTGTCGGTGAGGCACGGGATCTGTAATGGATCGCGGGTGATCATCTCCAGAGAGAAGTTGATGTTGGGCTTCGCTTTCCGGATGGTGTTAACGATGCGCTTCATGTCGAGCATGCCCTCGCCGAGCGGGACTTCGGAGAGCAGAAAGCCCTCGGGGTACTCCTCGACGGCCATGTCCTTGATGTGGACGTTGAACGTGTAGGGAGCAAGTTTCTCGACCACCTCGTGCTGCTCGTCGAGCAGCGACATGTTGTTGCCGGTGTCCAGGCTGACGCCAAGGAACTCGCTGTCGTAGCGCTTGAGCACGGCCAGTTGCTCGTCCACGGTCCAGTCCTTGTGGGTCTCCACGCCGAGGGGCATCTTGTGCCTCTCGACGATGGGGACGGCCGCGGCGAGCTGCTTATGGAAGCCCGCGACGGCGGTCAACCATTCCGCGTGCGTGTTGAACATCTCGTAGCGGCGTCCAAGCAGGCAGACAACGCGAAGCGAGGTCGCGCCGGCTTCCTTGGAGACCCGGACAGCGTGCTCGAAGACGGCGGGGTCCTCGCCCAGGCGCGGGAGGAAAGTCTGGATCTCGACGTACATGTTGAGCTCCTCTTTCATCCGCCGCACTTTCCTGGCGTACTCAAAGCTGATGTCGACGAGCCCGCCGTGGGCGCCGCCGCCTCCCACCTGCGCGGCGAGCTCCATGAGGCGGTGGACCTCCAGGATCTGTTTGGGCGAGCTCCACCGCTCCATGGCCCACGAATCCGAAGTGAAGCCCATGGAGGTCCGTCTGGGCGGGGCTGCCAACAAGGGCGCCGCCGCTGCTGATGCCATGAACTGCCGTCTGGTCATGCTCTGAATCCCCTCTACAGGACAATTATTTCACGGCGGCGGCTCTGTCACAATGTCACTATGCCCGGCGCACGGCTGGCGGGGGACCCCAACTTCGAGGAGACCATTCGGGAACAGGTCGCCTATCTGTCCTCAAGAGGGTGGTTCCACAGTATCGAACTGGCCGACGGCAGCGTAATCAAGGGCTTCCACAGCGTCGAGGAACTGCGCGAGCGGCTGGGTGCGTTTCCCATACCGCAGGACCTCCGCGGAAAGCGCGTGCTCGACGTCGGCGCGTGGACCGGCTGGTGCAGCTTCGAAATGGAGCGGCGCGGCGCGCGGGCCGTGGCGATGGACTGCGTGGAGCTGGAGGAGTTCCACATGGCCCACCGCCTGCTTGGTTCTAAAGCGGAGCTGCGGGTCCTGGACGTGGACGAGCTGTCACCCCAGTCCGTGGGCCTGTTCGACTACGTGCTGTTCTTCGGCGTCTTCTACCACCTGCGCCACCCCTTGCTGGGGCTGGAGAAAGTCTGTTCCATCACCAGGGAGGCCTGCTTCGTAGAGTCGTACGTAACGGACGGCGCGGCGCCGTCGGACGACTCGAGCCCGGTGCCGAACCTGCTCGAATTCTACGAGACCACCGAACTGGGCGGACAGGTGGACAATTGGTGCGGCCCTAACACCAAGTGCCTGCTGGCCATGTGCCGCTCTGCCGGGTTCGCGCGGGCGGAATTGGAGGGCGTGGCGGCGGGCCGCGCTCGGGTGACCTGTTACCGCCATTGGGAGCCGCCTCCGGCGAATCCGGCGCAGCCGGAGCCATGGATTCACGCCGCCATCAACAACCGGACCAATGACATCTGCTTTCACCACGGCAAGGACGAGTACGTCTGCCTGTATTTCAAGAGTCCGGAGCAGGGGCTGACGCTGGGACAGATCCGCGCGGAGGTGGACGGGTACGGAGTGCCGGCGCTGGTGGTGGCAGACCTGGGGCGGAACGGCTGGCAGGTGAACTTCCGTATTCCGCCGTGGCTTGAGCCTGGCTCCCACGAGGTCCGCGTCCGGACTGTCAGCAGCCCGTACAGCGAGCCGTTCCGCATCGAGAAGAGGATGAAGCACGAGCCGGCGGCGCGAACGGGGCGGCGGCGCGAGGGCGAAGTCCCGCCCGAGAACGCCGCCGTCGAGGCGCCGGTGCTCACTCACCTGGAGAACAGTGTCACTGAGACGCGCGTGTTCCAGGGCTGCCGCAACGAGTATCTGATCTGCTGGTTCACCACGCCCGAGGCGGGCCTGGTCCGCGAGGATGTCGTCCTGGAGATCGACGGCGCCGAGGAACCGGTGCTGTTCCTGACGGACCTCCGCGGCGGCGCCTGGCAGACAAACTCCAGGCTCCCGGCGGCGCTGGGCTGCGGCCTCCACCGCGTGCGGGTCCGCACCATCCGAAGCGGATGGAGCAACGCCCAGGAGTTCAGAATGGACTCTCCCCGCTGAAGGGCGCGCCCAGATTCCGAGATGACCTCCACCCTCTTCTGGGAGGGCTTCAACAGCAGGCCGCCCCGCCGCCGGGAAGCACTGCCGCTCCCTGCCGGTTGCGGTTCCGCGCGGAGCGATGCACAGAACCGCGAGCGTGAGCGGGCGGAGGTTACTTGACGACCAGGTTGACCAGTTTGTCGGGGATCACGATGACGCGAACGGCTTGTTTGCCGGTGAGGAAGGGTTGCAGCTTCTCGTCGGCCAGGGCGGCGCGTTCCATCTCTTGCTGCGGCGTGCCGAAGGGCAAATGGATGCGGCTGCGGAGCTTGCCGTTGATCTGCACCACGACCTCGGCCAGTTCCTCGCGCGCCAGTTCGGGATCGTACCCGGGCCAGGCCTGCTTGAAGACCGGTCCGGTCCCGCCAAGCTCCTCCCACATCTCCTCGGCGACGTAGGGGGCGAAGGGGCCGAGCAGCAAGACCAGCTTCTCCAGGACTTCGCGCATGGCCGAAGAGGAGAGCTCAGCCTCGGCGGCGTAGAGGTTGTTGACCAGCTCCATGATGGCCGCGAGCGACGTATTGAAGTGCCAGCGCGAATCGAAATCCTCGGTGACTTTGCGGATGGTCTGGTGGAGCTTGCGCAGGATGCGGGTGTCGGCGGCGCCGCTGCCGCCCGGCGCGGACACGTTGCGCGTCACGAAGCGGTAGACGCGCCCGAGGAATCGCACCATGCCCTCGACGCCGGCGTCCTGCCAGTCCACGTCCTTCTCGGGGGGCGCGGCGAACAGCACGAACAGGCGCGCGGTGTCCGATCCATAGCGCTCGGCGGCCTCGTCGGCGCTAACCACGTTGCCCTTGGACTTGGACATCTTGGCGCCGTCCTTGATCACCATGCCCTGCGTGAACAGACGCGTGGCGGGCTCGTCATTGGCGATGAGGCCCAGGTCGCGCATGACCTTGGTGAAGAAGCGCGAATAGATCAGGTGGAGTATGGCGTGTTCGACCCCGCCGATGTACTGGTCGATAGGGAACCAATAGGCGATCTTGTCCGAATCGAAGGGCGCCTTGTCGTTGTGCGCGTCGCAGTAGCGATAGAAATACCACGACGAATCGATGAAGGTGTCCATCGTGTCGGTCTCTCGCCGGGCCTCGCCGCCGCACTTGGGGCATCTGGCGTGGACGAACTCAGGGACGCTTTCGAGAGGCGACCGCCCCGTGCCGGTGATCTTGATGTCGAGGGGGAGCACCACGGGCAAATCGCTCTCCGGGACGGGCACGATGCCGCAGTCCGTGCAGTGGACCACCGGAATAGGCGTTCCCCAGTAGCGCTGGCGCGAGATGCCCCAGTCGCGGAGACGGTAAGTGACGCTGCCCTTCCCGAAGCCGTCCTTCTCGGCCTTGGCGGTCATCCGGCGGCGGGCCTCTTCGCTCGCCAGGCCCGAAAACTCGCCGGAGTTCTCGCACACGCCGTCGTCTACGAAGGCGGCCGCCATGCTGCCCGCGACGGCGAGCTCTCCGTCCACTGGACGGATGACGGGGCGGACGGGGATGCCGTAGCGCGTGCAGAACTCGAAGTCCCGCTCATCGTGCGCCGGCACGGCCATGATGGCCCCCGTGCCGTAGCCCATCAGGACGAAGTTGCCCACCCAGATCTGGAGCTTCTCGCCGCTGTAGGGGTTGACCGCGTAGTGGCCGGTAAAGAGTCCTTCCTTGACCAAGTCGCCGGGATCGCGGCGGGCGCGATCGTCGATCATCCGCTTGACCTCGGCCCTGGCGTCTCCCGTGGCCAGGCGGGCCACCAGCGGGTGCTCGGGGGCCAGGATCACGCAGGTGGCGCCGAAGATGGTATCCACGCGGGTGGTGAAAACGCGGATCGGCTCGCCGGTCCCGGCCAGCCGGAAGTCCACGTCCGTGCCCTCGCTCCGGCCGATCCAGTTGCGCTGCATGACGAGCACGCGCTCGGGCCAGCCGCCTTCCAGCCTGCCAATGTCGTTCAGCAGTTCATCGGCGTACGCCGTGATCCTTAGGAACCACTGCTCCAGTTCGCGCTGCTCGACCGGGGTGTCCTCGTGACGCCAGCAGCCGCCGTCCACCACCTGCTCGTTGGCGAGCACCGTGGCGCACCTGGGGCACCAGTTCACCAGCGCCTTAGCGCGGTAGGCCAGGCCGCGCTCCAGCGGTAGTAGCCGGGCTCGCAGGTGGAGATCTCGCGGGCCCAGTCGTAGCTGAAGCCGTAGCGCCGGTGCTGCTCCTTCATGAAGGCGATGTTGGCGAGCGTCCACTCGCGCGGATGCCGCTGGTTGGCGATGGCGGCGTTCTCGGCGGGCAGGCCGAAAGCGTCCCAGCCCATCGGGTGCAGCACGTTGAAACCGCGCATCCACTTGTAGCGGGCGAGGGTGTCGCCGATGGTGTAGTTGCGGATGTGGCCGACGTGAAGCGTGCCGCTGGGGTAGGGGAGCATCTCCAGCAGGTAGTACTTGGGCCGCGAGGTGAGGTCCTCGGCCTTGAAGAGATCAGCGTCCTGCCAGCGGGCAAGCCATTTCAGCTCGATCTGCTTGTGGTCGTAAGCTTTTTCAGGCATCGGGATGGGCGAGACCCACAAGATCCCAATATAGCCCGGCTGGTGCGCACGCGCCGTGGCGTCGCGACGCCGGCCGCATGCTGGCTGGCCGGCAGCGGAGATCGATCAGGCCCGCGATCGCAAACTGGAGGAGGCCCGGCGGCAGCGGAACGAATGGTCCGTTCCATCTGTCTCCGGCTGAGTTACGCGCGGCAGGGTTACTCGTCGCCGGGCGGCACGGGGCCGGGAGCGCGATCCACGCGCCCGCTCTCGGCCTCGCCGATCTCTATGCCGTAGGCTTCCAGCAGCATGCCCGTGGCCTGGTCCAGGGTCACCCGGGCCTTGGTGTAGCTGCTCCTGGCGGCCACTTCCTGAAACTGCGCCGCGGCCAGATCGCGTTGCGCCTGGATGACCATGAAATTGGTGGAGGCGCCCAGCTCGAACCGGCGGCGTTCCGCCTCGTGGGATTCCTCCTGAAGAACCCGCGCCTTCACCGCGGTCTGATAGGCGGCCCGCGCCTGCCGGACGCCGATGAGGGCGTTGGTGACGTCGAGGCGGATCTGATTCAGTTGCTGCTGCTGGCGCAGTTCCTGCTGGCGGAGCGTCAACTGGTTGCTCACCATCTGGGCCTGCGCGGCGCGGTTCCCCAGCGGGACGTTGAGCTGCACCCCCACCGAGTAGTTGGGGAAGTTGCGCCGTATCACCTGCCCGAGGGCTGTTCCGAACCCCCCGATGAAGTAAGGGTCGATCCGGCTGAACATCTGGAACGGCGACCCGGACGGGACCGGGCTGGCCGTTCCGGCCAGGCCGTTGTTCTGGAACGTGGCGACCGCGTCAAGCGCGGGGCGCAGCGTGGACTTGATCCCCTCGAGCGAGATCTTGCTGTTCTCCACCTGGAGCCCGGTCTGGGCGGGCTCAGGCCGGTTGGCTATGGCCCTGGCGATCAGGTCCTGTATCGGCTCGACCGGGTCGACCTCGGGAATGGCGATCGGATCGGTGGCGATGATGCGCGCGTCCGCCACCGAGGGGCTGGCCACTCCCGTCCTGCTCAAGATGTTCTTGAGGACAGTCTCCTGCTGCAAGACCCGCGTTTCGGAGACCACCAGTTCCTGCTGGCTGCTGGCGAGCTGCGCCTCGGCGCGCACGACTTCGATGGGGGCCAGTGTGCCGATTTCGACCTTGCGCCGGTTGTCGTCCAGGAGCTGCTGGGCCAGGGCCACGGCCTGGTGCTTGACCTTGACGTCCTCGTTGAAGCTGACCAGGTCCCAGTAGAGGCTGATCACCGAGCCCACCGTGGTGATGACCTGCTGCTTGAAGGCCAGGTCCGAGATCCGGCGGCTGTTCTGCGCGACGCGGATGTTGCGCCGGTTGAGCGCCACCCCGTAGCCTTGCAGCAGGCTCTGGCGGATTTGCAGATTCAGGTTGCTGCTGACGGATGGATTGAATTCGGCCAACTGAGAGCTGCTCTTGGACGCGGTGTTGTTCCAGCCCAGCGTCACGTTGGTGCCCGAAGCGAAGCCCCTGCTGATGGAGACGTTGGACAGCATCTGGGTCAGCACCAGCGCGGAGGTGCCCGTCATGAAGGAACTGGTCTGAGGCGAGGTGTTGTGCCCCCAGTTCAGGTTGTAGGTGACCGTGGTGTCGTAGTTTGGCACGCCAGCCCCGCCGGCCCTGGCCCGCAGCAGGTCGGCCTCGGCCAGACGCGGCCCGTAGCGCTGGATGGCAATGTCCAGGTTGTTCTCCAGGGCCAGCGCGATGGCGTCCTGGAGGGAGAGGTAGAGGTTGCCTCCCCTCAGCAATGCCTCCAGCCGGCCTGAATTGCCAAGCTGGACGGGGGCCTCGCTGCGAAACCGGTACGGCTCAGCCAGGTTCAGGATCCAGTCACCCGGCTGCGCCGCCCCCGGCGGCGGGGCTGCCATCAAGAGAGCACATGAGACTACAATCAACGCCTTCCAGGTCTTCATTTGCGGACGCTCCTCACCCTTCATCATCCGATGCTTGTTGCTGCCACACAAAGAATACGCGCGGACTCCGGCGAATGTTCACGATCACGGATCGCCGGCTCCGGCTGGACTCCGGATCCCGCCTGAGGCTGCCGGGAGCGGCGCAGGGAGGCGGGGCGATGGGGACTCTCCCCGGGCTGAAGAACACGGCGCAGACGGTCCCGGTTATGCTCCGATGCGCTTCAGAAGCCAGGCCATGTGGCGGCCGAGGACCTGCATGGTTTCGATGCCTTCGGCGTCCTTTTCCACGTCGCCCCTGTCGCGGCCGATGCCGATGTTCCAGTAGGACGAGCCCGGAATGATCATCTCACTGATCAGGAAAAAGTGGTTGAGGGTGTCGAAAGCGTGGATGGCGCCAGCCCGGCGGACGGCTACCACGGCCGCCCCCACCTTGCGGCGCATGAGCCCCCCATTGGCGCGGGTGACCATGCAGGCGCGGTCGACGAGGGCCTTGATTTCCGGGGAAACGTCGGTGACGTAGGTGGGCGAGCCGAGCAGGACGCCGTCGGCCCTCACCATCATGTCTATCAGCGCGTTGCCTTCGTCGTCCGCCTGTCCGCAGCGGCCGTCCTTGCGCGTCGAGCAGGCGCGGCAGGCGATGCACCCGTGGATCTTCCGTCCGGCGAGCTGAACCAGTTCCGTTTCAATTCCTTCCGCCTCCAGTTCCCGCATCACAAAGCGGAGCAGGATGGCGGTGTTCCCATCCTTGCGGGCGCTGCCGTTGAAAGCCACAACTCTCATGCCGGGGGTCCTCGCGTGCGTCGTGCTGAGAATGTGAGTATACACCCCTTGCGGATCTGGGGTATAATAACGGACGGCGTTTGACTCTT
>JBBITL010000086.1:0-2927 GCA_037440765.1 Solibacteraceae bacterium
CGGGACGGCCGGATCGCTCAATCATCTCATATCAGATCGACTTTGTCCACTTTAACGTTTGTACCCTATTTTCCGAAGCAGATCGTGCCGCCACCGGGCGCCGGCCTCGTCCTCCAGGCCCTTTGGGGATGAGCCGTCCACGACGCCCAGGATGCCGCGCCCCTGCTCTGTTTCGGCCACAATCACCTGAACCGGGTTGGCCGTGGCGCAGAAGATCGAGCAGACCTCGGGGACTTCCTTGATTCTGCCGAGGATGTTGATCGGGTAGCCGTCTTTCAGTGCGATGACGAAGGTGTGTCCGGCGCCGGCCGCGGCAGCGTTACGCGCGGCGAGCGCTTTCAGCCCCTCATCGTTGCCTTCCACGCGGGTCAGGCAGGCGCCGGACGCCTCATTAAAGGCGATACCGAACTTCATCTGAGGGACGGTGTTCACGATCGCCTCGTACAGATCCTCAACGGTCTTGATGAAGTGCGACTGCCCGAGGATGATGTTGCCTCCCTCGGGGATCTCCAGGGGGATCGCTTTGAGCTCCATGTGGACAGTCTTACCATACGGGGCCGGGGACAGGCGCAGGCAGAGCCGGCAGGCTGCTGAAGAAGGCCTCTTCGCCCGCGAAAGACAGGCGAGGACGCCTGTCCGACACCGCAGATTCAGCGACTTGCGGTCCACGTGGGACAGGCCTCTTGGCCTGTCGGGGCCTTTTTCAGTTGCCTGCCAAAGCCCCGCACGACTTTGCTAGAATCGAGTCCTCATTGCCATGCAGATGGGCGTTCTGGCAGGCCTCATAGGGCTCATGGCGGTTTCGTGGGGTGCGCAGCAGGGCCGGCAGCAACGGGAGGAAGAGCCGCCGACCCAGACCCTGGAGCTCCCGAAGGAGCCGCCCGCGGCGGTGACGGCCGAAACCAGCCGGCTGGTGTTTTATGTTTCGCCGCTCTCTTCGAGCGGCCTGCTCTCTCAGCAGGTGCGCGACGCCCTCAGGGCCCTGCTCAACCAGGCGGGTAAAGCCACGGTGGTCAAGCTGCGCGCATTCGTCGCCGGCAGCGGCGACACGCGGCGGGTCCAGGCCATAGTGAGCGAGACCTTCACGGCGCGGCGGCTGCCGCTGCCCGCGCTCACCGTGTTGCAGGTTGGCGCGTTGCCGGCGGCTGGCGTGCAGGTAGTCATCGAGGCGGCGGCCGTATCGCGGCGCGAGATGAACCCCCACGGGCTGGCCTTTCTTTCGGCGCAGTCCGCCGGCGAGGAGGGGTTGCCAAGCCGGCTGGCGCCTCTGGCCCGGCAGATGCTCCCACGGTTGCGCGGAGCGCTGGCAGCGGCGGGGCTGGAGGGAAGGGACGTGGTGCGCCTGACCTGCTACCTCAGTTCGCTCGAGGACGTCTGGGAGGTGAGAAGCCTGGTGGCGAAGGACTTTCCCAAGGCCGTGCACAGCCTGGTGCAGCCCGAGAGGGCGCCTTCCCGCGGGCTGGCGGCGTGTGAAGCGGTGGCGAGGCTCCGTTCGCCGGCCGGCGGCGAGCTGCGCGTCGTGAGCGACAACAGACCAGGAGACGCCGGCCAGTATTCGGACGTCGCGCTGGTGGGCGCGCCGAGGGTGGTGCTGGCGGGCGGCCAACTGGCGTTCGGCTACCGCGCCGACGATGCGAAACTGGCCTTCGAGCGGCTTGGAAGAACTCTGGAACAGGAGGGCAGCTCCCTTGCCGGCATCGCCGTTCTTCGCCTCTACGCGCTCTCCAGAGGCCTGGGGGAGCAGGCCGGCAAGGTCGCGGCCGGCATGCTCAATCCTGAGCGCCCGCCGGCCGCCACAGTGATACCCTGCGTGGGGCTGCCTTCGCTGGACTCGGCCTTCTCCATAGACGCCGTCGCCGTCCCCTGGAGTTCCAGCGTGGGCGAGCGTTGAAAAGGCGGCCCTCCGCTATAATCGCAGTAGGTGCATAGATGCTGGCTCGCTTTGCGTTGGCGCTCTCGGCCGTTTCGTTCCTGATCGCCCAGGCGCCCGCGCCGCAGGTTGAGGAGCGCCAGATCCTGCGCGCAGAGGCCACTGAGGTCATCGTTCCCGTCACGGTAACGGACGAGAAGGACCGCTTTGTCAGCAACCTGGAGGTCACCGACTTCAAGATCTTCGACGAGGGCAGGGAACAGAAGATCGTCTACTTCAGCCGCGAGAGAAACCAGCCCGTAGTGGTGGGCTTCCTGCTGGACATGAGCAACGCCAGCCGACTGCACTGGGCGAGATTCCAGGAAGCGGCCATGGAATTGGTCTTCGGCCTCCTGCCGGGTGACCGGCGATTCAGCGGATACCTGATCGCCTACCACAGCGAGGCGGAGTTGCTGGTCAATACGACGCCCGAGGCCGAGAAGATCGCCGACCAGATCCGGAAGCTGAGGCCCGGCGGAGGCGCCGCCCTGTATGACGCCATATACATGGCCTGTACCAGCCGCGCCCTGGTTCAGGGCGAGCCCGTGCAGCCGCGCCGCATCATTATCGTCATCGGCAACGGCGACGACACAGCCAGTAAGAGGAGCCTCGGCGAAGTGCTGGAACTGGCCCAGCGCAACCTGGTGACCATTTACGGAGTGAGCACCGTGGCTTTCGGGCAATACGCCCCCGGCGACGGCAACCTGAAGCGGCTGGCCGAGGATACCGGAGGACGGGTCGAGTATCCGCTTCAGCAGGTCTACACCGACGTGTCGGGCTACCTGTCCACCCCCTCCGACGCGGGCAACTACGCATACAAGGTGGGCACCGGCCAGTACGCCGCGGCTCTGGCCAAAGGGCTCTTCGAGTCGGTGGCCGCCCTGGCGGGCGAAGTTACCACTCAGTACGTCCTGCGATTCAGGCCCTCCGTCACCGACACCACCAGGACCGTCCACAGTATCCGTGTGACGGTGAACCTTCCGCCCACCGTGAAGGTTCGTCACCGCCAGTACTATTA
>JBBITL010000086.1:2937-17267 GCA_037440765.1 Solibacteraceae bacterium
CCTTAACCGCCCCCCGCGCGCATCCGATATTCTCTTATAGATGGGTGTCGTCGCCTTCAAGCCCGCCCGTAAGGCGCAGTGCTTGGTGTTAGAGCTGGCTCTGCCCGGGCGTTCTAAGGTGAACGCTGGAGTGCTCCTGCTCGATATTGAGGCTGATACTGTCCACGTCAAGCTGCGCCAGGACTGGGACCAGATCGCGGATCCCGACGAGGCCGAGGTGCTGGAGCGCGCCGAGCAGGAACTGCGGCAGCGCGGCGCGGAGGCTGGGGGGGAGCAACTGCTTTCGAGTCTGGAGGACTCGCTCTCTAACGTTCTGCGCATCACGGACCGCGAGACCATCGCCGTGAGCGATTTCCCGAAGGCTCTGGAACGGCTCTACCTGCGGCACGTGGCGGGCGAGCAGCCCTCCGCAGCGCCCGTGCTCGGGCGCGAGATGCACATGCCGCTTTACTCGCTGCGGGCGGCCGCCGGGAGGTTCGGCGCGGACATGGAAGTGGAGGCCGAGGCCTGGCTGCGCGTGCCCGAGGACCTTCGCCCGGACCGCGGCATGTTCGTCGCGCGGGTGGTGGGACGTTCCATGGAGCCGCTGATCCCGGACGGCAGCCTCTGCGTCTTCCGCCACAGCGTCGTGGGATCCCGCCAGGGCAGGCTCCTGCTGATTCAGAACCGGGCGGTCTCCGAAAGCGGAGGGGAATTCACGGTGAAGCGCTACACCAGCCGCAAGGCGACGGCCGCAGAGGGCTGGCGGCACGAGCGCATCCGCCTGGAGCCGCTCAACCCAGAGTTTGAGGCCTGGGACCTGGACCCCTCCGAGCTGGAGGATGGGCCCTACCGCGTCTGCGGCGAGTTCGTCCGCGTGCTGCCCTACGAAGACCAGTAGCCGGACACGGAACCGCGAGCGGGTCAGAACGCGATGTGGGTCACGCGCTTCCGGCCGGCCGGGGCGCTCACCTCGACGTGCAGATTGCCGCGCTCCCGGTCATAGAACCAGGCGCCGGGCCTCAGCCGCCGCCTCTCGGGGACCTCCGTGTAGACCTCATCGCCGGTAGTGACCTGACGCGGCAGGGGCAGGTGGTGGACCACCCACTCGTAGCCGCGGGCTTTCTGGCTGTCGATCTCCAGCCGCATGAGGTCGAGGGCGGGCGCGGCGTGCAACTGGCTGTACCTGGAGATGTCGGCTTCGTACAGGAAGAACTCCGCGGCCAGTCTCGGAGTGTAGTGCAACTCCATCGGCCCTCCGGGGGACTCGCTTTCGAGCGGCAGGATCGAGCCGTTCCTCAGAAACAGCGGGATGGCTTCCGCGCTCGCCTCGATCTCGATCCGCTGCCTGCCGGGGTAGACCCGGTTCGTCCGCAACTCAGTCCAATTGCCCATGGGGAGGTACACACTGCGGCGGCCGCTCTCGCTGTAGACGGGAGCGGCCAGCAGTTCATCCCCCACCAGAAACTGATCGGCGAAGGTGCCGGCCAGTTTGTCGGCCGGGTACTGCAAGGGCACCGGACGAAGGATGGGATAGCCCCGCTCGTCCACCTCGTCCGCATAGATGGCAAGGAAGGGGGTGAAGCGGCGCCGCCACTCGGCCAGTTCGTGCCGGAGCCTGGCCTTCTCGCCCTCAAGCGGCCGGGCGTCGGTATCGCACACCAGCGGGGCGACGGAGGCCAACTGCACGGCGCGGCGGTATAACAGCTCGGGCGAGCCACGGTAAGGCGCCAGGTCGAAGGCCGGGCCCGGGATGCCGGATAGCGATGCGTGCACCAGCGACCGGACCGCCGCGGCCAGCGACTCCCAGGTTCCCACCGGCGGCGAGGGCACCAGCACGGCCTCTCCGGGCAGCCCCGCTCCGCTCAGGATGCCGAAGGACGCGTGTCCGCGCGGCGCCGCCACGCGGCTGTGCTCCTCAAGGACGGACTTGTACTCCGGCCCGTAGTAGAAGTAGTACTCCAAGCGCCGGGCCGATAGCGCCGTGATGCTGTAGCGGTCCGCCCGCGTGCTGGCCAGATCGAACCGGTAGTTCCCGCTGCCGTGGCGCAGGCCGTAGCCGTTGGTGGAAACCAGCAGCGCCGCGGCGCTCTCGATGATCCGGCCTCGCGCGTCGGCCGCCGGGTCCGCCCTCATCCCCAGGCCGTAAAACGCCTCGCCCGCATGAGCCACGCGCTCCACGGTCACGTCCTGGCCGGCCCGCGCCGCCGGCGCCGTCTCCGACATCAGTTCCCGGCCCTTGCGGTTCAGCACCCGGAGCCGGCCGTCCTCGCGATTGATCTCCACCTCCACGTACTCGGTGGTGAGGCGCACCTGGGAGGCGGTCTCCACCCGTTCCACCTTCACGCTGTCCCTGACCGCGGCGGCGCGCGGCGCGCACCTGTCCTCGCCCCAGGCCCGGCAGACGTGGAACGAGGAGGAACTGATCCAGCCGAGGACCATGTGCCCGTCGGTCAGATCCACCGGCGCTTGAGCCCAGGCCATGGATTGAAGCGCCAGCCCGACGGCCCAGCCGGACCTAGACAAGGACCAGTTCCTCCTGGATTTCGCCGGTGACAACCGCGCGGCTGTCGTCGACGAACATGTTGACCTCCAGCCTGATTCCGAAATCCTCCAAGTAGATGCCGGGCTCGATCGAGAAACAGGTCCACGGGATTATCCGCCGCTCGTCGTGCGTCTCCAGGTTGTCGAGATTGGCGCCCGCGCCGTGCACTTCCTCGCCGATCGAGTGTCCGGTCCGGTGGACGAAGCGATCCCCGTAACCTTCCTGCCGAATGTACCCGCGAGCGGCGTCGTCCACTTCGAACCCGCGCAGCGTCTCGCCCCTGGACACGGCGGACTGAACCAGCCGTATGGCCCGGTCCCTGGCCTCCCGCACGACCTGGAAGACGCGCCGCACCTCGTCCGCAGGCTGCCCGCCGCAGAAGCCGGTCCAGGTTACGTCGTAGTACACGCTCGCCGGCCGCGCCAGCTTGGCCCACAGGTCGATCAGCAGTAGGTCCCCGCGGCGGATCGGGGCGCTTCCGTTTTCGGCTGGCTCATAGTGCGGGTTGGCGGCGTTGGCGTTCACCGCGACGATAGGCCCGTGGTCCGTCTTGAGTCCTTTGCCGGCGAACCTGGAGCGGATGAACTGGCGCACCTCCCACTCCGTGACGGGCGCGCCGGCCCGCGTCTTGGCCCCGGCGAGCTCGAACGCTTCGCGGCGGATGGAATCGACGAGCCGCCCCGCCTCCATGTGGCTGGCCAGCTTGGCAGCGTCCCACCTGGCCTCGAAGAGCTGTATCAGGTCCGCGCTGCTGGCCACTTCCACGCCCAGGCTTCGCACGAGCTCGACCGTACCGGCATCGACCATGGACACCGCGGGTATGGCGCACTTGGGCGAGTACTGCATGGCGACCCGCCGGTGGCCTCCCACCAGCCGCGTCAGGCCGTCCACCAGCGCGCCCCAACTGGAGTAAACGGACTTGTTGCCCGGCAGGGCGTCGAGCACGAACGTCTCGATCCGGTGCACCAGCTTGCGCGGCTCGCCCTCGGCCGGCACCAGGTAGTACCAGCGCCGCGTGGGGTCCGCCGGCAGGTCCAGGTCCAGGACCCGGTAGGCCAGCGGGTCCCGGCGGTGATGGTCGAAGAACAGCCAGCCGTCCAGTTGCTGTTCGCGCAGCGCTTCCTGAATTTCCTGTAGCCGCATGGCTCTCCTCCCCCCTACTTCACCCCGCCCATGAGTTTCACCGTGGGCCGCACCAGGAAAGCCAGGATCAGGGCCGCGGCGCAGGCGAACGCGGCGATCAACTCGAACAGCGTCGTGAGCGGCAGCGCCTCGTACATCGAAGCGATGCGGCCTCCCATGTAGTTGCCCACCGAGATCGAAAGGAACCACACCCCCATCAGCAGGCCCCCGATGCGCGCCGGCGCCAGCTTGGTCATGGCGCTCAGCCCCACCGGGCTCAGGCACAGTTCTCCGATCGTGTGGAGCAGGTACACGGCCGCCAGCCACATCGGGCTCACCAGGGAGCCTCCTTCGGCCTTCACCGCCCCCCCCGCCAGCACGGCGAAGCCCGCGCCCGCCGCCAGCAGCCCGAGGGCGAATTTCGCCGGGCTGGACGGTTCCCTTCTCCCGAGCTTCACCCAGAGCCAGGCAAAAACAGGCGCCAGCATGATGATGAACAGCGCGTTGAGCGATTGCAGCCAACTGGCGGGGAACTCGAAGCCCAGCACGCGCTTGTCCGTGCTCCTTTCGGCGAACAGGTTGAGCGTGGAGCCGGCCTGCTCGAAGACGCACCAGAACAGGGCCGACGCCGCGAACAGCACCAGCACAACCACAAGCCGTTTGCGCTCAAGCGGCGTCCACCGGCCGGCCGAAAAGAGCCAGATGAAGAAGACCGCCACGGTCGTCAGCAGCGCCACTCCCATCGCGTCCGACAGGACCTTCGCGGTCATTTCGAGGACGCCGGTGAAGTGCAGCGCCGCCATCATGGCCACCGCGGCGCCCGCCGCCGCCAGAGCGATCCTGAGCCGCCGGGCCTGCTTCGCCCTGTCGGCCGGGCCGGCCGATCCCGCCGGGTGCAGGCTCGCACCGGCCAGGTGCTTGGCGCCGGCGATGTACTGAAGCAGCCCCAGCAGCATGCCCACCCCGGCCAGCGCGAAACCCAGGCGCCAGTTGATCCGCTGTCCCAGGTAGCCGCAGGCCAGCGGCGCGACGAAGGCGCCCAGGTTGATACCCATGTAGAAGATCGAAAAGCCGGCGTCGCGCCGGCTGTCGCCGGGTTCGTAGAGTTGTCCCACCATCACGCTGATGTTGGGCTTGAGCAGCCCCGTGCCCAGTGCCGACACGGCCAGGCCGGTGTAGAAGAAGCCGGACGACGGCACAGCCAGACACAAGTTGCCCGCGGCGATGAGGGCTCCTCCGTAAAGGACGGCTTTGCGCTGGCCGGCCACGCGGTCCGCGATCCAGCCGCCGGGGAGGCTCAGCATGTAAACCGAAGAGGTGTACAAACCGTAGATGGCCCCGGCCGTCACCACATCCAGGGCCAGGCCGCCGGCGGCCGCCGGCGCCGTCATGAACAGGATCAGCAGCGCCCGCATGCCGTAGTAGCTGAAGCGCTCCCAGACCTCGGTCATGAAGAGCGTGGCAAGGCCCCGGGGATGCCCGAAGAACCCTTTGCTGGTTCCGTCTACACCTGCGGCTGTCTCTTGCGCCATTCGGTTTCCGTCGCCAGATTCACCAGGCCCGCCACCCCTCCGGAGTCCGCAACCGTGAAGGTCACGGCGTCGTCGAGCCAATCCTGGCTCCTCCCGTCCCAGTGCTGCGTCGCAACCGTAAGTGTATACTCCTGCGCCGTGAGCAGGCAATCGAAGCGGAAGGACACCTCCAGCTCGTCACCCGGCTCGAAAGCGCCCAGTTCGCGCCGCTCGAGCCGCGTGTTCGTGCCGAAGACATCGATGCCCAGCCGGTTGCGGATCAGAATTCCGGCGACGGGATTGCGGGCGGGCTTCTCGAAGCGCGCCCGGAGTCTGACGGTCACCCGCTCGCCGCTCCGGACGGTGGCCGGCGGGAGGCCGTCCGCGTTGAGCAATTGGGCTTCTATGATGCGGCTCGTGCCGTCGCCGTGCCTGAAGGTGCTCCGCAGCTGGCCCGCAGGAGCACGGGCGGTATCGTTTTCGCGCTCGAGCACGTAGCCCACGTAGCGGTTGACCACGTCGCTCGGGGAGCCCTCCGCCGCGATGCGGCCCTGGAGCATGAAGACGGCCCGGTCGGAGAGGCGTTTGACGAGCCCCAGATCGTGAGAGACGAAGAGCACGGTGACGCCCTTGCGGCGCAGTTCCTCGAACTTGTGGATACAGCGGTTGGAGAAGGCGGCATCGCCCACGGCCAGGGCTTCGTCCACCACCAGGATCTCGGGTTCGACGTGTATGGCTGTGGCGAAGGCCAGGCGGACGTACATACCGCTCGAGTATTCCTTGACCGGCCGGTCGATGAACTCGCCGATATCGGCAAAGGCTTGGATGGAAGGGAAGACGCGCGCCAGCTCCCGCCGGGACAGTCCCAGGATCTCGCCGTTGACGCAGACGTTTTCGCGCCCGGTGGATTCCGGATTGAATCCCGCGCCGAGTTCCAGCAGCGCCGCGATCCGGCCTTCGGCGGTCACGCGGCCGCTGGTGGGCTGAACGATGCCGCAGACCACCTGGAGCAGCGTGCTCTTGCCGCTGCCGTTGGGCCCGACGATGCCGAGGAACTCGCCCCGGGCGGCGCTGAGGCTCACGTCCTTGAGGGCCCAGAAATCCGAGCGGTTCCGCGTGGAAGAGAATGGCAGCAGTTCGCGGATGCGGTCCGAAGGCCTGCGGTAGAGGCGGTATACCTTGGAGACCCTTTGGACAGCGACCACGGCGGAAGGTCAACTATACCGCAAGACTCGTCACCACCACCACTTTTGCCCTTTGCCTCTTCCCTTCTCAGTGCTCTGTGCCGGCGGAGGTGGCCAGGATGGCTTCGGCGGCGGCTTTGACCGTGTTGCAGTGGATGCGGACGGTGTCCTCGACGCGATACGCGTATCCGCCCGCCAGGGTGACCGCCACCGGCACGCCGGCGCGCAGAGCCGTCTCCATGACGAACCGGTCCCGCTGGCGCAGGCCGCCCATGGTGAGGGCCAGCCCGCCAAGCTGGTCCTGATAGTAAGGGTCCGCGCCGGCCAGGTAGACGACCAGGTTGGGCCGGTGGAGCGCCAGGGCCGGCACGTAGTGAGTCCGGAGCGCGGCAAGATACTCCTCGTCACCCGTCCCATCGGCGAGATCGACATCGATTACCGAAGGAGGCTTCTCGAGCGGGTAGTTGTTGGCCTGGTGGATCGAGAGCGTGAACACCTTGCGGTCCCCGGCGAAGATCGCCGCCGTGCCGTTGCCGTGATGTACGTCGCAATCCACCACCAGGGCGCGCTCGATGTGGCCGGCGCGCTGGAGCCGCCGGATTCCCACGGCCACGTCGTTGACGGCGCAAAAGCCCTCCCCGCGATCGCGGAAGGCATGGTGGAAACCGCCCCCGATGTTGAAACCAATGCGGTCGCGCAGAGCGAGACGGCACGCCAGGATGGTGCCTCCGGCGGCCAGCCGGAAGGCGCGCACCATGCGGCGCGAGTAGGGGATCTCCAGCCTGGCGATCTCGGCGTAGCTCAGCGTGCCGGTGCGCAGGCGCCGGATCCATAGCCGGTCGTGCGCCAGGGCCAGGTCGTCGTCCTCGGCGGGAGCGGGGCTTAGGAAGTTCTCGGGCGCGGCAACTCCTTCCTCCAGAAGCTTGTCACGGATCAGAGAGTACTTCCGGGAGGGGAATACGTGGTCGCCGAGGTCCGGGTCGTAGCCGCTGTGGTAGACCAGGCGAAACGGCAACATCGCGGGCAGGTCTATCCTGCGGGCCGGCCGGAGCCCGCCTGCAAGCAGGTGATGACGGCGGTGCTGTAGATGTCGTCGGCCGAGCAGCCCCGGCTCAGGTCGTTGGCGGGCTTGGCCAGCCCCAGGATGAACGGGCCGAGAGCGGCCGCGTCCCCCAGCCTCTCGACCATCTTGACGGCGATGTTGGCCGCGTCCAGGTCCGGGAATACCAGCGTGTTGGCGCGGCCGGCCACGGTGGAGCCGGGCGCTTTGGAGGATCCGATGGCCGGCACCAGGGCCGCGTCGGCCTGCATCTCGCCGTCGACATTCAACTCGGGGGCGCGCGACCGCACCACGCGCAGAGCCTCCGCCACCTTCTCGGCGTCCTTGTGACGTCCGCCGCTGCCCTTGGTCGAGTAGCTGAGCAGGGCGACGATCGGCTCGGTTTCAAACAGCAGCTTCACCAGGCCGGCCGCCGCGATGGCCATGTCGGCCAGTTCCACCGAGGAGGGCTGGATCACGGTCGAGGCGTCGCAGACGCCCAGCAGGCCGTTGTGGCCGAACTGGCGGTTGCGGACCGCGAGCACGAACAGGCTGGTGATGAGCCGCACCTTGGGGGGCGTACCGATGCAGTGCAGCATGGCGCGCAGCGTGTCCCGGCTGGTGTACGCGGCGCCGCAGACGCTCCCGTCGGCGTCGCCCGCGGCCAGCATCAGTTGCCCGAAATACTCCGGCTTGCGGGCGATGTCGGCGGCTTCCAGGGCCGTGATTCCCTTGGCCCTGCGGCGTTCGTGATACAGTGCCGCGTACTTGGCCAGTTGGGGGGAGGCGTCCGGCTCCAGGAAGGTGACGCCCTGCGGCGCCTCGGACGGGGGCTTGCCGATCAGCACCGGATCGGCCACGCCGTCCCGGGCCAGCCGCGCCGCGGCTTCCAGCACGCGCGGGTCGAACCCCTCGGGGAAAACGATGCGCTTTCTCCCTCCGGTCTGCCTCACCCTCTCCAACTGCCGGTTCAAGAACGCGATCGAGGATTCCGTGACGGGCATGGGAATTTCTAATTGTACAGAATTCCTCAGCAGTGCACGCGCAGCCCCGAATGTGGAAGAATCCTTCGCATGAAGATCCTCGCGGTCAACTGCGGCAGCTCGTCGGCCAGGTGCCAGCTTATCGAGACCAGCCTGGAGGCCATCGAGGCCAACCGCGACCGGCAACTCGGCAGGGTACTGGTGGAGCGAATCGGCGCCCCGGAGGCCAGGGTGCACTCGGAGGGGGGCGCCCGGGAACTGCCGGTCGCCGATCACAAGGAGGCGATTGAGGTTGCCGTGGGCCTGCTCGGGGACAGGGAGGAGATCGAGGCCGTGGGCCATCGCGTGGTCCACGGCGGGGAGAGGTTCTCGGCCTCCGTGGAACTGGACGAGCGGGTGGCCGGCGAGATCGAGGCGCTGTGCGAACTGGCGCCGCTGCACAACCCGGAGAACCTCAAGGGCTACCGGGCGGCCCGGGCCGTGGTGCCCCGCGCCCGGCACGTGGCGGTGTTTGACACGGCCTTTCACCAGACGCTTCCGCCCAAGGCTTATTTATACGGGCTTCCGGAAGCCATATGGCGGCGGCACAGGGTCCGCAGGTACGGATTCCACGGTTCCTCACACCGCTACGTCGCCGGGCGCTACGCCCGGATCCACGGCTTCGCGCGGGACGATTACAGGCTGATCACCTGCCACCTGGGCAACGGGTGTTCGGTCTCGGCCGTGGAGGGAGGCAGGAGCGTGGACACCTCCATGGGTTTCACGCCGCTCGAAGGGCTGCTCATGGGCACGCGCTCGGGGGATATCGATGCCGGCGCCGTGCTCTACGTCATGGGCCGGGAACGGCTGACGCCCGCCGGGATGGACGGCCTGCTGAACCGCCGCAGCGGGCTGCACGGCCTGTCCGGCGTATCGAACGACATGCGCGAGCTGCTGGATCTGGCCGGGCGCGGGCACGCCGCCGCCCGCCTGGCCGTGGACGTCTTCTGCTACCGGGCCAAAAAGTACCTGGGAGCGTACTTCGCCGCGCTCAACGGCTGCGACGCCGTCATCTTCACCGGCGGCATCGGGGAGAACGCTCCTTCAGTCCGCGCCGGGATCTGCGATTCGCTCGAGGCGCTCGGGATCAGGCTGGACCCGGCGCGGAATCAGGCCGCTGTAGGCGTCGAATCCAACATCGCCCGGGAGGGCGCCGGTGTGGAGGTCTGGGTGATCCCGACCGACGAGGGGTTAGTTATTGCGCGCGAGACGCTGCGCGCGCTGACGGAAGGCCAGCCAGGTCATCAGCAGTGAGGCCGCCAGAAAGGCTCCGTCCCTGGCCAGGGTGTACGCGGAGAGCGGATCCCCGGCGCCAAAACAGCCGCACTCGATCTGCATTCCCTTGGCGAAGGAGCGCACCAGCACCACCATGAAGACCAGCAGAATCGCCGAGGAGGCCGACGCCGCCAGCGGCAGCCACTTGCCCACGATCAGCCACAGCCCGAGCACGAGCTCGGCGGGCGGCAGCGTCTTCGCCACCAGTTCCACCGCCCATGCAGGCAGCAACTGGTAACCCTCCACGATCATGGCGACCTGAATCCAGGGCATGGTGAGCTTAGTCCAGGCCGCGTAGACGAACATCAGGCCCAGGCCGACGCGCAGCGCGATCAGGCTCCAGCGCGCAGTCTTACTTTGCGAGAAGCTCATCGATAAACCTGCGCAGCAGCGGGTAGCTGACGCTTCCAGTCAGCGGGTACTGCTTGAGCCTGTGCGTCAGGATGATGGTCGGAGTCTGGCGTATGGGGACTTTCGTTCCCAGCGCCACGTCCTTCTCCACTTCGGCGGCGACCGAGGGATCCCTGGCGAGCTGGCGCACCTTGGCAGCCTCGGCGGCGGTCAGCGCCCGCAGGGCGGATTCTTCCAGCTTGCCGGTGGCCGACCAGGCTTCCTGGCTGGCGTACAAGGCGCCGGCCACCTGCTCGTACCTGCCGATCCGGGCCGCCGCCGTGGCCAGATTGGCGGCCGGCCGGGAGTACTGGTGCCCGGTCAGCGGGAACTCACGGTGAATGAGGTACACCTTGCCGGGGCGCGCATAGTCGCTGGCCAGAGGCCGCAGTGTCTGCTCGAAAAGCACCCGGCATGCGGGGCACTGGTAATCGCTGTAAACCTCAACCATGATGGGCGCCGTGGGCACACCAACCGCCTTGCCGGGTCCGGCGGCCGCCGCCGGGCTGAGCGCGGCGCCCAGGACCAGGGCTGCGTGGAACAATGACCGCCTCATGCATCCAGGATATAACAGCAATCCCGGGCCGCGGAGGTCACCGCAGCGCCAGTTGGCCCTGGCGGGCGAAGTCGATGGCCTCGCCCAGGATGCGGGCGGCCTCCTGGGGGGCGTGGAAGCCCATGGAGTTCTCGGCGTTGACGAAGTCCACGCGAAGCTGCGCCTGCCGCTGGAGCTTGCGGGCCGCGGCAAGCTGCGCGCTGGAGGAGCCGCCGGGCTGGCCGCGCTGGATCGCGTTTATCAGATCCACAAGGGCGTCCTCGGCCCGCGAAAGCAGTCTGGCGGTGCGGTCCTGAATGAGCTCGGCCCTGGCCCGCATCTCGGCCGCGGGGAAGGGGTGGCAGGCCAGGCAGGCGCGCTCGATGTTCAGCAGCGGGCTGCGCACGTGGTGGTCGCTCACCTTGAGGGCGCCCTCGCGCATGTAGGGCATGTGGCAGTCGGCGCAGGCCACGCCGCTGCGGGCGTGTATGCCCTGGCTCCAGAGTTCGAACTCGGGGTGCTGCACCTTGATGACTCCCGCCCCCGTTTCAGCGTGCGTCCAGTCGCTGAACCCCGCCTCCTCGTAGTATGACTCTATCTCCTCAACCTTCAGGCCCTTGGACCAGGGGTAGGTGACGATCCTCCTGTCCCCCGCAAAGTAGTACTCTACGTGGCACTGTGCGCAGACCAGGCTGCGCATCTCCTGCCGCGTAGCCATGGTGTTTGGGTCGTAGTCCTTCACGCCCTGGCCCAGCTTGTACGCCCTGAAGCCGAGCAGGAAGGCCGGCCTGGTGATCCGCAGTTGCATGTTGGCCGGGTCGTGACAGTCCACGCAACTCACCGGCTGGCTCACCAGCTTGCGGCCCTCGGCGAAAGGCATGGCGGAGACCAGTTCGAAGCCCTTGAATATGTCTCCGCCCCCCTGTGCCCGGTAGGCGGGCATGACCGAAGAGTGGCAGTGGAGGCAACTGCCCGGCTGCTTGCGCTGCTTGACGCGCTCGGTCTCGTCCTGGTCGCTCAGCGAGTAGGCGTGGCCCCTCTCCTCGCGGTAGTCCAGAGAGAAGGGGTGGCCCGCGAAGATCCGCTTCAGGCGAGGGTCCAGGTCCAGCCGGTTGAAGGCCTCGCTTCCGCCGTAGCGGGTACGCTCGGTGTCCACGGCGCGGCGATAGCCGTCGTACTGGCGCGGAAAGTTCTTGCCCCACTCGGCGGGATCGACCGTGTCCTCGGTGAGCGTAACCAGGTCAAAGTGGGTGCGCAGCGCCTCGCGCTTGCGATCGCTCACGTTGATGAGCAGCATGGTGACAAGGAAGGTCGCCAGCGCGGCGGCGGCGCTCGCGCCGATCAGTGTCCAGCGGGAAGTCCTCATGTGGATCTATCTCCTGGGGCCATGACCCACTCCGGAGTGGCAATGCAGGCAGTCGGCCTGCTGGCCGGGCGTGGCCCCGTGCAGGATGTCGCCAGTCAGCTCCAGGTGGCAGGCGATGCAGTTCTCCCGCAGCTTGCGGGCGTTGACGGGACGGATGCGGATCGGCTCCGGGAAATTCTGAAGAGTGAACTTCACCGAGTGGTTCCAGCCGTTCTCCGCCTTGGTCCAGTACTTGGGGATCAGCGAGTGCGGCGTGTGGCAGTCGTTGCAGGCCGCGCGGGCGTGGTGGCTCGACTTGAGCCAGGAGTCGAACTGCTCGCGCATGATGTGACAGTTGGCGCACGCCGCCGGGTCATTGCTGAAGTAGGAAAAGCCCTGGGCATAGATGAACGTGAACAGGCTCAGGCCCCCCATCACGCCGATGGCGAGGCCGGCCAGAAGGTGCAGTCTGCCCAGGATCATCTGCGCGCGGCTCCTCGGTCAATCCTAGCGCACGTCCAGCGAATATGGCGCGAGGCGGAAGAAGCCTCCGCCGGAGAGCGCGCCGGCGGGCCATCGCTTGAGGAAAGCCGCGAGCCACTCAGGTCCCGCAGCCTGGAGGGACCGGCTCATCAGCAAATCCAACAGGCTTCGCGGCTGGGGGTAAACCGTGAGCGAGGTTTCTTCGCCCTCCGCGATGCCGGCTTTCCGGCGGATCAGTTCCACGGCGCGGTCGAGGCCGCCCAGTTCGTCCACCAGGCCGTTACGGTGGGCCTGGCTCCCCAGCCACACGCGGCCCTGCGCCACGGGCTCGATCTGGCCGAACTCCCGCTTGCGCGCCGCGGCGACCTTCTCGACAAAAACGCGGTAGTTGTCGTCGACGCCTTCCCGGAGCTTGCGGCGCGAGGCCTCGTCAAGCGGGGCGTAGTCGGAGTCAATGGCCGCGAAGCGTCCCCGCGTGAGGATCTGCTTGCTGATCCCCAGTTTGCCGTACAGGCCGCGCAGGTTCGCCTTGCCGTAGACCACGCCGATGGAGCCCGTGTAGGTGGCCGGGTAGGCGATGACGGGATCCCCTGTCATGGCGATGTAGTAGCCGCCGCTGGCGGCCTGGTCGGACATGGAGATGACGACCGGCTTGCGGCCGCTCAGCCGGTTCATCTCGCGCCAGATCTCGTCGGAGGCGAACGACTCGCCGCCCGGCGAATCGACCCGGACGATCACCCCGCGGATGCCCGCGTCGTCCCCTACCTCCCGGAGCAGCCTGATGAACGACGGCGCCGCCATTCCGGTCTCGCCATAAATGCCGCCGGCCAGGCTGCCGGAGATGGTGCCCTCGCCCACCACCATGGCTATGCGAGCCTTGCCCTTCGCCCCCTCAACCACGCCCCGGCTGCGGAGGTAGCTGCGGATCGGGATTCGGTTCAGCGTGCCGGCGCCCGCCGCCTTCTCCACTTCCGCGAACACCTGGTCCTCGTAGAGCAGCCCGTCAACCAGTCCGCTTGCGAGCGCCTGCCGGCTTAGAAACGGCCCCTCGTCGATGATCGACCGCACCTGGGCGGCCGTCTTTTTCCGCCCCGCCGCGATCGTTTCCACCAGGTGCCCGTAGATCTCGTCCAGCACGGAGTCCAGGACCTCGCGGGTTTCCGGGGTCATGGAGGTCCGCGTGAACATGTCCCCGAAGTCCTTGTACCTGCCAGCGTGCTCGATCTCCACCTGCGCTCCTATCTTGTCCAGGGCGCCACGGAAGAAGGTGAGCTCGGCCCGCAGGCCCTTGACGTCGAGCATGTCCTCGGGCGGCATGTAGACCCGCCCGGTGGCGGTGGCCAGGTAGTACTCCCGGGTGGAAGCGCTGCGCAGATAGGCGAAGACGGGCTTGCCCGACTTCGCCAGCGCCTCCAGCGAGCTACGCAGCTCCTGAAGTTTGCCCCAGCCGGCCGAGATGCGGCCCGGCATCAGAACCACCGCTTTGATGCGCGAGTCGGTGGCGGCGGTCTTGAGCGACCGCCATAAGGCCGTAGTGGTGAGCGGCGTCCGCTCGTCGAGCAACGGCAGGGGCAGGGCAGTGGGCGGCCGCTCGACGATCTCGCCGTCCAGGTCCACGACCAGAACGCTGCGGGGCGCCACCGTGGGGGGGGCCTCGCCGAGCCGTACGGCGACGAAAAGGAGGGCTACAACGGACAGGACCGCCACCAGCAGTCCCGCCACCAGACCCAGGAAGAACTTAGCCATGGCGTGTAGACACGATTCTACACGACGCGCCGCGCCGGGCTCTCAGACCAGGGCGGGAAGCTTGATGACCTTCTTCTGGATGGCGTACTGCACCAGTTGGGCCTTGTTGTGGATGTCCAGCTTGCGCATGAGGTTGAACTTGTGGGCCTCCACC
>JBBITL010000087.1:0-16873 GCA_037440765.1 Solibacteraceae bacterium
CAGCGCCCGGACGCTTGACTCCCGGCCTACCACGAACGGCGTCATCATGTGCGGGAAAATGACCACGTCCCGCACCGGCATCATCGGAAGCCGCCTTGTCTCCGGCCTTTCTCTTGAGGTCAACATGTGCTTGTTCAGTTCAGCCCCTGTCAGGCGCCCGCTACAAACACGGAACGCCGACCCGCGACCGATGCGTGAATGGGATCCCACTCCCCCCCGGTGGGACGGCTCACCCCTGGAAGGCGCCCCGAGCTAGCCCGCCTTTTCGAGCAGGGCCAGGTCGATCTTCTGCCTCAATACCATCTCCTTGGTCACCAGGAACTCCCGCACCTTCCGGTAGGACGGCAGATAGTACATGAGGTCGAGCATCAGGTCTTCGAGGATCATGCGGAGGCCGCGAGCCCCCACCCTGCGCTCCAAGGCCAGCGTGGAAACCGCTTCGAGCGCCTCGTCGCTAAACTTCAGTTTAACATTCTCAAATTCGAACAGCCGCTGGTACTGCTTGATGATAGCGTTCTTGGGCTTGGTGAGGATCTGCATCAGGGCGTCCTTGTCCAGGTCGCCGAGGACGGAAACCACCGGCAGGCGCCCCACGAATTCGGGTATGAAGCCGAACCGGATCAGGTCGACGGGCTGAATCTCGGCCAGCAGCTCCGAGTCGCGGCGGTTAACCGTCCTGCGCGCCCCTTCGGGCCGTTGCTCTTCAGCCAGAAATCCCATGGCCTTCCAGCCGATACGGCGGCTGACTACCTTCTCCAGCCCGATGAACGCCCCCCCGCAGATGAACAGGATGTTGGACGTATCCACGGGCGTGAACTCCTGGTGCGGATGCTTGCGGCCGCCCTGCGGCGGGACGTTGGCCACCGTCCCCTCCAGGATCTTGAGCAGCGCCTGCTGCACGCCTTCCCCGGACACGTCGCGCGTGATGGAAGGATTCTCGTCCTTGCGGGCGATCTTGTCGATCTCGTCGATATAGATGATGCCGTGCTGGCAGCGCTGCACGTCCCAGTCGGCGTTCTGGAGCAGCCGCAGGACGATGTTCTCCACGTCCTCACCGACGTAGCCCGCCTCGGTGAGCGTGGTCGCATCAACAATCGCGAAGGGGACCTCCAGGGTCCGGGCCAGCGTCTGCGCCAGCAGCGTCTTGCCCGTGCCGGTGGGCCCCACCAGCAGGATGTTCGACTTGGACAGCTCCACGTCGCCCGCCCGGCTGCGGCTCATCTGCACCCGCTTGTAATGGTTGTAGACGGCCACGGCCAGCTTCCTCTTGGCCGCCTCCTGGCCGATGACGTACTGATCCAGGTACTCCTTCAGTTCGAGGGGCTTCGGAAGCCGCGGTGTGCCCGAATGAGGCCGGTCGCCGCGGTCGTCATCCAGAATGGAATTGCAAACCGAGATGCACTCGTCGCAGATATAGGCGCGCGGGTAGTCGCTAGGCGATGAGATCAGCTTCCCAACCAGGTCCTGGCTCTTGTGGCAGAAGGAGCAGCGCAAGGCCTCATCCGAACCGGTCCGTTTCACGCGTCGTCCCCCGAGCAGCGTTGGTACTGGGCCGTCACCATCAATCCAGTCCCACCATATTATTACCTACAGCCGGCTTGGCAAGCAATGCTCAAAACAATCTCCGCCGTCGCCGCCTAGTCTTCCGCCGTCTTGCGGGCGTGCTCGAACAGGAAGCTCAACGTCTTCTCCGTCCGTATCCGGCCGGCGATCCGGCCGAGCGCGCCTTCCTTCTCCAGCCGCTGCCGGAGCGCCGCCGGCGTCTGCCTCTCCTGCCGGGCCGCGCGCTCGACTTCGCGCTCGACCTCCTCGTGCGTGACCTCGATGGACTCCCGCTCGGCGATCCGGTCCAGGAGCATGGAGGCCTTCACATCCTTGACCGCCCTCTCCCTCTGGGACTCGTTGATCTTGTTCCAGTCCAGCTTGACGGAGTCCAGGTCCACGCCCTGCGCAGCCAGGCTCCGCAGATACTGCTCCACCTGCCGTTCGATCTGGCGCTCCACCAGGGCCTCGGGGACCGGGAAATCGTGGTTCTCGACGAGACGGCCAACGAGCCTGCTCTTGGCCTCCTGCTGCGCCAGGAACTCCTGCTCTCTGGCGATCGCTTTGCGGAGGGCTTCGCTGAGCTCGGCCAGGTCCTTGAAGTCGCCCACCTCCGTGGCGAATTCGTCGGTCAACTCCGGCAATTCCTTGCGGCGGATGCCTTTGAGCACGGCCCGGAAGCGGATGGTCCGGCCGGCCAGCTTGCGATCGCCGAACTCCTCGGGATAGGCCACGTCGAATTCCCGCTCATCGCCGGGGCTGAGCCCGCGGAGATTGGAGGTGAACGACTCGATGGTATCGGCTGCGCCGATCTCGACCACGACCTCGTCCCGGTGAGGCAGGTCCGCCCCGGCCTGCCCGACAGCGTCGAGCGACACCACGGCGAAGTCCCCGTCGGAAACCGGCCGCGGCGCTTCATTGACGAACTGCGCCTTCTGCTCCCTCAGGTGTTCCAAGCGCTCGGCCACCTGTTCCTCGGTTACCTTTGGCTCGCGGTAGGAGACCTCCAGCCCGCGATAGGCGCCCAGTTCAAAATCCGGGGAGACCTCGAATTCCGCCTTGAACTTCAGCGGTTCGCCCTCGCGGAAGTGCACGTCGGTGATGTTGGGCGAACCCACGACCCGCAGGTTCTGGTCATCGACCGCCTTGTGGAAGTGCTTCGGAACCAGGCCGCGGATTACATCTTCCCGGATGTCGGCGGCGTAACGCGACCGTATGAGGTTCGCCGGCGCTTTGCCGGGCCGGAAGCCGGGAAACTTCACACGGGCCTTGAGACTATCGACCACCCGGCCGGCTTCCTGCTCGACCTCGGCGGCCGGCACCGTGATCTCCAGTGTGCGCTTGCAGCTCTCCACCACGGCGGCCCTAGGTCCCCTCGCTCCAGGAGGCCAGGTACGCCTCCTGTTCCGGCGTCAGGCGGTCAATATCGATACCCATGGCCTCGAGCTTCAGCCGGGCCACGTCCTTGTCGATCGGCTCAGGAACGGCGTAGACCTTCTTCTCCAGGGAGGCGTGGTTGGCGATCATGTACTCCACCGAGAGCGCCTGATTGGCGAAGCTCATGTCCATCACCGACGCCGGGTGGCCTTCGCCCGCCGCCAGGTTGATGAGCCTGCCCTCGGCCAGCAGGTAGATCCGCCGGCCGTCCTTCATGACGTACTCCTCGACGAAGTCCCTCACCGTGCGGTGTGACAGCGCCATGCGCTCCAGGGCCTCGATGTCGATCTCCACGTTGAAGTGCCCGGAGTTGCTGAGGATGGCGCCGGTTTTGAAACGCTCGAAGTGCTCGCGGGCGACCACGGCCCTGTTGCCGGTGACGGTGACGACGATGTCAGCGATCCCGGCGGCCTCGCTCATGGTCATGACGCGGAAGCCGTCCATCAGGGCTTCGATGGCCTTGATGGGGTCGATCTCGGTCACAATGACGTTGGCGCCCTGGCCGCGGGCGCGCATGGCCAGTCCCCGGCCGCACCAGCCATAACCCGCCACCACGAAGTTCATTCCCGCCAGCAGCACGTTGGTGCAGCGCAGGATGCCGTCGATGGTGCTCTGTCCGGTTCCATAGCGGTTGTCGAAGAAGTGCTTGGTCAGCGCGTCGTTGACCGCGATGACGGGGTAGCGCAGCACTCCCTCCTTGGCCATGGCCCGCAGGCGCACCACCCCAGTGGTGGTCTCTTCGGTGCCGCCGATCACCCCCGCTGCCAGGTCCTGCCGCTTGGTGTGCAGGATGGTCACCAGGTCGGCGCCGTCGTCCATCGTGATGTGCGGCTTGTGTTCCAGGGCGCTGGCGATATGGGAGTAGTAGACCTCGTTGTTCTCGCCCTTGATGGCGTAGACCGGAATGCCGTAGTCGCGAACCAGCGTGGCGGCGACGTCGTCCTGCGTCGACAGCGGATTGGAGGCGCAAAGAACCACCGAGGCGCCGCCGTCCCTTAGCGTGGCCATCAGGTTGGCGGTCTCGGTCGTGACGTGCAGGCAAGCCGCAATGCGGATGCCGGCCAGCGGCTGGGCCGAGATGAACCTCTTACGGATGGCCTGAAGCACGGGCATGGACTGGAAAGCCCATTCCGTCCTCTTCTTCCCCTTGTCGGCCAGGGAGATGTCACGTATGTCGTACTGTGGTAGCGTTTCCATGTCTTCCTTATCCCGAACTACGGCAGGCGGCCCATCCTACCGGGCCGCCGTGGAAACCGTCCCCGCCGCGCTCTGAAGCGCTACGGCCAGGTCGATGGCTTCCCAGGTGAATGTCTCCTCGGTGCGCCCGAAGTGGCCGAAGGCGGCTGTTCTCTGGTAGATCGGCCTCCTGAGTCTGAGATGCTCTATCATCCCTTTGGGCGTCAGCGGGAACAACGCCCGGATCAGTTCCACCAGGCGGTTCTCGTCGATCCGTCCCGTTCCGAACGTGTTGACCGCCACCGACACCGGATCGGCCACCCCGATGGCGTAGGCCAGTTGCACTTCACAGCGGTCCGCCAATCCCGAAGCGACCACGTTCTTGGCGACGTAGCGCGCCATGTAACAGGCCGAGCGGTCGACCTTGGTCGGGTCCTTGCCCGAGAAGCAGCCGCCGCCGTGGCGCCCCATGCCGCCATAGGTGTCCACGATGATTTTCCGGCCGGTCAGCCCAGTGTCTCCATGCGGCCCGCCCACCACGAACCGCCCGGTCGGGTTGATGTGGTACTTGGTGTTGGAGTCCACCATATCAGCGGGGATCACCGGCTGGATGACCTCATGCAGAATCTCCTGGCGCAACTGCTGCGTGGGGACGTCCTCGCCGTGCTGGCTGGAGACCACCACCGCATCCACGCGAACCGGCTTTCCGTCCAGGTATTCCACGCTGACCTGGCTCTTGCCGTCCGGGCGCAGGTAGTCCAGCACGCCGCCCCGGCGGACCTCGCTGAGCTTGTGCACCAGCTTGTGGGCCAGCATGATGGGCAGCGGCATCAGTTCCGGTGTCTCGTCGCACGCGTAGCCGAACATGAGCCCCTGGTCACCGGCGCCGCCCGTGTCCACCCCCATGGCGATGTCCGGCGACTGGCTCTGGATGGTGCTGATGATGCCGCAGGTGTCCGCATCGAAGCCGTAGGCCGCGTCCGTGTAGCCGATGCTCTTGATGACGCCCCTGGAGATCCTGGGCACGTCCACATACGTGGTTGTGGTGATCTCGCCCGCGACCACGCAAAGACCCGTGGTAACGAGCACCTCGCAGGCCACGCGTCCGGCCGGATCGTCCTTCAACACGTGGTCAAGGACGGCGTCGGAAATCTGGTCCGCCATCTTGTCTGGATGGCCCTCGGTGACAGACTCCGAGGTAAAAAGCTCTTTGCGAACAGCCACGCGTGAAATCCTCCTTGGTGTGTGCTTCTGCGGGGCGCGCCACATGGGCCGCTGCGACGGGATTACCCCAGCCCCGAGGCCCCTGCCCGGCCCGGCCGGGCCGACCCTCGGGATACAAGTCCCAAACCACGAGTTTATCGGAGCGCGGGGGTGAGGTCAAACGGCCTCTGGATCGTCCCCGGCTCTGAGCATCAAGCGACACGCTCGCCCTTCGGCGACTTACCGGGCAGCAGGAATGTCTTGATCAACTCGCCCTCGCCGCAGACGATCATGCCGGAGACGCTTCTCCGCGGATGCCAGGTCAGCATGCCGTGCATACCCAGAACCTGATCGTGGTCCATGACGAAGGGGCCGGAATTCAGAAGGCCGATGGCGCCGCCGCCAATGAACAGCCCCCCGGTGAAGGGGGGCCTGACCAGCACATCGTAGTGCGTGAAACTGATCGAGCCGGCCAGGTTCTTGTATTCCGCCAGGTTGATACGGCCTTCGGCGCCGCGAACCCTGGCCCGGGCCAGCGACGTAGGGAAGATGATGCCGGTGTTGAAGAAGTTGTCGTTGTCGTGAAGGTCCCAGATGTCCTTGCGGAAATACACGGCGTTCAGGCTCAACTTTGGGGCAAGCACCTGCTGAGCTCCCACCTCGATGAAGTTCTGGCGCTCGGGCTTGATGAGGATCAGCGCTCCCCCCAGGGCTTCCCGCACCTCCGGCGGGACCAGGACGGTTGCCCGCTCGCTGCTCTGAAGCAGCAGGTTCTCATTCACCGGCGTCTGGTAGTTGCGGTTGTAGGAGGCGCGCACCACCGTGCCTGTCCGCCGGATGTTGTAGGCCACTCCGACCCTTGGCTGCGCCTGGCTCCCCCTGGCCAGCAGCGAGTAGCGGTCAAAGCGCAGGCCTGCGCTGACCAGCAGCGGCCCCAGCCGGATCTTGTCCTGCACGAAGCCCGAGTACTGGTTGCCGGCGCGCCGGTCCGAGAAGCGGAGCCAGCCGCCTCCCCGGGTCAGGTCGAAGGCCCGCAGGGTCTCGATGCATCAGTCCGAGCCGGGCCGGTTGAACTCCGGGTCGGAGACGGCGAAGCTGAAGTTCCCGCTGAGGGGGAAGTGTTGATAGTCCGCGCCGAAACGCCACTCGTGCCTTCCCCGGATCAGGTTCACGCGATTGGCGGTGGAAAAGTTGGAAAGGTGGCGGGCCTGGGCGGCCGTGACCGGGATGTCACCCGCACTGGGGAACAGTTGCGCGATGGAGGTGCCGGCATGCGTTCGATCTGCGTCAGGTTCAACTGGTTCTCCAGGGTCACGACCGCCTGGCCGGCGCCGGCAGGGTCCTCGACCCGGCCCTTCAGCGAGGCGGCGGCCTGTCCGTAGAGAGCCGCGGCCAGGCAGGCGCATGCAAACAGGACAGCCAGCCTCCGAACGCCCATGTTACATGCATGAAGCACGCCCCATGTGGGCTTCAAAGTCCGGCGCCGGTTCTGCCGGCGGCAAGCCCCTATCTGGTCAGAGGGGTGAGGACGATGGTCCGGAACTCCACCGGGCCGTGGTCGCCCTGAAGGGAGATGGGACCCGGCTCGCCTTCATTGGGATCGTGACCCATGGCGGTCAGGCCCTCGACGAACGCCTTGTCCATCAGCGTCTTCCCGTTCAGAACCACCGTGAGATCCCGCCCGATGAGCGTGATGTCAAAGGTCTGCCACTCGCTCGGGGGCCTGGTGGCGTTGACCGCCGGAGCGATGCGGCTGTACAGGGAACCGTTGCTGTGTATGCTGGGGGGGCGGCCGTAGTCGTCCAGCACCTGGACCTCGTACCTGCCGCGCAGCCCGATGCCGCTGTTACTCCCCGAGGGCATGCGGTATTCGACGCGGAGCTTGAAGTTCCAGAACCTGGCCGTGGAGACGAGGTTGGCGCCGCCGCCGGAACCGCGCAGGACGCCGCCCTCGACCTTCCAGTCGAACTTGCGGTCTTTCTCGAGCGCCTCCCAGCCCGCGAGGTCCTTCCCGTTGAACAACGGCACGGGCGCGCCCGGGCGCCAGGCGCCGTCGTCCCGGTCCGCTATCTCGGGCGCGCGCACGCCCACCCATGTGGTGGGCGGCCGCTCCGATCCCTCGACCTGTGACGTCCCGACCAGCTTGGCCCCCGCCAGGCGCGCCCTGTAGACGCTGCGCACGGGCACCGGTTCCTCGCCCGGGGCGCGGCGCTGCTTGTAACGGAACCCGAAAACCAGCTCGCCGTCCTTGACCGCCACCTCGTCGGCGACGTTAAGATCGCCGGCATACGCGCTGACAAAGCGGACCTTGGGCGACGGGGTCGCCGCCCCCTGCACCTCCAGCCACCAGGCTCTGGCGCCGCCGCTGACCGAGATGTTCCACCGGCCCTCAAAACCCGTGTCCGCCCCGAACACGGAGCAACCCGCCACAAGCAACAACGGAAGAATCCATCGCATAGTCTCACCGCCGGAACGAAGATCAGTATAGCTTGCAGCAGCCTTCCGGGGCTGTGCGCGCGGCTAGCGGCCGGAGGAGCCGAAGCCGCCCGAGCCGCGCCTGGTGGAGTTCAACTCGCCTTCATCCCACTCGACCCTTTCGTAGCGGGCAACCACCAACTGCGCGATCTTGTCGCCGCGGTGCACCAAGTAGTCCGTGCGGCCCAGGTTCAGCAGGATCACCTTGATCTCACCCCGGTAGCCCGGGTCGATGGTGGCCGGAGCGTTGGGCAGCGTAATGGAGTGCTTGAGCGCCAGCCCGCTGCGCGGGCGCACCTGCGCCTCACAGCCCGGAGGGAGTTCGATGGCGATTCCGGTGCGCACGGTGCGGGCCACGCCCGGCTCCAGCAGCGCGTCCTCCAGCGCGCGCAGGTCCATGCCGGCGTCCTCGTCCGGGCCGTGAGCGTACGCGGGGAGATACGCGCTGGCTTCGAGCCGCTGAATCCGGACACGCATGGAACTTAGCTATCATAGCGTGTCATGCCCGTAGAGCCGCCGCGCCGTGTAGTGACCATCGCCCCCCTGCCGCCCGAGAAGTGCGCCTACGCGCTGGCCCGCTACAGCCGCTCGCCGGACTCCATACGGCAGTCGCTCGACTGGGTGCGCTCGCACGACTCGGCCAGGTTCTTCGAGCACTTCTACTTTCAATACGGGCACTCCTCGATAGCCGACCTGGGGCACCCGGTGGTCTGCTTCGAAGGCATCTCCGAACTGGCCGCCATCGAGATCGAGGACGAGCAGCTTTGGGACGGCCAGGCCAAGTCCTCCCGTTACCAGGACTTCTCGCGCTGCGGATTCGTCACCCCGGCCGAGTTCACCTCAGCCGAGGCCGGGCGATACCAGGCCGCCGCCGCAGGGCTGCTGGCGGCTTACAACAGGATCCACGAGAAGATGGCCGCGCACCTGGCCGGGCGCCTTCCGCGCCCCGGGCAGATGAAGGAGGACGCCTACCGGCGCAACATAGCCGCCCGCGCCTTCGACGTGGCACGCTACCTTCTCTTCCTCGGAATTCCCACCAATATCGGCCAGATCACCAGCATCCGCACGCTTGAGAAGCAAATCCGCCGCCTGAAAGCTTCCGAGTACGCCGAGCTGAGGGAGACCGGTGGCGAGATCGCCGCCGCCTGCGCCGCCCCGCCCGGCTGCGTTTGGGACGAGAGCGCGCCCAGCGAGGCGGTGGCGCCCACGCTGGCGCAGTGGGCGGATCCCGACAGTTACCTCATCCAGTCGCGCCGCGATCTGGAGCAATGGGCGCGGCAGAACCTGCCCGCACCGGCCGGCATACGGGCCGAACCGGTTGACCTCCTCCAACCGGCCGACACTCCGGCCGACATCGCGGCCACCCTGCTCTATCCGGTCACTGACAGGCCGTTCCGGGAGCTCTACGAGCTGGCCCGCTCCTGGGGCGCGGAGCGGCGGCGGGAGGTGCTCGAGCTGGGGGCCCGCTCGCGCACCGAGCGGGACGAGCTGCTGCGAGGCTTCAGGGGCGGCCTGTTCGCCTTCGACATTGTCATGGACATCGGAGCCTATCGCGACCTGCACCGCCACCGGCGCTGCCAGCAGTTCCGGCAGCCGTTTGGCGCGGCGCTGGGCTTTGACACGCCCCCGGCGATCGCCGAGGCCGGACTGGCGGAGGAGTACGAGTCAACAATGCGGCAGGCGCTGGCCGAGCGGGAATCACTGCCGCCGCCGGGCTCCCACTACCTCACGCCGTTCGGCGCGCGTTCCCGCTTCCTGTTCAAGATGGACCTGGCCGAGGTGGAATACATCTGCCGGGTCCGCACCAGCGTCAAGGGGCACTTCAGTTACCGCGACATCGCCTGGCGCATGAAGTGCAAGCTCGAAGAACTGGAGCCGGAACTGGGCCGCCTCATACAGGCCACCCCGCCCTGGGTCGAAGACCCGCTCCGGCGCTGAGCACGGAACCGCGAGCGTCAGCGAGCGGACTCCCGGATCGCCTCCACCGCCTTCTGGCATGCCGCGCGGCCGGCGTCGTGGTGGGTGACCAGCCGCATCAGGCGGCCGTCGATGGGGTTGATAAGCACGCCGAGCTCTTTCAGCCGGCGGCTGATCTCGGCGCTCGCCACCCCGGCCCCCGCCACGTCGAAGATCACGATGTTGGTCTCGACGCGGTGCGGGATGCGGATGCCGGGGATACGTGCGAGCTCCCCGGCCAGGAAGCGGGCATTGGCGTGGTCCTCCGCCAGCCGCTTCGTCATCTGCTCCAGCGCAACCAGGCCGGCCGCGGCCAGCACGCCCGCCTGCCGCATCCCTCCACCCAGCCGTTTGCGGAAGAGCCTGGCACGGGCCATGGCCTCTTCGTCGCCGGCCAGCAGCGAACCGGCCGGCGCGCAAAGCCCCTTGGAGAGGCAGAACATCACGGTGTCGGCGCCCGCGCAGAGATCCCTCACGCTGGTGTTCAGGAACGCGGCGGCGTTGAAGATGCGGGCGCCGTCCAGGTGGACCTTCAACCCTGCCTCGCGCGCGCCCTCGCAGATCTCCCTCATCGTCTCGACGGGCGTCACTGTGCCGCCCGCCATGTTGTGCGTGTTCTCCAGGGCTATCAGGCCGGTGGGCGCCCGGAACGGCGTGAGCGGACGGATCTCACGGCGGATCTGATCCCAGCCGAGCACCCCGTCCTCGGCGCGGACGGGACGGGCCACACAGCCGGAGAACCAGGCCAGCATGGCCAGCTCGTACTCCAGCACGTGCGAGCGCGCTTCGCAGATCACCTCCTGGCCGTGCCGGGTGTGCAGTTTGACGCCGATGGTGTTCCCCATGGTCCCGGAAGGCACGAACAGGGCCGCCTGCTTGCCCAGGATCTCCGCCGCTCGCCGCTCCAGGCGGGTGACTGTGGGGTCCTCGCCGTACACGTCGTCGCCCACCTCGGCCTCGGCCATGGCGCGGCGCATTTCCGGGGTGGGGCGCGTTACGGTGTCGCTGCGCAGGTCGATGATCTCAGCCGGATTCATAGGTCGATGAACTCCTCGAAGACTTCGTTGGAAAGCAGCACGCCGCGGCCGGTGAGCCGCAGGCTCCGGCCGTCGGTCTCCACCAGGCCGGCATCCAGAAAGCGCCGGATGGCGGCGTCATGCCGCCGCCACTCTTCGGGGGTCGGCCGGAGTCCCTCGCTCAGGCGCAGGCCCAGGAAGAACCGCTCCCCATCGGGGCGCGATGCACAAGTCGAGTCACGCACGGGTCGGCCGCTTTCCCATCGTGCCACGTAGTCCTGAGGCGATTCGACGTTGCCGCTGCGGACCGTTCCGTCGAAGGAGTGGGCGTCGGCTCCAAAACCGGCGTACGGCTCCAGCCGCCAGTACTTGAGGTTGTGGCGCGATTCCCACCCTGGCAGGGCGAAGTTGGATATCTCGTACCGGCGAAGCCCCATGCCGTACAGTTTCTCGACGGCGGCTTCGTACAGGCCGGCGGCAGCCTCTGATGAGGGCGTGTCCGGCGCACCGTAGCGGGGGCCGCCCTTCAGGATCTCCCGGCCCAGGCGGCTGTCTTCGTCAATCTCGAGCATGTAGACGGACACATGCGGCGCCGCGAGCCGGCCGATCCAATCCAGCGACTCAAGCCAGGAAACCGCAGTCTGTCCCGGCAGCCCGGCGATCAGGTCGATGTTGAAGTTCCGGATGTTGGCCGAACGCAGTATCTCGACTTCCGCCAGCACCGTGCCCGCACTGTGTCTGCGCCCTGTCCGCTTCAGTTCGGTCTCCACGAAAGACTGCACGCCGAGGCTGACGCGGTTCAGGCCCAGTTGCGCCCACAGCGCCGCCCTCTCCGGCGTGATGCTGCCGGGCGGAGCCTCTATGGTGGCCTCCGCCCACGGGTGGCCGGGAACCAGTCTGAGGAGCGCGTCAAGCGGGCCTGCCTCCAGCTGCGACGGGCAGCCGCCTCCCAGGTAGAGGGTTTCGGGCCGCCACTGCCACCGGTGTGCGCCGATCTCAGCCATCAGCGCCGCCAGGTACTTCTCTGCCAGCGGCCGCGGGAAGGCTCCCGAGACAAAGTTGCAGAAAGTGCACTTCTGGGCGCAGAAAGGATATGAGACGTAGACCCCGGCCATACCGGCTCAAAGACTCACGTCTTCGCCGACCTGCTCGCTGATCGCCTTCTCGATCAGTTCCTGGAGGGTCTGTCCTGTCGCCTCCAGCACAAAGGAGTTCGCCACCACATCCCAGACCAGTTTCTGAGTGCCGTTGCCAGAAACGAGCCAGACTTGCCGCTGCCCCTGGCGCAGCGTCGCTGTGATGCGCGGCCGCGGCGGGGGGAACCGCACCTCCAGCGCGCCTGGCTCGACGCTGACCTCGAATCCGTAATCGTCGCCCGCCTGACTAAGCAGGCGGCGGAGGGAGCAGAGGACTTCCTCGCCGTTGCGCCTAAACTCGCCGTCGTCCTTCATACTTCACAAGAGTAACTCCAAGATAACAGAAAACGTCAACTTGGTGAAGAATCTCCGCATCTGATAACCTTGATATCTCCCATGCCGGCCCGCTCCGTTCCGCTAACCGGGTTACCCGGAACCAGCCGCCTGTTGGCTGATTTCGCCGCCGATTTTCCGAAAACGTCCGGCCTCTACACATCTTCACCTTTTGATTCAAGCAGTTACAAATTAGCAGCAGAGGCTGTCGACTACCCCGCCGGACGCCGGGCGGCGCTGGTTGAGGCGCTCGGCGAACAGAACCCGGGCCATCCGTTGCTGGGGACCCTGGCGGCTCCCCGCACACTGGTGGTTGCCACAGGGCAGCAGGTGGGCCTGTTCGGAGGACCGGCTTACAGCATTTACAAGGCGCTTACCGCGGTCCGGCTCGCCCGAAGCCTTACCGTGAATGGCATCCCGGCTGTGCCTGTCTTCTGGATGGCCACCAATGATCACGACCTGGCGGAGGTGAACCACGCATGGGTCTTCGACGCGGCGCAGCGCCCCGTGAGGATAGAGGCGGAAGCCCACGAGGGCTCCGGGCGGCCCGTGGGTCCGCTCATCGTCGGCGATCGTCCCCTGGATCAGCTCCGGCAGACTCTCGCCGGACTGCCCTTCGCCGGGCAGGTCCAGGGGCTGGCGGAAGCGGCCTACGCCCCAGGCCGCAGTTACGGGCAGGCGTTCCAGGCTCTGATGAGTGCGCTGCTGGGCGACTGCGGCGTCCTGTTCCTCGACCCGCTGCGGCCGGCCGTCCGGAGAATGGCCGCCCCGATTCTGGCCCAGGCCGTGGAGAGGGCCCCTGAGCTGGTCCGCCTGGTGCTGGCGCGAAACCGGGAACTGGAGACCCGGGGCTACCACGCGCAGGTGCTGGTGGATGAATCCAGCACGCTGCTGTTCACCATGGACGGCGGGCGAAGGGTCCCTCTGCGGTTGAGCAACGGCGCAGTCCGGGGTGGGGTCGAACCGGAGCGCCTCTCCCCCAACGCGCTCCTCAGGCCGGTCGTGCAGGACTACATTTTCCCCACGGTGGCCACCGTCATGGGGCCGGCCGAAGTCGCCTACATGGCTCAGGCCGGCGTCCTGTACACGGCGCTGCTTGGCAGGGCGCCGGTGGTGGCGCTTCGCGCCGGCTTCACGCTGGCCGGCGCCGGAAGCGTAAAGCTGATGGAGCGGTACGGCCTGGAACTGGCGGATCTGGCGCAGGGGGAAGAAGCGGTGCGGGCACGGATCGCGCAACAGCTCGTTCCGCCGCCCTTGCGGAGGCGCATTGAGGAGGAGAAAGCCGCCGCCGAGGCGCGCCTGTATGCGCTGCGCACGGAACTCGCCGCCTTTGATCCGAGCCTCGCCGAAGCGATGGACAGGAGCAGGCGCAAGATTCTTTACCAGATCGGCAAGATGGAGCGGAAAACCGCGCGCGAGGCCTTGAGGCGCGACCAGAGGGCGGGCGAGCAAGCCGGCCGCCTGGTGCGGTTGCTCTATCCTCACCGGCAGTTGCAGGAGCGGTTCTATTCGATTCTTCCGTTCCTGGCCGAGCACGGCCCGGGTCTGATCGAGACCATCAGCGACAACGTGCGCCTGGACAGCCCGGATCATCAGTTGCTCGCGCTGTGAGGCTGTTATACTGGGCACTGGCGCGCGGCTGAGCGCGCGCCGGCCCCGCAATGGCGGCGCTGGAGTGGCGGAACTGGCAGACGCACGGGACTCAAAATCCCGCGCCCTTCACTGGGCATGAGGGTTCGACCCCCTCCTCCAGCACCAGGCGAATCCGGCCAGGGAGTGCAGCGTCTCCGGCGGGAGTTCATGGAGCGCCCGCAGGCCGCCCGCCCTCATGGGATTCCAGATGGATTTCGAGGATCTCCGCGCATCGCTGACCGGGCGCGGGGTGTAAACTTGGTTGTGTTGTCGGAGTAGGAACCATGGTTGCCCCACCCTCCACGGATCCGGACGAGCGGATTTCCCGCATCCGGCTCTTGCCTCAGGTGACAACGCCAAGGCGGCGCAGGGGATAGTCATGGTGGACGCGGGCAGGAGGGAGCCAGCGGTCGATCAGCCGCCGCATCCGATCCCAGGGAACGCGTCCGTTCTGACTGCGGCGCGACAGTGCTCGCTGCCAGAGCCAGCCTGCCTGAAACCGGAACAGGTGCAGTGCGGGAAGATTCCTGGGCACCCCGTAATAGCGGGAGTGTCCACCCACCACCGCGCGCAGCCATTGCCCCGCTTCCGGGATGGGAGCGTGCATGCGCCGCTGAAGCTCGATTCTCACCTCGTTCAGCTTCGCCTGCAAGCGTTTGCGCACCGTCTGCCGGAGCACCGTGAGCATCCCGTTACTCCTCTTGCGTCCGCAGATGTGCGTAAAGCCGAGGAAGTTGAACGTCTCGGGCTTCCCTTCTCCGCGCTTCTTCCGGTTCCCGGCCGCCAACGGACCGGACTCCACAAGCCGCGTCTTGTCGGGATGCAGTTCCAGCGCGAACTTCCGGAAACGCTCCGTCAGCTCGCCCCAGAACCGCCTGGCATCCGATTCCCACTGAAATCCCACCACGACGTCATCGGCGAAACGCACGACGATCATGTCGCCCTGCGTTCGTTTCCGGCGCCAGGCCTGGGCCCAGAGGTCGAACACGTAGTGCAGGTAGATGTTGGCCAGCAACGGCGACGCACTGCCGCCCTGCGGCGTCCCTTCTTCCATTCGTGTCCGTTTCCCATCCTCCAGCGCGCTGGGCGCGTCGTTCCGGCCCGGTGTCCGGGACGCGTTTTGCTGGGGCGGATTCCCTTTGGCCAGACCCCTTCCCTCCATCCCCTCCGCCGCCGGTTGCCCGGCCTTGTTCGGGGACTTCTCCGGTACTACGGGTCTGTCCGACTTCCCAGGTTCGTTCATCATCGGCGTGTGTCCTTGGACTTCCCGATGCGTCCCGGAACTACATCTCTTCCGGGCAAACCTGGGATCTCCCGGTTCCCGCGCATGGTGCTTCCGCGCGTGCACGGGGTCTCTGACCGCGCGGGATTCCCATACGCCTCGCGATATCGGCGCACGGGATGTTGCCTTCCGCTTCTCCTGACAGCGTCGGCATCCCGGAGGAAGGTTCTTACGCGGCTCAATACCCGGCCCGCACGCTCCCCTGTCCACGCTTCGGCGCCGCCCTTACGGACGGCTCCGCAGGACTCGGGGCCGCTGTGGGTCGCTAACCCTTCAACGTATGACTTTTTCATTCACTACACCGTGCCGGTTTTGACCGGCGCATCAGGAGCCTGCCGATGAAAACCCGACTAGCGCGCGCCTGGGCGGCGGTCCTTGCAACCGCCGTCCTGCTGGCACTGATTCAACTGGTCTACGGGGCAGCCGGTCCCAAGCCGCTCGCTTCCTTCGACGCCCAGGTCAAACCCCTGCTGGCGAAGATGACCCTGGAGGAGAAAGTCGGCCAGATGACCCAGCCGGACCAGGAATTCATCAAAGACCTGGCCGACATCAACAACCTGTTCATCGGCTCCGTGCTGAGCGGTGGCAACTCGGACCCCAAAGAGGGCAACAGCCTGCAAGCCTGGACCGACATGTACGACCGCATCCAGCAGCAGGCGTTGAAGACCCGCCTCGCAATACCCGTCCTGTACGGCGTGGACGCGGTGCACGGGCACAACAACGTCCTGGGCGCGGTGATCTTCCCGCACAACATCGGCCTCGGCTGCACGCGCAACCCCGGACTGGTGGAGAAGATCGGGCGGCTCACGGCCGAGGAGGTGCGCGCCACGGGAATGCAGTGGACGTTCGCCCCGGCCGTGAGCGTGCCGCAAGACATACGCTGGGGCCGGACCTACGAGGGCTTCTCAGAAGACCCGCTGCTGGTGGCGCAGCTCGGCGAGGCGGCCACGCGCGGGTTGCAGGGCCTCGACCTGTCCAGCCCGCTGTCGCTGCTGGCCTGCGCCAAGCACTACGTCGGCGACGGGGGCACCAGCTACTGGGTCGGCAGCGACGGACGGGGCCGCCTGGACCAGGGCGACATGAAGGTTGACGAGCAGACGCTGCGAAGGATTCACCTGCCGGGCTACGTGACCTCGATCAAGGCCGGGGTCGGCACCATCATGCCGTCCTACAACAGTTGGAACGGCGTGAAGGCGTCGGCCAGCCGCCGCCTGCTGACCGAGATCCTGAAGGAGGAACTGGGCTTCCAGGGATTCCTGATATCCGACTACAACGCGCTCGACCAGATCAAGCCCGGCGACTACAAGGGCTCCATCGAGATCTCCATCAACGCCGGCATGGACATGGTGATGGTCCCCAGCAACTACAAGACCTTCATCAGCCACCTGAAGGCGCTGGTGGAGGAAGGCCGGGTTCCAATGTCGCGTATCGACGACGCGGTCACCCGCATCCTGCGCGTGAAGTTCGCCATGGGCCTGATGGACAAGAGCCGGTCCCAGCTGGCCGACCGCCGCCTGCACAAATCCTTTGGCTCTGCCGAGCGGCGCAAGGTGGCGCGTCAGGCGGTCCGCGAGTCCCTGGTGTTGCTCAAGAATGAGCGCAAGACGCTGCCAATCTCCAAGACCGCCCCTCGCATTCACGTGGCCGGAAAGAGCGCCGACAACATCGGCAACCAGTGCGGCGGC
>JBBITL010000088.1:0-15142 GCA_037440765.1 Solibacteraceae bacterium
TCCGGGTAGAAGCGGGCGAGCGGCAGGCCGCCGATGATCTTCTTGGCAAGCAACGCCTCAGCCACCTCCTCCGGCGCGCGTCCTCCCGTGCCGGCCACAAACTCGTTGAAGAACGCGCCGCTGAACCGGGGCCGGAGCCGGGACGCCAGGTAGCGCGCCTTCGCCAGGTTCTGTCCGGCCAGTTCGCGCAGCCCCTGCTTGCCGTAGACCGCCATGAAGACCGTCGCCATCAGCGCCACCAGCGCCTGGTTGGTGCAGATGTTGGAAGTGGCCTTCTCGCGCCGTATGTGCTGCTCCCGGGTGGAGAGCGTCAGGCAATAGGCGCGGTTGCCGCGCACATCCGTGGTCTGGCCGGCCAGGCGGCCAGGCATCTGGCGCAAGTATTTCTCCCGGGTGGCGATCACGCCGGCGAACGGGCCGCCGAAGCTCGGAGGCAGCGCAAAGGATTGCAGTTCGCCCGCCACGATGTCGGCCTCCCGTGCCGGCTCCAGCAGGCCAAGCGAGACGGCCTCCGTGAAGACGTGGATCAGCAGGGCGCCCCGCCTGCGCGCGGCCTCGGCCGCCGCGTTCACTTCCTCCACTACGCCGAAGAAGTTGGGCGACTGCACCAGCACGGCGGCCGTCTGGCCGTCCAGTTTCCACTCGAGGTCGCCGAGGTCGAGCGCCCCGCTGGCCGGGTCGTAGGCGACCTCCTCGACGGGCATGCCCAGGCTGCGCGAGCAGGTTCGCAGCACCTCGCGGTACTCGGGATGCAGCGTGCGGGCGGCCAGTATCCTGCCTCGGCCTGTGACGCGCGCCGCCATCATGGCCGCCTCATGCGCGGCTGTCGAGCCGCAGTAGACCGAGGCGTTAGCCACTTCCATGCCCGTCAACTGGCAGATCATCGTCTGGAACTCGAAGATCGAGGTGAGAATCCCCTGGGAGATCTCCGCCTGGTAGGGGGTGTAGGCCGTCAGAAACTCGCCGCGGGAAATCACGGCGTCCACCAGCACCGGCCGGAAGTGGTGATAAACGCCCGCTCCCAGGAAGGAGGCGTAACCGTTGGCGTTCTCGGCCCCGCGCGCCCTGAAGTAGTCGAGAATCTCGTACTCCGACTTGCCCGGCTCTATCGCCAGCGGACGCCGCAGGCGAACCTCCTCGGGCAGGTGCGAGAAGAAGTCCTCGAGCGACGCCGCGCCGCACGCCTCCAGCATTTCCCGGCGCTCGCTGTCCGATCTTGGCAGGTACCTCAATCTAGCTCTTCGCTCCTATATATTCCTGATACTGGGCCGCCGTCATCAGCGTCGCCAGTTCGTCCGGTTTGTCCAACCTTAATTTCGCCAGCCACGCCGCGCCGTGCGGGTCCTGGTTCAGCTTCTCGGGAGCGTCCGTCAGTTCCCCGTTGACGGCCACCACCTCTCCCGACACGGGCGCGAACACCTCGGACACGGCCTTGACCGACTCCACCCATCCGAAGGCAGCTCCCTTGGAGGTCTTCGTGCCGACTTTCGGCAGGTCCACGTACACTATGTCGCCCAGTTCGTGCTGGGCGTGATCCGTGATGCCCACGGTCCCGCTGTCTCCGTCAGCCAGCACCCACTCATGTTCCGCCGTATAAAGGAAGTTCTCCGGGTACATGTATCATTTCCCCCGCTTGTAGAAAGGTGTTGCAACTGTCTCGGCCCCGACGGCCTGTCCCCGGATCAGGACATGGATCCGGCGTCCCACCGTGGCCAGTTCCGCGGGCAGGTAACACAGGCCGATGTTAACGCCGAGCGTCGGCGACGGGCCGCCGCTGGTCACCCATCCCACGGGGCGGCCCTCCACCATGACCTGGCAGCCGTCCCTGGCTATGCCGCGCTCCTGCATCCGGAATCCGATCAGCCGCCGCCGGACGCCTTCGGCCATCTGCTTCTCGAGCGCTGTCCGGCCGTTGAATTCGCCCTTGTCAAACTTCGTGATCCAGCCCAGCCCGGCCTCCAGGGGCGTGATGGTGGCGTCGATCTCATGGCCATAGAGCGCCATGGCCCCCTCCAGGCGCAGCGTGTTGCGCGCGCCCAGTCCGCAGGGTTTGATGCCGTACTCCTCCCCCGCGCCAAGGATCTCCTCCCAGAGGTGGGCCGCGGCCTCCGGCGGGACATAGATCTCGAACCCGTCCTCGCCGGTGTACCCCGTGCGGGCGATCCGGGCGGGGCGGCCGGCGGCCTGGCTGTCCACGAATCCGTAGTAGCGGATGGCGGCGAGGTCCGCTGCCGTGAGCTTCCGGAGCGTTTCGAGCGATCGTGGTCCTTGCACGGCAAGCTGCGCATACAGGCTGGAGGTGAACTCGACCGAGGCGTTCCAGCGATTCTCCCCCTTGATGTGCTCGTAGTCCTTCTCCTGGTTGGACGCGTTCACGCAGAGAAAGTAGTGATCGCCCGCAACCTTGTGCGCCAGGATGTCATCCACGAAACCGCCGTGGGGGTAGAGCAGGGCCGAATACTGGATCTGGCCGGGCCGCAGCCTGGCGGCGTCGTTGCTGGTCACGAACTGCACCAGCGCCAGCGCTTCCGGGCCGCGAATCTCGATCTCCCCCATGTGGCTGACGTCGAACAGGCCCACGGCGCGGCGCACGGCGTGGTGCTCCTCCAGGATGCCGGAGTAGTGGACAGGCATGTCCCAGCCGCCGAAATCCACCATCCTCGCGCCCAGCCGCCTATGGATTGCGTTGAGAGGGGTCTCCTTCAACCGCGCGGGATCGGCCATGCAAAGAGCCAATCTAGCAGGGCGGATGGGGAGAGTCAAACTTAGCGCCGCTCCGATCTGGTACGCTCTGATGACAACTGCCCAAGTCTTGGCTATGACGCGTGACTTCTCGTACGCCACGCTCTGGGCCGGCGGTCCGCTGGTGTTCCGTCTCGGCCTTTCTGGCACTTACCGGCCCGGGAAGGCCGCCCTCCACAGGGCGCTCGACGCCGGGGTCAACTTCTTCTTCGCCTACGGTTTCGACCGCCAGATGGTCAGCTTCCTGCGGGACCTGTCGGCCGGAAGCCGCGACAGGTACGTGGTGGCGACCGGCGCCTACAATCTGATCTGGACCCGGCAGGACCTGCGGCGCGCGCTGGAGAAGCGCCTGCGGCAGCTTGGGACCGCCTATATCGACGTCTTCCTGTTTCTGGGGGTGATGAAGCCGAAGGAGTTTCCCGGCTGGCTACAGGAGGAACTGCGCCGGCTCAAGGAGGACGGCCGGGTGCGCGCCGTCGGCATGTCGTGCCACAACCGCGAGTTTGCCGGCCAACTGGCGGCGCGCGGCGCTCTCGACGTGCTGATGGTGCGCTACAACGCCGCGCACAGGGGGGCCGAGCGCGACATATTTCCGCACCTGGCCGCGCACCAGCCAGGGATTATTAGCTACACGGCCACGCGCTGGTCCCACCTGCTGAGGCCTCCGCGCGGATGGCCGAAAGGCGGCCGGGTCCCAACGGCCTCCATGTGCTACCGCTTCGTGCTCTCCAATCCGCATGTGAACATCTGCATGACGGCCCCCTGCAACCTCAGGCAACTGGAGGAGAATCTGGCCGCTGTCCGGGAAGGCGCGCTCTCAGGGGAGGAGATGGGGTTCATGCACCGGTTCGGTGACGCAGTGGCTCATTCCAGGAAGTGGTTTCAGTGAGCCCGCTCCAACCGGGCGCGGATCCGGGCCGCTGGATCCAGGCGGGCGGGGTCGAGTGCGGCGGCCCCCCGCCAGTCGCCGGACGCTGCCATAATTGGGTCGGAGGTTTCCCGTCCATGCAAACCGCGATTGACTCCGGCCAGGAACTGAACCCGTGGCTGGCGGCCGAGACCCGCTTCGAGGAGGCCGCCGCAAGACTGGGGCTTGACGACGGTCTTGCCAAGGTCCTGCGGACGCCTTCCAAGGAAATCACGGTCTATATTCCCGTTCAGCTTGACGACGGGCGCCTGGAGGTTTTTACCGGCCACCGCGTTCAGCATTCCGTCGCGCGCGGCCCGGCCAAGGGCGGCATACGTTTCGCCCCTGACGTGACGCTCGACGAGGTCCGCGCCCTGGCCGCCTGGATGACCTGGAAGTGCGCCGTGGTCAATATCCCCTTCGGCGGCGGCAAGGGGGGCGTCATCTGCGACCCGAGGCTGCTGTCGGTAAACGAACTGGAGCGCATTACGCGCCGTTACACGGCGGAACTGATCGACTTCCTCGGCCCCGAAAAAGACGTGCCCGCCCCGGACATGAATACCGATGAGCAGACCATGGCCTGGGTGATGGACACCTACTCCATGCACATGCGGCACACGGTCACGGCCGTGGTGACGGGCAAACCCGTGGACCTGGGAGGGAGCCGCGGGCGCGCCGAGGCCACCGGCCGCGGCTGCATGCTGGTTATCCTCCAGGCGTTGGCGAAGCTGGGCCTTGCCCCGGAAGCCACGCGCGTCGTCGTTCAGGGGCTGGGGAATGTGGGCGGGATGGCGGCCAAGCTGATGAGCGAGAGGGGCATCAGGACCATCTCCGTCATCGAGGTTGATGGCGCTGTCGTGAACCAGAACGGCATCGACATCCCGGCCCTGCTCGAACACCGCAGGAAGACCGGGTCGATTCTGGGTTTCCCGGGCGCCGAGGCTATGGACGCCGACGAGGCCCTTCTGCTGGACTGTGAAGTCCTCCTGCCGGCCGCAAAGGAGAACGTCATCACGTCGAAGAACGCCCACAAGGTCAGGGCCAGGATCCTGTGCGAGGGCGCCAACGGGCCCACCACGCCGCTGGCCGACAGCGTGCTCACCGGCAACGGCGTCTTCGTCATCCCCGATATCCTGGCCAATGCTGGCGGCGTGACGGTGTCCTACTTCGAGTGGGTGCAGGACCGCCAGGGTTATTTCTGGAACGAAGAACTGGTGAACACCCGCCTGGAAGAGCTGATGACCACCAACTTCGACCAGGTCGTCACCTACGCCGAGAAACACGCGGTGAACAACCGCATCGCGGCCTACATGCTGGCCATCGACCGCGTGGCGTTCGCCGTCAAGCTGCGCGGCATCTACGCATGACCGCGGACGCCGCCACGCCGCTCATGCGGCAGTACCATTCGATCAAGCAACAGGTCCCCAACGCCCTCCTGCTGTTCCGGCTGGGCGACTTCTATGAGCTCTTCTACGAGGACGCCGTCACGGCGGCCCGCGAATTGGAGATCACGCTGACCTCCAGAAACAAGGAGAAGGGGCAGCCCATACCCATGTGCGGCGTCCCCTACCACGCGGCCGAAGGCTACATCGCGCGGCTGATACAGCGCGGCTTCCGGGTGGCCGTCTGCGACCAGACCGAGGACCCGCGCTTCGCCAGGAAGCTCGTCAAGCGGGAGCTCACGCGGATTGTGACCCCCGGCACAGCCACCGACACGGCGCTGCTGCGCCCGCGCGAGAACAACTACCTGGCCGCTCTGGCGGCGAGCGGAAACCGGGCGGGGCTGGCGAGCGTGGACGTCTCGACCGGCGAGTTCCGGGTGACGGAGATGGAGGAGGCGGAGGCCCACGCCGCGCTGGAGCAACTGGGCGCCCGCGAATTGCTCGTGCCGGAAGGCTCCGCGCGCCGCCCGCCGCCGCCCGGCGTGCTCCGCTCCGAGATCGACTCCTGGGCCTTCAGCCTGGACTACGCGGACCGCACGCTGCGGGAGCACTTCGGGTTGCTCACGCTCGACGGCTGCGGCCTGGCCGGCCGCAACCTGGCGGTATCGGCAGCCGGGGCCGTGCTGCACTACCTCAAGCAGACCCAGAAAGCGGCCCTCAGCCACCTGGAGCGCCCCTCGTTCTACGACCGCGCCGGCTCGATGGTCCTCGACACGGTGACCGTGCGCAACCTGGAACTGGTCGAGCCGCTGTTCACCGCCGATGCCGCCGCCAAGGACTCCACGCTGACAAGCGTCATCGACCAGACCATGACCGGCATGGGAGCCCGGCTGCTGCGGCGCAGGCTGCTGGCGCCCTCGCTCGACGCGGCCGAGATCGAGGCCCGCCTGGACGCCGTAGAGGAGTTGGCGCGTCTTACAATTCCCCGGGCGGAGGTCCGCAAAGCCCTCGGCGAAATGCAGGACCTGGAGCGCCTGCTGGCGAGGGTGACCATGGGTACGGCAGGCCCCCGTGAGCTGCTGGCGCTCGCCTGGTCGCTTGGCAGAGTGCCGGTGCTAGGCAAGTCGATTGAGGCGTCCGTCCCGCTCTCCGGCATCCACTCCAGGCTGGACGACGTCGCCGAGGTTCGTGAGCGTGTCCTGGCTGCCATGGCCGACGAGCCGCCCGCGAACCTGGCCGACGGCGGCGCCATCCGCGACGGCTTCAGCGCCGAACTCGACCAGTTGCGCGACATCAGCCGCAACAGCCGGCAGTACATAGCGGCCATCGAGACGCGGGAGCGATCGCGGACCGGCATCCAGTCGCTGAAAGTCCGCTTCAACAACATCTTCGGCTACTACATCGAGATCTTCAAGCCCAATCTGCACCTGGCGCCTCCCGACTACGAGCGCAAACAGACGCTGGTTAACGCGGAGCGCTTCACCACGCCGGAACTCAAGGAACTGGAAGGCAAGATTCTGGAGGCCGAGGAGAAGATCCTGGCGCTGGAGCGCGCCATCTTCAGCGAGTTGCGCAGTTTCGCCGCCTCGCACGCCGAGCGGATACGCGCCACGGCCGCGGCGGTGGCCGTACTGGACGTCACCGCAGCCCTGGCCCAGCAGGCCGTGGAAGGCCGGTACACGCGGCCCCGGTTCTCGGATTCTGGCGAAATGAAAATCGCCGGAGGACGGCATCCCGTTGTGGAGCGGCTGGCCGAGCGCGAGGCCGCGCGCTTCATCCCGAACGATCTGTTCCTGAACGCGGACTCCGCCCGCATCGCCATCATCACCGGACCCAACATGGGCGGCAAGTCCACCTACCTGCGGCAGGCGGCGCTGATCGCCATCCTGGCCCAGACGGGGTCGTTCGTGCCGGCCGAATCCGCCGTCCTGCCTCTGATCGACCGCGTGTTCACGCGCATCGGGGCCTCCGACAACCTGGCGCGGGGCCGCTCGACGTTCATGGTCGAGATGACCGAGACCGCGGTGATACTTAACACGGCCACCCCGCGCAGCCTCATCTTGCTCGACGAGATCGGCAGGGGGACGGCGACTTACGACGGGCTGGCGCTGGCCTGGAGCGTCATCGAGGAGCTGCACGAGAGGCTCCGCGCCAAGACGCTCTTCGCCACGCACTATCACGAGCTGACCGAACTGGCCGGACAATTGGACGGCGTGCGCAACCTGCACGTATCGGTGAAGGAGTCCGGCGGCCAGATCGTCTTTCTGCGGAAGGTGGCGCCGGGGAGCGCCGATCGCAGCTACGGCATCGAAGTGGCCCGGCTGGCGGGCCTGCCGGTGGGGGTGATCGAGCGGGCGCGCGAGATTCTGGCCATGCACGAGAAGAGCGAGCACCGCGTGACCGAGGAACTGACTCCCCACCGTGCCGGGCCGGTCCAGATCCAGCTGTTCGAGCCCGTCAACTACGAGATCGCCGGCCGCATTCGCGGCCTCAATATCGACGAGCTCCGCCCCCTGGAGGCGCTGAAGCTGCTGAGCGAGTTGCAGGACGAGTTGAACCGGGGACGGAAATAGCGCCTGTGGCGGGCCGGTTTCTGCCGCTTGCGGGATACTCGTTAGGATGAATGTCTATGGCGGCGGGTAACGGCTGCGGGCCCGGTGAGAGCCGGTGGGGCTGGTGGGCCTCGCGGCTCGGCCCTCCGATCCTCCTGTTACTGCTCTGCGCCGGGTTCTTCTGGAAGCTGGTTCTGACAGATCAGTACACCTGGCTGGAGGCCGGCGACATCCCCAACCAGGTGCTGCCGTGGCTTCAGGTCCAGGCCGGCGAGTGGCATCGCGGGCGTGTGCCGCTTTGGGATCCCTACCAGTGGGGCGGACAGTCGCTGATCGGCCAGGCCCAGCCGGGGGTTGTCTACCCGCTGAACTGGATACTCTTTCTCCTGCCGCTTGAGGACGGGTGGCTCCGCCAGTCGGCTGTGCACTGGTACTTCGTGATGATCCACTTCATGGCCGCCTGGTTCGCCTACCTTCTCTGCCGGGACCTGGAGCGCAGCCGCATGGCCTCCGTGGCGGCCGGCTGCGCCTTCGCCCTGGGGGGGTGGATGAGCGTGACCGCCTGGCCGCAAATGCTCAACAGCGCGGTGTGGGCTCCTCTGGTGCTGATGTTTGTGCTCCGCAGCCTGCGCGGCGTGCGTCCCGTGGCCAGCGCCGCCGCGGCGGGCGCCGCGCTGGGCATGTCCTTGCTGGCGGGACACCATCAGATTCCGACCTTCATGTTGCTGGCGACCGGCGGCATCTGGCTCCACCAGGTGTTCCGAAAGGGCCGGCCCTCGTGGGAGGCGGCAAGACTGGCGGCGATCTTCCTTGTGTTCACCGCCCTGACCGGCGCCTTGCAGATCCTGCCGGCCTACGAGTACGGCAGGCTGGCCGAGCGGTGGGTGGGGCTTGTGGAGCCCAAGGGCTGGAACGAGCCGGTACCTTACTCGATCCACAGCCAGTACTCTCTGATCCCAACCTCCCTTGTCGCGATCCTGCTGCCCGGCTACCAGCGCAGCAACGCCGATCCGTTCACCGGTGTGGCGGCGCTTACCCTGGCCCTGCTCGCAGTGGCTCTGGCCTGGAGGGAGCGCCATGTGAAGGTCTTCGCGGCCATTGCCGTGGGCGGTCTGCTGTTCTCGCTCGGCCGGAACAACGTGTTTCATGGCGTGCTATATGCTCTGGTCCCGCTGGTGGAGAAGGCCCGGAGCCCTTCGTTCGCCGTATTCATATTCCACTTCGGCATAGCGGTCCTGGCCGCCTATGGCATTGACTGCATGAGGCGTGCAGGCGAGTCCCCATGGCCGCGCCGGGCGGCGCTCGCGCTGGTGGCATTCGGCGCCGGCGTGTTCGCCCTCCGGGCGGCGCTGCTGGCCGGCGAGCGGGCGCCGCCGGACGACCGGTTCATGGTGGTGGCGCTGGTTGCCTTGCTTGTGGCGGCGCTGCTTCATGGTTGGAGGCGGGGAGTCCTCCCGCCTGTGGCGGCAGCGGCGATGCTTACAGGGTTGATGCTCATCGAGTCCGGCAACGTATCCGGGAGCGGCTGGGTGAACCGGGAGGAGAAAGGCGGGCAGCCCTTCCTGCCCAGGCTGGCGCAACATTCGGATATCGCCGGCTACCTGCGCGGCGTTCCCTGGCCTGCCCGCATGGAGGTCTCCGACACGGACATCCCGTACAACTTCGGGGACTGGTACGGCATCGACCAGTTTGGCGGCTACGTAGCCAGCCTGCCCGCCAACCTGCTTCGCCTTCCGTGGGGCTACCCGCGGTCCAGGCAGATTTTCGGCGTCAACTACACCGTGACGCGCGAGCCGCCGGGCCCCGGCCAGGAGGAAGTCTTCCAGTCGGCCAGCGGCCTGAAGGTTCACTGGAACCGCGACGCCTTCCCAAGGGTCTGGACCGTGCACGAGGCCAGGCAGGTCAGCGGCGAAAGTGAGATCCGCGCCATCATGGGCGGCGGCCCGCTGGACCTGCGCCGCACCACGTTCCTGCTGGGACCGCCTCCGCCCCTGGAGACCTGCCCGGAGGCGGACGAAGTGCGGCTGACCAGGCGCAACAGCGGCCGGGTTACCATCGAGGCGGAGATGGGCTGCCGCGGCATGGTGATCCTGGGCGACAGCTACTTCCCGGGATGGGTCGCCTGGGTGGACGGCCGGCGGGCGCCTATACACGAAGCCTACACGGCGGTTCGAGGGGTGGTCGTGGAGAAGGGCAGGCACACCATCGAGATGCGCTACCTGCCGGTCTCGGTGTTTGCCGGGCTGCTCCTGACCCTCGCCGGCTTTGGCGGCGCTCTGGCGCTCTCGATCCGGGCGCGCGGGAAGAAGGCGCGCGCCTCCCTGTGCTGATTCGCTGATGCAGGCGGCTCTCATCCTTGCGGGCGCGTTCGCCACCGGTGCGGTTTCCCTCGCGCTGGGGCAACTCCTGTTCGCAGGGCTGCGGCTGCGGCTCCTTGGCATCGAGCGGGCCGCCCTGGCGTTCCTTGCCGGCTCCGGCCTGCTGAGCCTGACCGTGTTTCTGCTGGCGGCGGCGGGGTGGGCGCGGCCGCCGGTTTACATCGCAATCGGCCTGGCGGCGATGGCGGCGGTGCGCAGGAGGCTGTTCAGCTTCGGCCGCGCCGGCGCGCCGGCGCTGGAGCGGGGCTGGCGCATCGTGGCGGCCGCCCTGTTCGGCGTGTTCAGTTGGATCTACCTTCTGCGCGCCATGGCGCCGGAGCACAGTCCGGATGGAAGCTCCTACCACCTGGGGCTGGTTTCGCTTTACAACGAGGCCGGACGGCTGGTGAAGGTCACCGACAACATGTACGCGGCATTCCCCCAGGCGGTCGAGATGCTGTTCCTCCATGCGTTCTGGATCGGGAAGCACTCGTCGGCGGCGCTGGTGGAGTTCCAGTTCCTTATCGCGCTGGCAGCGCTGGTGTACTGCTTCGGGCGGAGGTTCGGTCACCCGAGGGGAGGTCTGCTGGCCTCCTTTGCGGTCTATGCCAGTCCGATCGCCGGCTGGACAGGCACCTGCGCTTACATCGACATCGCAGTAACCGCGGCCATTTTCGGGATGTTCTACCTGCTGTGTCTCTGGGAGGAGGGGCGGCCGGACCGCGTTCTGATTCCGGCCGGACTGCTGGCCGGCTTCGCGTTCGGCTCGAAGTACACCGCCGCGCTTGCCATTCCGTTCGGGCTGGCGTTCATCGCGCTGGTGCTCTGGCGGAGGCGGCGAGTCTCGGCTGTCGCTCCGGCTGCCTTTCTGCTGGCGGCCGTGCCGATGTTCTCCGGCTGGCTCATTAAGAACTGGCTGTGGATAGGGAACCCGGTGGCGCCGTTTCTGAACCGGTGGTTTCCGAACCCCTATTTCTTCCCGTCCTTCGAGCGCGAGTACACGGAGGTGATGCGTTGGATTGGAGGACTTGGCGGCTGGAGCGCCGTGCCCCTGGAGGTCACCGTGCGGGGCGGAGCGGTGCAGGGGATTGTCGGGCCACTGTTCCTGCTCGCTCCGCTGGCGCTGCTGTCACTGCGCAGTGCGGTGGGGCGGAGGCTGTGCGCTGCCGCCCTGGTGTTCGCGGCCACTTATCCGCTGAACAAGGGCGCGCGCTTCCTGTTGCCCGCGCTTCCGTTTGTGGCCCTGGCGATGGCGGCGGCTCTGGCGAAGTACCGGCGGCTCACCGGCGCGCTCATCCTGGGGCACGCCGTGGCCAGTTACCCGGCCGTGGTGGCCCTCTACACGAACCAGTACGCGATGCGGCTCGGCCCGACGCCGTCGCTGGCCGAGGCTTTCCGCCTTATGCCGGAAGACCGGTTCCTTCGCGGCAAGCGCTTCGGCTACGGAGCGGCGCGCATGGTGGAGGATCTGGTCCCGCCGGACAAGCAGGTCTATTCTTTCGTTACTTTCCAGGAGGCTTATTCGCGCAGGAAGGTGATAATGTACTACGCCTCCGCCAGGGCGAACCTGGTTAGCGAGACTCTGTTCACCGCACTGGACGCCGCGCCGTTGTTCGGTGGCAGGCCGATGGCCTCGGGGGTCAGTCCGGATCTGCTCCCGGTCGTTGAGATGGAGTACCGTTTCCCTCCAGTGAAGGCGCGCGCCGTACGGCTGACCCAGCCCAAGGCAGCCGGGCGGCTCTGGGTGCTGACCGACGCGAGGGTGTTCTCGCGTGGCGACGAGATCCGGCTGCCTCCCTCGGCCCGGTTCACGGCCTCCCACTCGCGCTGGTACGCGGGGCGGGCCTTCGATGCTAATCCCGTGACCCTGTGGTGCAGCCGTGAAAACGTCAGGGCGGGGATGTACGTCGAGGCGCAATTCGGAGAGGAACTCGAAGTGGATCGCCTTACGATCCGCGCGCCACGGGACCAGGGCGGTCTGGCGCCGGTGCTGGAGGTGATGGCGGAGGGCGCCCGGTGGGTGGAAACCGGCCGCGACCCGGCGGTCTCCGTTGTTCCGCCGCCGGCGGATCTCCGGGCGCTGGCCTCCGGTCAGCTCCTCCGCGACGGGATCGACTACCTGCTGGTGTACGAAAGCAACATTGTGGCGGACGACTTCCGGGAACGGGCGGCGGAGTGGCGGGTCGAGAAGATCGGCTCGTCCGAGGATTTTTCGCTCTACCGCATCCTCTGGCCGGCGGGTTCCTGATTCGGAGATAATATCCGGCAGCAGGCCGCATGGAGTTCGTCGAACACCTGAAATCATCGGTGGACATCGTGAAGGTGGCCGGCGAGTATGTTCGCCTGCGCAAGAGCGGCGCCGGCCCGCGCTGGACGGGCCTGTGCCCCTTCCACACCGAGAAGACGCCCTCCTTCTCCGTGCACCAGGGCCATCAGTTTTACAAGTGCTTCGGCTGCGGCGCTGGCGGCGACGTGATCAAGTTCGTGATGGAGATCGAGCGGCTGAGCTTTTTCGAGGCGCTGAAGCTGCTGGCCGACCGCAACGGCATACCCATGCCGAAGCGCGCCGAGTACAGCGACGAGGAAACCCGCCTGCGCGCGGCGCTGTTCGAGATGCACGAGGCCGCTGCGCGCGCCTTCCGCGCCAACCTGAACGGCCCGGCCGGCGCCGCGGCGCGCGAGTACCTGGCCGGGCGCGGCGTCGGAGCCGGAGCGGTCGAGGAGTTTGGCCTCGGCTGCTCAGACCGGTCGGGCCAGGACCTGGTGCGCCGGTTCGAACGTGCAGGATTCACCGCCGCTCAGATGGAGGCTTCCGGCCTGGTGCTGAAGAGGCAGGACGGCTCGGGCTTTTTCGACCGCTTCCGCGACCGCTTGATGTTTCCCATACACAGCGAAACGGGAAAGGTGATCGGCTTCGGCGGCCGCAAGCTGGTGGCGGGTGACGAGCCCAAGTATCTGAATTCGCCCGAGACGCCGGTATACCGCAAGAGCCAGGTGCTGTACAACCTGCACCGGGCCAAGGAGGGAATCCGCAAGTCGGATATCGCCATCCTGGTGGAAGGATACATGGACGTGATCGGCTTGCACGAGGCGGGCGTCCGTGAGGTGGTGGCCTCCTGCGGCACCGCGCTGACCTCGGCTCAGGTGCGCACGCTCAAGCGGCATTCGGAGCGGATGGTGGTGAATTTCGACCCGGACGCGGCAGGCTCCGCCGCGGCGGAGCGCTCCGTCCAGGTACTGCTCGAAGAAGGCATGCACGTGCGCGTGCTGGAACTGAAGGGCGGCCATGACCCGGACGAGTTCGTGAAGGTCTCTGGGGCGGAGGCATACCGGGCCGCGCTCCAGCGCGCGCCGGGCTATTTCCACTGGCTCGCTGACAGGGCCCGGCTCCGCTTCGACATGAGCACGGCGCAGGGGCGCGTCTCGGCGCTCCAGTTTCTGCTGCCGGCCATCCAGAGGGTAGGCGACAAGCTGGAGCGGGCGGCGATCGCCGCCGACATCGCGGGATACCTCGGAGTCGAGCAGGGCATGGTGCTCGATCACTTCAAGAGGGCCGCTGCCGGCCGCCGTGAACAGCCGCCGGCGCCCCAGGTGGAGCCCGTGCGGCCGGTGGAGAAGATTCTGCTGAACGCGCTGCTGGCAGACGGCGGGATCCGCGCTGAGATCCTGCCGGCCTTGAGGGAGATGCCGGAGGTGGAGCAACTCGCCGCGTCCCGCATCTTCCGGTCGCTTTTCGCTTTGTACGAGCAGAACCAGGGCTTCCGGTTCGCGGACCTGGAGGCGCGCCTGGAAGATGGCGACAAGAAACTGCTTTCTTCAATGGTTCTGGCCGATGAGACGGGCGCGGAGGACTGTACGCTGGAGCAGGCGGCAGCCTGCCTCAGGCTGCTCCGGGATGAGGGCCGCGTGGCGGAGAAAGCCAGGCTCCGCAGAAGAGTGAAGGAGGCGGAGCGGATGGGCGACCTGGCCGAGGCCATGCGCCTGGCGCGGGAACTGGCGGAAGCGGAGGAACCGCGTAGCTGAGCGGCGCGGTGGTGTAGAATGTGTTGAGCTGGTTTTCCAGGTGGCAGCGTACGGGGGTCCTTTGGCGGTCGATGCAAGACAGGGTCGCTTGAAGCGGCTCATGGCTGCTGGGAAAGAGAAGGGCTTCCTTCTCTACGACGAGATCAACGAGGTCCTGCCGGACAGCGTCACCAGCGGCGCCGCCCTGGACGACTTGCTCTCGGATCTGGACGCCGCGGGCGTCGAGATCCTGGAGGAGCCCAAGCTCGAGTTCGACCGGAAGGCCGAGGAGCCTGAGGAACTCATAGATCTCGAGATCGCCACCGACGCCGCCGACAAGACCAACGATCCGGTCCGTATGTACCTGCGCGAGATGGGCCTGGTGCCTCTTCTGACCAGGGATGGCGAGATTAACCTGGCCAGGCGCGTGGAACGCGGCCAGAACTGCGTGAAGAAGGCCCTCTCCCGCTCGCCGCTGGTGATCCAGAGGCTTCTGAAGCTGGGGGATGAGCTGGAGCGGAACCTTGTCCGTGTGGAGGACCTGGTGCTCCTGCCCGAGGGTCCGGCCAGCGAGGAGTTCGCCACCCAAGCCCGCGCGCAGCTACTGCTCGCCGTAGCCGAAATCCGCAAACAGTACAAGAAAGCCCAGCAGTTCCGCCAGCGGTTGCAGGTCATGAGCAGGGGAATGAAGCCAAAGCAGCACAGGACGCTGCGCTGGAACCTGGGACGGGCTCAGGTGGGGATTTCTCAGGCGTTCCGGAGGACTCAGTTCTCGCCGGAATTCCGGAGCCAGCTTGTGGGCATGATCGTCCAGGCGGTGGATGAGTACAAGCCCGTCGAGCGCGAGATCGCGCGGATCCAGAGGAGGCGCGAGGAAAGCGCGCATGCCGGCCCGGCAGTGCTCCGTGAGATTCGCAAGGCCATGCGGCAGGCCACGCAGCGGCTCCAGGAGCTGGAGGAGTCGGCCGGCTCCACCGCCACCGGACTCCGGCGCACGCTCCAGGTCATCGAGCGCGGTGAGCAGGAAACCGAGTCGGCCAAGAAACAGCTCATCGAGGCCAACCTGCGCCTGGTGGTGTCCATCGCCAAACGTTACACCAACCGCGGTCTCCAGTTCCTGGACCTGATCCAGGAAGGCAACATCGGGCTGATGAAGGCGGTCGAGAAGTTCGACTACCGCAAGGGCTACAAGTTTTCCAC
>JBBITL010000089.1:0-15092 GCA_037440765.1 Solibacteraceae bacterium
ATCGCCGCTCCGGCCGCCGGCGCGCGCTCGGCAATTTCGCGGATGTGGCAACTACGGCAGGCGGGGGGCAGGCCCGAGCCCTCCGGCCGGGCGAGAAACCAGCAATCGTGATTGAATCGGCCGGATGGGCAGGGAGGATCGAGCGGCTTCTGGCAGAAGCCTATGCCCACGAGCCAGGGGCCCCCGGCGAGGTCGGCTTGCAGGCTCTCGGACGAGGTCACCTCGACGGGGGCGTAACCGGCCGTCCGCGCCGGGCGCACGTGGCGCCGGTAGCGCCACAGGCCATGAAGGAGCCGGTGCGGCCACCTCAGCAACAGCGACCCCAGAAACAGCTTCCCGTAAGGCCGCAGGAGACTCAGCGCGGTGAACTCCCACACGTCGAAGCCCAGCAACGTTGCGGCGTCGGCGCGCTTCAGCAGGGCCGGCTCGGACCTGAGCCGTTCAGACCCGGACACTGCGCGATGATAGCATGCTATCCAGTGGCCGAGTGCATAGTGTGGCTGGCCGGCGGAGGCGAGGCCTCGGCCGGCCTCGTCGGCGGCAAGGGCGCGCGGCTGGCGGCGATGGCGCGGGCGGGCTTCCCCGTTCCAAACGGCTTCTGCATCACTACGCAGGCGGGAGCCGGCATTGGGGAGGCGGTCGCCGCCGCCTACAGGCAGTTGGGTTCCTGCGCTGTGGCGGTGCGCTCTTCGGCCACCGCCGAGGACCTGGACACGGCCTCCTTCGCCGGCCAGCAGGAAACCTGCCTGAATGTCCGCGGAGAGGAAGCGCTCCTCGCGGCCGTCCGCCGCTGCCGGGAGTCGCTGTGGTCGGCGCGGGCCGCCGCATACCGGCAGGAGCAAGCCCCGCACCTGACGGAGCCCCGCATGGCCGTGGTGGTGCAGGTCATGGTGGCGACAGATGTGGCGGGCGTGGCCTTCTCCCTGGATCCTGTCACGGGCGAGCGGTCGGTTGTGATCGAGTACGCCGCGGGCTCGGGGGAAGGTGTCGTCTCGGGGGCCCGTGAGGTGGAACGGTACAGGCCGGACCGCCCGGGCCTGCTCGGCGAGGAACGGGCCAGGCGGCTCATCGAGACCGTGCGCGCGCTGGAGGAGCTTTTCGGCGGCTTTCAGGACGTGGAGTGGGGCTACTGCGGCGAGACGTTGTGGTTGCTCCAAAGTCGTCCGGTCACAGCGGCGGCCACCGGCTTTTTCACGGAGATGCTGCCCGGGGACGACCGCCTCTGGACCAGCGGCTTCCTCAACGAACGGTTCCCCCTGCCGGTTTCCCCGCTGGGCTGGACCATGATCCGCGAGCTTATGGAACCGCTGGCGCTGGCTGATCCGCTGCGCTTCCTCGGTTACCGCTGGCCGGCCGGCGAGCCGCTGACCAAACTGCACGGGGGGCGCCCTTACGTCAACCTCCGCGTAGTCCAGATTCTTTACAGGGCGTTGCCTGACTCGCTGCTGCCTGACGACGCCGTCCGGTTCTTTCCCGGAGGGGACGCCAGCCTCCGCCTCCAGGCCCCCTATCCGCGCTCGCTGCTGGACCCCCGCCTGCTGGCGGCCGTCGCGCGCAACTTCCTCCGCGATCCAGCCAACTGGTCGCCGTTCCGCAACTATCGCGTCTGGGAGAAGTTCATCGCCCGGCATGACCGGGAGATGGAGGCCCTCCTCGCCGGAGGGGAAGCCCCAACGGAGATATGGGCGCGCATGGAGCGGGCTCAGGCGCTCAGTGCCCGCCTGCTTGCCATACACCGCTGGAGCCTTACTCACGCCGACCTGTTCTACACCCTGCTGCGGCGGCTGCTGGCCGCGTGGGTGGGGGATGCCTCCCTCGCCGCGCGCCTGGTCGCCGGTCTACCAAGCAAGTCAGTGGAGTTGAACCGCGCTCTTGCGGAAGCTCGCACGGAAGCCGACTGGGAGGCCTTCTTCCGGGATTACGGCCACCGTTCCTTCAGCCTGGACATCTTCCGCCCCACCTTCGCCGAGATCAGGGAGGAGGTGCGCCGCCTCGCCGCCGGGGACAGGCGAGGACGCCTGTCCCGCAGTGAGGCTGTCCTGCCGGCCTGCCACCCTCTGAGGTCCTTCCTGCTCCGATGGGTGCTGCGCTACGCGCGGCGTTACATGCTGCTGCGAGAGGATCAGCGTTTCTTCTGGCAGCAGACGCTGGCTTTGCAGAGGCGGCTTGTGCTGGCGCTCGGCGAAATGCTGCGGGCCGGGCAGAATATATTCTTCGCCACCATGGAGGAGCTGCGGGCGGCCGCCAATGGCGCACCGCTTCCACTGCGCGACATGGAGCGGCGGCGCCGAGAGTTCGAGCGGCTCGGCGACGATTACCCTCCGTTCCTGCGCGGCCTGGAGCCGCTGGAAGAGCAGCGCGGAGAAGTCCTGCGCGGAAGCCCGGTGAGTCCCGGAATCGCACAGGGACACGCGCGCATCCTGATGGCGCCCGAGGAACTGGACCGGCTTCAGCCAGGCGACATCCTGGTCACCAGGGGAGCGGACCCCGGCTGGACCTTGGTGTTCGGGCGGATTCGGGGCCTGGTGCTGGAGACCGGAGGACAGCTTTCCCACGGAGCCGTGGTCGCGCGTGAATACGGGCTTCCGGCCGTGGCAGGGATTCCGGGCGTCACGCGGGCCTTGCAGGACGGTCAATACATCCTGGTGGACGGCGCTGCCGGGCTGGTGCGTGTGATAAAACAGTAATGTGACTCCTGAAATCCCCCGTCCAGCCCTTCCGAAGCGCAGCACCATGCTTTGGATAGCCGCGATCTTCCTTGCTGTAGCCGGCGCGCGCGTCATCTCCAACTTCGCCATAGAGTACCAGTGGTGGAAGGAGATGAACCAGGTGCCAACCTGGATCGACATGCTGCTCTACAGCATCGCGCCCCTGACTGCCGCAACGCTCCTCGCCTTTGCGGCATTGTGGCTGGCTCACGCCAGGGGCTTGAGCCACGCGGGCAGAAGCTGGCGGCAGAGCCGGGCTTACGCCGCCGTGTCCGCACTCGCGCTGCTTTTCGTCGCCTGGATGCTCGCGTCGGCAACCATCGACACCTGGTCGGTTGTGCGTTACTTCGGCGGCCGGAACCTGCCTGCCGAGACGGCCACCTGGCAGGACGCCATCTTCGGGCTGCCGCTTGGGTTTTATCTGTTCGACCTGCCGTTCTATACCGTGCTGCGGCGTTACCTGCTGGCGCTGGCCATCGTGTCGGCCGTCGTCTACTGGCTGTCGGCGCGCGCCTGGCAACTGATCGAGAAGTTTCCGGAGATGCAGGCCACAGGCGAGTTCGACCCGCGCATCTTCCGGTTGGAAGGCGCCCGGCAGTCCGGGTTTCTGCGCATGGTGGCGGCGGTCATCCTGGTGGCGCTGGCATTACATTACTTCCTGGGCCGCTACGAGATGCTCTGGCAGAATCACGGCTTCATGGTCGGGGTGGACTACGTCGCCGAGCGGATAACTCTGCCGCTTCAGTGGGTGGTGATCGGGACGTGCCTGATTTCGGCGGTGTTCGCCTTGATCGGCCGCTGGAAGCTCCTGCTGATCATACCGGTGGCCTTCGTGCTGAGGGCCGGGGTGCCATCCCTCGTCTCGGCGGTTCACGTGAAGCCCAACGAGATCTCCATCCAGCGGCCCTACATCGAAACGCACATTAAGGCCACTCGCAGCGCCTACGGCCTGGAACAGCGCGCCCAGGAAAGGGACTTCGCCGCATCGCTCACGGGCGCCAGGGTTGACGTCGCCGGCAATAAGGCGCTGTTTGACAACGTGCGCCTGTGGGACTGGCGCGCCTTCCACGCAACAGTCACCCAGATTCAGGCCCTGCGTCCATACTACGTCTTCGCCGACAGCGACGTGGACCGCTACATGATCGACGGCCAGCTCCGGCAGGTGCTGCTGACGCCGCGCGAGCTGGATATACGCCAGTTGCCTGACGCCCAGGCGCGCTGGATCAACCCGGCCTTCATCTACACGCACGGTTACGGCATGGCGATGGCCGAGGCCAACCAGATCACCGCCGACGGCCTGCCGCTCCTGTTCGTGCAGGATGCGCCTCCGCAGATCAAGACCGGGAGCCTCAAGTTGACGCGTCCGGAGATCTACTACGGCGAGGTGGTCCACGAACCGGTCTTCGTCCGCACGCAGGAGCGCGAATTCGACTATCCGTCAGGCGACAAGAACGTCTTCTCGACCTATAACGGCACCGGAGGCTTCCCCATCTCCTCGCTTCCGCTGCGCCTGGCGGCAGCCATCAGCCGCGGCGAGTTCAACATCCTGCTGACCAGGTACTTCACCTCCGAGAGCCGGATGATGATACGCCGCAACGTTCGCTCCAGGCTCTCGAACCTCGCCAACTTCATCCGCTGGGACGACGACCCTTACCTGGTCCTGACCGACGAAGGGCGGCTGGTCTGGACCGTGGATGGCTACACCACCTCGTCCGCTCACCCTTACTCCAGCGCGGTCAGCATCGGGGGAATCGGGAGCTTCAACTATATCCGCAACTCGATCAAGGCCACTGTGGACGCCTACGACGGGACCACGAAGCTTTACATCTTCGATCCATCCGACCCCATCATCCGGGCCTACCAGCGGATCTTCCCGAATCTCTTCCTGCCGGCTTCGGAGATGCCGGCCGACCTCAGGGCCCATGCCCGCTACCCGGAGACCTATTTCCAGGCGCAGGCCGAAATCTACCGGACCTTCCACATGCTGGACCCGCAGGCGTTCTACAACAAGGAGGACGTCTGGGACATCGCCCGCAACGTTCAGGGCCAGGATACGCGGCCACAGGCGGTGGTTCCGACCTACGTGGTTGCGACCCTGCCGGGAGAGACCAAGCCGGAGTTTCTCCTGATCCTGCCCTTCACGCCGCGCAACAAGGACAACATGATCGGCCTCATGGTAGCGCGCTGCGACGGGCCCCATCTGGGCGAACTGCACTTCCTCCAGCTTTCCAAGCAGGAGCTGATCTTCGGTCCCATGCAGATAGAGGCCCGGATCAACCAGGACCCGATCATCGCAAAGGACCTCACGCTGTGGAACCAGCAGGGCAGCCAGGTTCTGCGCGGCCAGATGCTGGTGCTGCCCGTAGGAGACACCTTAGTATACGTTGAAGCAATTTACATCCAGGCGGCCGAGGCGCGCATGCCCCAGCTCAGGAAGGTGGTGATAGCGGTCGGCAAGACGCTGATCTACCGCGATACCTACCGGGAGGCGCTGGCCGAACTCGCGGGCCTTCTCCCAGCCGCCGGCCAGGCGGCGGCCCCGGCACCGGCGGCAACGGCTGCTTCAGCCGCCGCGCCGGCCGCGCCGGATTTGAACGTGCGCCTGGATCGTGTCCGCCAGCACCTGAGCCGCTACCGCGCGCTCGCCGGGGAAGGCCGCTGGGCGGAGGCAGGCAGGGAACTGGAGGACCTCGAATCCGAATTGCAGCGGCGATGACCGCCTGCTACTAAGGCCAGCGGCCGGCTCCGCGGCCGGGAATAGGGATCGCTTCGCGCCCGCTTCCGGCGGGCTGAGCGCCGGGAGCCGGTTGCGCGCGGCGAGCCGGCACGGGGAGGCCGTCGAGATCCTCCGCCGAGAATGAGATCGGCCGGTCAAGCACCATCTCGAGGGTGGTGCCCCGCGCCAGTACGACATCCGGGCCGCGCGACAGCAGGACGCCGGCCAGCCCGGCGGCCGCCCCGGCCGCCGCGCCGATGCCTGCTCCCATGGCCGGCCTGCCCGCGGCGCTGCCGGCGATCACACCCACGGAGGTTCCAGTGGCAGCCACTTCGCCCACGGTGCGGGCGTCGCCGGCCTTGTCCGTATCGCTCTTGATCTTGCCTTCGCCGCGGTCAAGTTCGTCGCTTGACTGCCCGTCCAGACTGCCGACGCGCGCCCGGAAATCGCGGGTCACGCCGTTGGGGAGCGTCAGCGTGTCAAAGCGGAGGTACATCTCCCCCCTGCCCTTGACCCGGCCGGGACGCTTCACTTCCGTTATCGTTCCGGCGACGTAGCTGCCCGGAGGGATGATGATTCTCCCCTTGGCCTGGATCGGGAAAACCGTCTCCAGGTAGACTCGGTCGCCCTCGGCCGAGGCCTTGGTGCTCACGCTGTTCAGCATGCTCAGCGGGATGCGCGTGCCGGGCTCGATCACGTAGACGCCCGGATTCTCCGCCTCGGGCTGCTTCCGGCCCTGGGGCGCGTCACCTTGCTGTCGCGCCTGCACAAACATCACGGCCGTAAGGCCGGCCATCAGCACAACGGATCGCAGCCGCATATCGCCCTCCTGCCTCTAACCGCCATTGTAGCCCAGGCTTACTGAGCCGATGGATCAAGCCAGATGCGCAGGCCCGCGGGGCTGACCTCTTCGCCGGCGGCCAGTCGAATCTCGGGGTTTGGCCCGACGCCTGGCGGCACACTCAGGTTCACCTGGTAGAGGCCGCCCCAGCCGGGCGCCAGGCCCACATACCCGACCAGCCCGGCAGCCAGCGGCGTGCCGTCCAGCAGGACACGGAAGTTCCGTGCCTGCTGGAGTTCGGCCGCCTGCCGGGGAATCGCCCCGGACACAGCGGGCGGCGTGACCTCGCCGAGGCCGGTGGCCCACAGTATGACCCACCGCTCAGGGCGCGCGGGCGCCCGCTCGCTCACCAGCGAGTAGTCGGCGTGAGAAGCAACGATGTTGGTTGCGTCCATCTGAAACAAGGCGGGCGCCGCCGGCCGCAGCTTGACCCGCACCGTGGGGCCAACCGTCCCCTCCCGGACTACCAGAAGGGTTACCTCGCCGGCCCTGAGGTCGCTCGGAATGAGGAAGTTCACCTGGGTGGGGGAGACATAGTACAGAGGCGCGTACCTGCCGCCGATGACCACCTGAACACCGGCTCCGGACAACTGCACCGGTAGTTGCCATCCGTCGATGTCGGCGGCCCTGATTGCCCTTTCGGTGAAGGAAAGCTGGGTTCCGTAGATGCTGGCCAGGGCGTTGGGGGCCAGTGCGCCGGGCTCGCCACTGGCCGCGCTCACCACGGTCGCCGCCGAGTAGCACGGCGCATTGGGTTTGCACGCGGTGTCGGCCGCGCAACAGCCCACGCTCATGGCGGCTGCTGCGAGCAGGCGGCTGGATCTGGTCATGGGCTAGCCAGAGGTAGTGGCGGAAGGAGGCGGTTTCTCTCCGGTCTCCAGCGGGACCGCGTAAAATGGTAGATCCTGTTAATCATCGCCGGAGCACGCAAATGGGATACGACATAGGCATCGTGGGCTTGGGAGTGATGGGACAGAACCTCGCTCTCAACATGGAAAGCAGGGGATTCGCGGTGGCTGGTTTCGACCTGGACCAGGAGAAAGCCGCCGCTAGCCGGAAGAAGTGGGCCGGCAAGGCAGACATGATGACCGCCAGCTCGCTGGCGGAACTTGTGAAGTCGCTCAAGACGCCACGGAGAATCCTCATGATGGTGCCCGCCGGAGCGCCGGTGGACGCCGTTATTGATGAGCTCAGGCCGCTTCTGGAGCGGGACGACGTTCTGCTTGACGGTGGCAACTCCTTCTTCAAGGACACAGACCGGAGGGGCAAGGACCTGGAAGCGGCAGGCATCCGCTACATAGGTTCCGGCGTCAGCGGCGGGGAGGAGGGCGCCCTGCTCGGGCCGGCGCTTATGCCTGGCGGCCAGCAGGACGCCTACCGCCTGGTGGAGCCCATCCTGACCGCGATCGCCGCCAAGGTGGATGGCGGCGCCTGCTGCGGCTACATAGGCCGGGGCGGCGCGGGGCACTACGTCAAGATGGTCCACAACGGCATCGAGTACGGCATCATGCAGTTGCTGTGCGAAGCCTATGATTTCATGAAGTCGGCTCTGGGCATGCAGGCGGCGGAGATGCAGAAAGTGTTCGCCGCCTGGAGCCAGGGGCCTATGAGCAGCTACCTTGTCGAGATCACGGCGGCGGTGCTGGCCAAGTCCGACCCGGAGACCGGGCTGCCGGTGGTGGACATCATTCTGGACAAGGCCGGACAGAAGGGGACCGGTAAGTGGACTTCGCAGAACGCCCTCGATCTGGGCGTCGCCATCCCCACCATCAACGCGGCCCTGGAGGCGAGGATTCTGTCGGCCTTCAAGGACGAGCGCAGCGCCGCCTCGAAGCTGCTCGCCGGCCCCTCCGGCGCGGCTCCGGCCGCGAAGGAAGAGGCGCTGGCAGGCCTGCACGACGCGCTCCGCCTCGCCATCCTGACGTGCTACGCGCAGGGTTTCGCCCTGATGCGCGAGGCGTCCAAAGAATACGCCTACGACCTGGACTTCCAGGAGATCGCGCGCATATGGAAGGGCGGCTGCATCATACGCGCCCGGGTGCTGGATTCCATCCGCGCGGCATTCGCCTCGGACCGCGCGCTGGCCAACCTGATGGTGGCCGAGCCGTTCCGCACCATTGCGGGCGAACTCCACGGCCAGCTGCGCGGCGTGGTGTCGCGGGCGGCCGAGCTTGGCATCCCGGTGCTGGCCATGGCCGCTTCGCTCGGCTACATCGACAGCTACCGCCGCGAGCGGCTTCCGGCGAACCTGCTCCAGGCCCAGCGCGACTACTTCGGCGCGCACAAGTACGAGCGGGTGGACAAACCCCGCGGCCAGCAGTTCCACACCGAGTGGCTGGGCTGATATGGAGGAACTCACCCGCCGTCTGGCCGCCAATGTGAAGCTCCTGCTGATGGACGTGGACGGCGTCCTTACCGACGGCAGGCTCATCAACATCCCCGACCTTGCCGGCGGGGTCTTCGAAACCAAGGCGTTCGACAGCCAGGATGGAATCGCCCTGCAATGGCTGCACTGGAAGGGAATCCAGACGGGGCTGATCAGCGGGCGCGTCTCGCGGGCCACCGAGGAGCGCGCCCGGCAGTGTCATTTCACTTACATCTGCCAGGGGCACATCGAGAAGATCCCGATCCTGGAGGATATTCTCTCCAGGAGCGGCATCAGCCCCGCCCAGACGGCCTACGTGGGGGACGACCTCACCGACGTTGTGGTGATGCGGCGCGTCGGGCTGGCCATGGCGACTGCCAACGCCAGACCCGAGGTCAAGCAGTGCGCCCACTACGTGACCTCGCTGGCAGGCGGCAAGGGCGCGATACGGGAAGTGGCGGAGCTGCTCCTGAGGGCGCAAGGACACTGGGAGGACCTCCTCCGCAAGTATGAGGTAACGCTCTAGAACTCCCATGGAGAGACACGGACTGCTTATCCGAGCCGGGGCCGGGCCCGGCATTCTGCATCAGCTCACCGGCGTCATCGCCCGCCACCACGGCGATATCACCAGTATCGAGATCATCGAGAACCGGCCTCCGCACACCAGGATCTACTTCGAGATCGAACTGGAGGGCGCCGCCGGCCCTCTGGCGGAGGAACTCCGGGCGCTGCCTGTGGTGCACGAGCTTGACGTCGTCGAAACCTTCCAGAAAATTTACGGCAAGCGCGTAATCATCGTGGGGGGCGGCGCCCAGGTGGGGCAGGTGGCCATAGGCGCGATCTCCGAGGCGGACCGGCACAATATCCGCGGGGAGCACATCTCGGTGGACACCATTCCGCTGGTGGGCGAGCAGCCGCTGGCCGACGCGGTGCGCGCCGTGGCGCGCCTGCCGCGCGCACGGGCGCTGGTGCTGGCCGGGTCGCTCATGGGCGGCGCCATTGAGAGCGCCGTGCGGGAGGTTCGCGCGCAGGGCCTGCTGGTCATAAGCCTCAACATGGCGGGAAGCGTCCCGGAGGCCGCCGACCTGGTGGTCACCGACCCGGTGCAGGCCGGCGTGATGGCGGTGATGGCCGTCGCGGACACGGCGAAGTTCACCGTCGAGCGCCTGAAGAGGCGGACGTTCTGAGACCGCCCGGCGGCCTGCCGTTGGAGTACAATTGCGAAGACCCGTTATGCTGGACCGAAGGCTGTTTGAATCTGCGCTCGAGTTCGCCGAAAGCCAGGTGAAGCGCCTGGTGACGCGCCATCCCGGCCTCTACCCGATGTATACGCACCAGGGCCGCTGGAAGCATGATCGTCCGGCCTGGACCCGCTGGTGTGACGGGTTTCTGCCCGGGATGATGTGGATCTTCCATTCCAGGCATCCGCAAGGCGGGCCGGAGGCGCAATGGTGGCTGGAGCACGCAATCCGTTACAGCGAGCCGCTGGAGCCCAGAAAGGACGACCGCGACGTCCACGACCTGGGTTTCATCTTCCTTTCCACGTACTACCGCTGGCTGAGGCTCACCGGCGAGCCGCGACTCAGGGACGTTCTCATCCAGGCGGGGCGCACCCTGGCGCTGCGCTTTCGGGAGAAGGGCCAGTACCTGCGGTCCTTCGTGGCCGAGGATAGCCTGTTCATCGACATCATGATGAACGTGGGCATCGTGTTCTACGCCGCGCTGGAAACGGGCGATCAGAGGCTTCTGGACATCGCCCTCAGGCACAGCCTGACTACCAGGCGGGTGCTGGTGCGGGGCGACGGGTCCACATCCCACGAGGGGCTGTTCGATCTGGCCACCGGCGAGTTTCTGCGCCAGAGCACGCAGCAGGGCTACCGCAGCGATTCCTGCTGGTCACGCGGCCTGGCCTGGAGTCTGTATGGCTTCGGCGCGGCATACGGCTACAGCCGCGACGCCCGGTTTTTGGCCACGGCACAGGCCTGCGCCGATTATTACGTGGCCAACACGCCTCCGGGGGGCGCGCCGCCGTGGGACTACGATGCGCCGGCCGAAAGCCGGAAGCTGCTGGACACCTCAGCCGCGGCTATCGCCGCCGGCGGACTGCTGCGCCTGTCGCGGCTGACGCAAGACTCTGACAGAGCCCAGCGCTACCGCGAAACAGCCCTGCGAACGTTGACCACATTGTGCCAGAGCCACCTGGCGCACTCCGACCCCCGATGGGAGGGTATTCTGAAGAACGGCGTATACCACCTCCATGAGAGGCTGGGAGTGGACGAGTCCGTCATGTGGGGTGAGTACTTCTTCGTGGAGGCGCTCGACCGGGCTCTCCGTCTGTGAAGGGAGGTTGATCTGCCGTTCCGGCTCCGAAGCCAGGCGTTCTTTGAGGGCGCAACCATCCCTGGACTCCACACCTGTGAGGGCGCGAACCTCTCCCCCGCGCTGGAGTGGGAAGACGCGCCCGCCGCCGCCCGGAGCTTCGCGCTGATCGCCGATGACCCCGACGCCCCGGCGGGCGTCTGGAACCACTGGCTGCTGTGGGACATCCCCGCCTCGACGCGCACTGTGGCGCAGGGCTTCAAGGCCGGCCAATGCGGTGAGAGTGGCATGAACGACTTCGGCAGGCTGGGATACGGCGGGCCCTGTCCACCGAAGGGACACGGTCCGCACCGCTACTTTTTCAAGCTCTGCGCCTTGGACGTCCCCGCCCTTGGCTTGCGCCGTGGCGCCAGGAGGGCGGAGCTGGACCGGGCCATGGCGGGACACGTGCTGGCCGAGGCCGTGCTCATGGGCCGGTATGAGAGGAAATAGACTGACATGATCAGGCTTGCCGGAGACAGTGACGTTCCGCGGCCCTCAATATGCCCGTTTCCGTAATCATCCCTGTTCACAATGCGGCCAGGCATCTGGAGGTCTCCCTGTCCCACCTGGCGCAGTGGCCCGCCGGCCCGCTGGAGTTGATCGTGGTGGACGACGGATCCACGGACGACTCGGCTGAAGTGGCGCGGCGCTTCGGGGCTAAGGTGCTGTCCACCGGCGGGCGCGCCGGTCCGGCCAGGGCGCGGAACATCGGCGCGCAGGCCGCCCGTGGAGACATCCTCTTCTTCCTGGATTCCGATGTCTGTGTTCGGCCCGATACGCTGGAGCGCGTCCGGCGGGACTTCCGGGAGGACCCGTCACTGGACGGGCTGATCGGTTCCTACGACTCCTCCCCCGCCTCGCCGGACTTCCTGTCCCAGTACAAAAACCTGATGCACTGCTTCGTCCACCAGCACGGGAGGCAGGAAGCCTGCACCTTCTGGAGCGGGTGCGGCGCCATCCGGAAGTCGGTCTTTATGGAACACGCCGGTTTCGACGAGTCCTACGGCCGCCCGGCGATTGAAGACATCGAGCTCGGCTACCGGCTGCGGATGGCGGGCCGGAGGATTCTGCTGGACAAGTCCCTCCAGGTCACTCATCTGAAGCGCTGGACCTTCTGGAGTCTGCTCAAGACCGACATTCTTGATCGCGGCGTCCCATGGACCGAACTGATCCTGCGGGACCGCTACATGCCCAACGACCTGAACCTGGAACTGAGCCAGCGGGTGAGCGTGGCCCTGGCGTTTCTGCTGCTTGGCCTGGCCCTGTCGGCGGCGGTTCTGTGGCGGGGCTATTTCCTGGTCCCTATGATCGCGCTGCTGATCTTGTTCCTGGCGGCCTACTGGCTGGAGTTCGCCTCGGGCAAGAGGCCCGCGCGCTTGTGGGTCGGAATAGGGCTCCTGGCCGGCCTCATCATCTGGACAGCGAGCGTGTCCCACCTCACGCCCATCCTGCCGCCGCTCCTGCTGGGTCTCCTCCTGCTTGTACTGCGTCACAGGTATTGGGGCGGCAATCCGGGCTGGCGCAAGCTGAGCGGGACCGCCATCGCTGTTTACATCGGCGGCGCCACGCTCTACTTCGTGACCCACCTGCCCCGGCATCCGCTGATCCTGTTCTTCATGGCAGTGGCCGTCCTGATCGTGATCCTCAACACCCAGTTCTATCTCTTCCTGGCGGCCAGGCGGGGACGTCTGTTCGCGCTGGCGGCGGTCCCCTTTCATTTGCTCTATCACTTCTACAACGGGATCAGCTTCCTGGCGGGGACGGCCTACTACGTGTGGAGGAGGTTTGTGGCGCGGGGCGCCAGGACGGAGCCGGGGGGCGAGCCGCTGCTCAGCCCGCGTCGAGCTCCCCCGCCCCGGCGGACGGCCGGCAAGGGTAGAGTTCAGGAGTGAGGTTGAAGCGCTGCTGGTAGGCGTGTGAGATGGCGGCCTGAAACGCAAGGGCGTCCTCGGGCCGCACCATGTTGACGGTGCATCCCCCGAAGCCGCCGCCGGTCATCCGCGCGCCGTACACGCCCCCGATCCTCAAGGCGGTGTCCACCAGGAAGTCCAGCTCCTCGCAGCTCACCTGGTAGTCGTGCTGGAGGCTGCGGTGGGAAGCGACCAGAAGTCCGCCCATGCGGCCGAGATCCCCGGCGCGGCTGGCGGCCACGAAGGCCTCGACCCGTTCGTCTTCGCTCACCACGTGGCGAGCGCGCCGCATGGGAACGGGCGCCAGGGAATCCTCTAAGCCGGCGAGCATCCCGCAGGAAACATCGCGGAGGCTCGCGACGCCAGGCTCCTTCCCGCGCACGGCGGCCACGGCGGCGGCGCACTCCGCCACCCTGTCCCGGTAGGCCGAGGAGCCCAGTTCGTGCTTCACCATGGTGTTCACCGCTATGAAGTCGGCATCGGCGGGCAGCGGGACCACTTCGTGTTCCAGGCTCCGGCAGTCGATCCTGACGGCCGCGTGCTCGCGGCCGAAGACGGAAATGTACTGGTCCATGATGCCGCAGGGCATCCCGACGAACCCGTTCTCAGCCCGGCGGCAGAGCTTGGCCAGCTCCAGCGGAGCCATCGCGCGTCCCCCCAGCAGGGCCAGCGCCACGGCAACCTCGATCGCGGCGGAGGAACTGAGTCCGGAGCCGACCGGCACGGTGCTGTAGACAAGCAGGCTGGAGGGAGCCACTTCAAGGCCCGCCAGCGCCAACTCGCGCGCCACGCCCGCGACGTAATCGCCCCAGTCGCCCGCGGGGCGGGCCGCGGAGATTCCATCCACGGGCCACTGCCTCGTCTCGCCCATGTTCTCCGAGTGGACACGCAGCAGGCCGTCGCTGGCCGGAGCGATGGCGGCAAAACAGGCCAGGTCCAGCGCCATGGGCATGACGAAGCCGAGGTTGTAGTCAGTGTGCTCGCCGATGAGGTTGACGCGGCCCGGCGCCCGGAACACACGCGGCTGCCGGGCCGCGCCGAAATGCTCCTGGAACGACCGGGCTATGAAGCGCGCCGCGCCAGCCACAGCAGGATGCCTCCGAACATCAGAGTCACCACGCCCGTGTACAGGTTGACGTTGGCTTGCGTGAGCGGGGCGGGCGGGCCTGGAGAAGCGAACCCGGCGATGCATAGAAGCACGCCCAAAATCACGAAAAACCAGCCGGAAGGGGTTCGAAGATCCCACATAGTCATCACCAGAACAGGAAGTTCAACATCACGCACAACACCCCGGCGATCACGGCCACCGGTACCGGCCGCCGGTACCACTTCACGCCGTCCTCACGCGGCAACTCGGTCAGGCCGTAGACCAGGGCCTTGAGCTCCGAGGCCGGCTTGGGCTGCGAGAGCATGCTCACCAGGATGGTCACCATGAAACACGCCGTCCATGCCAGCAGGGCGATCCAGAAGTTCTGCGCCATGGTGGAGGGGAACTCGTGCAGGCTGGCCAGCCAGGCGCCCTTGCCCTCGGCGGCGGTGAGGCCGTGAGTCAGGGCCGCGGCCGTGGTCCCCGCCACCAGGCCGGTGAAAGCGCCGTGGCCGGTGGCGCGCTTCCAGAACATCCCCAGCAGGAAAGTCGCAAACAGCGGCGCATTGACGAACCCGAAGACGAGCTGGAGCAGGTCCATGATGTTGTTGTAGAGCGTCGCCAGGTAGGCGGCCCCTATCGACAGCGCCACCCCCACCACGGTCGTCAACCTGCCCATCCACAGGTAGTGAGAGTCGGGGGCCTTCTTGCGGATGTAGCTCTGATAGATGTCGTAGGTCCAGACCGTGTTGAAGGCCGTGACGTTGCCCGCCATGCCCGACATGAACGAAGCCATCAGGCCGGTGAGACCGACCCCCAGCAGGCCCGAGGGGTAGAACTGCGCCATCAGCGTGGTGAGCGCCAGGTCGTAATTGTAGGTGTCGCCCTTCATCGGCAGCTCGTAGCCCACGCCCATCTTCATCAGCGCCATGGCGGCGATGCCGGGCAGGATCACGACGAAGGGCAGGAACATCTTGGGGAAAGCGCCGATGATGGGCGTCAGCCGGGCCCCCGACATGGAGTTGGCGGCCATGGCCCGCTGCACCACCAGGTAGTTGGTGCACCAGTAGCCGAACGAAAGCACGAAGCCCAGCCCCATGATCA
>JBBITL010000090.1:0-15064 GCA_037440765.1 Solibacteraceae bacterium
AACAAAACGACCCGATTATGATTTATTGCAGTCGGAGATTCTTTCACAGACCCGTAAGGGAGCGGTTCAGAACCGGAAGGTGTAGTTCAGCTTGGCGCGGGCGTCGGTGCGGCGCGCCTCGAAGCGGTCCATGGGGTTCTCCTGCCACTCGTGGTTCAGCACGAAGTAGACCTCCTGTCCCGGCTGTAGGATCCAGCGCAGGCGGCTCTGCAAGCCGACGTTCCGGCTGTCGGTGTCGTACTGGACGAAATTGGTGACGCTGAGCCTCGGGCTGAAAAAGTAGTTGAGCCGGATCAGCGCCAGCGACGTGTCAAAACTGCCCTGCTCCAGCCGCACCCAGTACTGGCGCATCTCCAGGGCGGTCGTTAGGCGGGCGCTCTTGCGCCAGCTCACGCTCCCGGTCAGTTCGTCGCTCGAGCCCGTGTAGAAACTGCCGTGGTCGTAGCTCAGCCTGTAGGTGTAGAGCTTGTTGGTGGGGCCGGAGGTGGCCAGCCGGTGCCGGGTGAATGAATACCGTCCCGTGGGGATCTGGATGCCGGCGTGGATGCCGAACGGCCTGAAAAGCTGTTCCGTGCTGCGCGTGATGGAGTAGCTCAACTGCTGGCCCCCGTGGAACAGCAGGGCGACAGGCGTCACGCCGTAGGCCCTGGATTCCAGGGAGCGCTGAGCGGTGCTGTAGTAGTCGCTGAAGTCGAACTCGAACGAGAACTGGCGGATGTAGCGATGCCCGCGTGGCCGCGGGGCGAAACGGCTGGTCAGCGAGTTGACGCGCACGCCGCGCCGGCGCACGTATCCCAGCTTCGGGTCGAAGTTCTCGCCTATTTGCTGCCAGCTATAGCCGAAGTTCCACCTGTCATTGGGGTACCGGATCTGTCCGCCGTAGGAGAAATCGCGGTTGTGGATCCCCGGCGTGCTGGTCTTGACCGCGTAGGCGGCCACGTCGAAGTTCCTCCTCCTGCCGAGGAAGTTGTTGGTCGCCAGCAGAATGTCCGCGCCGCCCAGGCTGTTGTCCGTCGTGCCGGTGGGCTCTCCGTGGGTGAAGATCCCTCCGACGTAGGATTGCCGCCAGAAACCGTACTTGGCGCGCCCCACCACGAAGTTCTCGCTCGGGGCGACGTCGGAATCCCGCGTCATGACGTCGAGCAGGCCCATCTCCAGGCGGCCGATCTTGCCGGTCAGTTTCTCGCCGAACAGGATCGGGACGGTCTCCCCGCCCACCAGCCCGATGCGACGGCTGAAGAACGGCAGCATGGTTGTGCCCGCCCCTGGCAGGCCGAACTGGAAGACCCCGGCCTCCTCCAGGAAGAACGCGCGTTTTTCCGGGAAGAACAGCGAGAAGCGCGTGAGGTTGATCTGCCGCGTGTCCACCTCGGTTTCGGCGAAGTCGGTGTTGATGGTTGTGCTCGAAAGCAGGTTGGGCGTGATCCGGTAGAAGATATCGGCGCCGGCCTCATGCCTGGGCTTCACCCGGTCCGGCCGCATGGCGTCGCGATTGACGCCGAGCAGCCCGTATGGCTTGATATCGAGGCCGACGCCCTGGCTCGCCTCCTCCAGTCCCTCGATGATGCCGCCCCGCGAGACGGCGTGGATGGTGGAATCGAGCACGGCGCCCGTCCAGCGGGACTCTTCGTTAACCCTGGCGATGGTGCGCTCGATGTTGAAACCCCAGGTCCCGGCGCCCTGCCGGAAGGAAAGCGTTTTGAAGGGGATCTCCAGCTCCGCGACCCATCCCCGCTCGTCGATCCTGGTCCTGGCGTCCCAGATGCCGTCCCAGCTCACGTCGGCCAGGCGGTTCTCGATGATCCGCCCGTCGCTCATGGAGCCGGCGGCATTCAGTTGCAGGTAGTAGCCGCTGCGCCGGTCGTGGAACGGGTCGATGACGATCTCCAGGCTGTCGTCGTCAAACGGCCGGCCGTCGCGCGCCATGGTGGTAGAGAGGATCGTCTCCGGCCTGCTGTCCAGGCAGCGCACCGCGATGTACAGGGCGTTGTCGTCAAACGCCAACCGCACTTCGGTCTGCTCGGTGGGAGGTTGGCCGGGATAAGGATCGTTCTGAATGAAGCCGCCGATGTGAGGGCTGTTGCGCCAGACCTCTTCGTCGAGGACTCCGTCGATCCGTATGGGCTGGTTCGTGCGCGCCACCCGCGCGCGCCTCACGTCCGCCGCCTGGAGGGAGAGGGCGGCAAGAAACACTACAACAGCGGGCCGCAGTATGTATGAAGGCATGATGAGTTTCTCGAAAGCTGGATTGTACAACGGCGCGGGGCGATCGCTCGATGCCTCTGGTGTATAATCGCGCATAGCCGACTTTAAGATCGTTTTGTCTGCAAGGAGGACTTATGAGAAGAGATTCATCGCGCAGGGGTTTCCTCGCCGCCGGGTTGAGCCTGCCCGCCGCGGGACTGGCGGCATCCAGGATGCCGGCGCCGCCCGTTCTTCCGGCACTGGCCCCGGCGGCGGGGCCGTCGCTTAGCCACCGTGTGCTCGGCAAGACCGGGTTGAAGGTCACCAGCGTCGGTTTCGGCTGCATGATCACCTCCGATGCCAGCGTGCTGGCGCGGGCCCTCGACATGGGCGTCAGCTACATCGACACCGCGCGCGGCTACCAGCAGGGCAACAACGAGCGGATGGTCGGCGGAGTGATCAAGGGATACCGCGACAGGATCACGCTCTCCAGCAAGTCGCAGGGCAAAACCAGGGCGCAGGCCGAAGAGCACCTGGCGACCAGCCTGAAAGAGCTCGGCACGGACCGTCTCGATGTCTGGTACATGCACGCCCGGGACTCGGCCGAGGCGATCAACGATGAATGCCTGGAAGCCTGGACCGCCGCCAAGAAGGATGGCAAGATCCGCTTCATCGGCGTCAGCACGCACAACCCGAACAGCATTGTGGACCGGGTGTTGCAGACCGGCGTTTTCGACGTCGTGCTGAGCACGTACAACTTCGCCGTGGGCACCAACAGCGATGCCGCCTTCAAGCGGCTCAAGGACGCTGGCATCGGCCTGGTGGCCATGAAGGTCATGGCGCCGGCCGCCGGCTCACGCGGCCGCGGGGGAGCGCCGCCGACGCCGGCCGGGCCGCCCGAGAAGTTTCTGGCTTCTCTCAAGTGGGTACTGCGAACCGACATGATGGCCACCACCATCCCGAGCATGACCGACATGGATCAACTGGAGATCAATGTCCGGGCCATGGCGGAGAAGTTCGGGCCCGAGGACGGCCGGCTGCTGGCGGCGCTGAACGAGGAGATCCGCCCGCTGTACTGCCGCATGTGCTACCGGTGCAGCGGCCAGTGCCCCCAAGGCATGCCTGTGGCCGACGCCATCCGGTACGCCTACTACAGCGACTGTTACGGGCAGTACGCCCTCGGCCGCGAGCACTTCCAGGCGCTTCCGGCCCGCGCGCAGGCGGTGCGTTGCAGCGACTGCGCCGAGTGCGCCGTCAGGTGCCCCAACGGAGTGCAGGTCCGGGAACGGCTCGTACGCGCGCAGGAACTGTTCGCCTAGGCAGGCTTAACTCGACCCGGGCGCCGGCGGCGGCGCCGGTCAACGCCGCCGCCGAGCCCTGATTCGCCGCAATTTCCAGGTAGCCGGAGCTGCCCTCGATGACGAACAGCACTCCCGGCTTGCCCTCCGCGTAACTGCGCGCCGTGGCCGTGATTCTCCGCCGGCCAGCGCGCATCACGAACCGGCCGCTTTCCAGTGGCCGGGAGCGAAGGCTGGTGATCAGATTGCCGAAGCGGTCCACCTTCAGCACCACTCCCCTCCAGCGGTCCCTGCCGCAGGCGGCCGGCTCGGAGAAGTCGCCGCGCGCGTAGTCTGGAATCTGCGGCCCCAGGCGGGCGGGCGCGAGCCCGGTTGCCAGCCGGGCAGCCACCGGCGCGAACACATCCCTGCCGTGGAATGTGCGGCTGACCGGATGCAGGAAGTACTGTTCCGCCGTGATCTGGCGGACCTTGTGCCTGCTCCGGGCAAGAACCAGCGAAAGCACGCCGTTGTCGGGCGCCACGAAGCAGTGGCCCCCGGCCTCCGCCACCAGTGGCCGCCGATGGGTGCCCACGCCCGGATCCACCACCACCACGTGTACCGTGCCGGCCGGAAACCAGCGGCAAGCCTCGGCCACGACGAAAGCCGCCTCCGGGACGGCGAACGGAGTGACCTGGTGTGTGATGTCCACGATCCTGGCTCGGGGCGCAAGACTCAGAATCACGCCTTTCATGGCGCCTACGAAATGATCCTCCAGTCCAAAATCGGTGGTGAGAGTCACGATGGGTTGGGGCATGGGCTGTACAATGAATACAACAATCCAGGGCGGCGCTTCCAGCCATATCTTCCATGTCCGAGAACCTGACAGCGGTGGCGATGAGCGGCGGTGTGGACAGTTCCACGGCTGCCGCCCTGCTCTGTCGCAGCGGCCGGCGCCTGATCGGCCTGACCATGCGGCTATGGAACCAGAGGCGGCTGCCGGAACTCCAGACGGACGGCGGCGCCCGGCGCTGCTGCATGCTGGATGACGTCTATGACGCGCGCTACATAGCACAGAAGCTCGGCATCCCCTACCACGTGGTGAACCTGGAAAGGCTCTTCGAGGACCGTGTCGTCCGGCCCTTCGTCGACGACTATCTCCGCGGACGGACCCCCGTGCCCTGCGCCCTGTGCAACAGCGAGATCAAGTTCGGCCAGTTCCTGGCCGTAGCCGCCGCCCACGGGGCTGGGCGGATCGCTACGGGACATTACGCGCGCGTCCGGCAGGACCCGGCAACCGGCCGGTATCTCCTGCTGCGCGGCGCGGACCCGGCCAAGGACCAGACCTACTTCCTGTTCGCCCTCACTCAGGAGCAACTCGCCCGCACCGAGTTCCCGCTCGGCGGTCTCAGCAAGGCGGAGGTCCGGCGCCTGGCCGGGGAACTGGGTTTGCCCATCGCCGGCAAACACGAGAGCCAGGAAATCTGCTTCGTTTCCGAGGGAGGATACGGCGCGTTCATAGACGCATACTGCCGGGAGCAGGGGGCCGGACCACGCAGGCGGGCAGGCGAGATCGTCGCCACCGATGGACGCGTGCTCGGCGAGCACGCCGGCGTTCACAACTATACCGTCGGGCAGCGGAAGGGGCTGGGCGTGGCCGCGGGGTTTCCCCTCTACGTGATCGCCACTGAACCAGGAGCGCAGAGAGTGATCGTGGGAAGGGAGGAGGAGCTCCTGAAGCGTACGCTTACCGCGGGCGGAGTCAACTGGTTTCCGTGCGAAGCGCCCGGGGTTCCCTTTCGGGCTCGTGTCAAGATCCGCAACCGGCATGAAGCCGCCCCGGCGGAGGTGAGACCCGCCTCCGGCGCGAAGCGCGTGGAGGTGGAATTCGACGAGCCCCAGCGGGCTGTTACGCCGGGCCAGGCGGCGGTGTTCTACGACGGGGATCTCGTCCTGGGCGGCGGCTGGATAGAATAGTCGCTTGCGTCGACGATCCGTCCTGCGCGACACGCTGGAGTACTGGCTGGCGGCCTGCGCGCTCTTCTCCCTGGAACACGGCCCCAGGCCCCTCGCCGAGTGGCTGGCGCGGCGCTACGTCCGACTGCTGGACCGGGCGGTTCCGCGTCTGAGGAGGACGGCCCTCCAGAACCTGGAGATGGCCCTGCCGGAGTTGAGCGCCGCCGACCGGCGGCGCATCGCGGAGGGAGTTTTCCGCTCCATCGCGCGGCTGCTCACGGCTTTCGCCCGTTTCCCGCGGATCAACGGCGGGAACGTCGGCGGCTGGATCCGTTACGACGGGCTGGAGCATTTCCAGGGCGCCCTCAGCCTGGGCCGAGGCGTCATGGTCGCCACCGGCCACCTCGGAAACTGGGAGCTGAGCGCCTTCGCGCACGGCTTGATGACGGCCCCCATGCACGTGGTTGTGCGGCCGCTCGACAACCCGCGGCTGGACGCCCTGGTCGCCCGCAGACGCACACTGTCGGGCAACCACATCATCGAGAAGAAGGACTTTGCGCGAGGCATCCTCAAGGCGCTCGCCGACAATGAGGCGGTGGGAATTCTGATCGACCAGAACAGCAGTCCCGAGGTGGGGGTGTTCGCTGACTTCTTCGGCATCCCAGCCTGCTGCAACGCCGGTTTCGCGCGCCTGGCCGCTCACTCCGGCGCGGCCGTGGTGCCCGGGTGCGCGCTATGGTCGGAGGAAGAGAAGCGTTACGTGCTCCGCTTCTATCCCCGGATCGAGATGACCGGCGACGTCCAGGCCGACACACAGCGGCTGCAAACGCAACTGGAGAGGATCATCCGCGCTCACCCCGACCAGTGGTTGTGGATACACCGCCGCTGGAAGACCCGGCCGCCCGCTCACCCCGCCGCCGGATAGGTGCCCAGGATGCGCAGCAGGTCGGCCAGTTCGCGCAGGTGATTCAGCGCGTTGCGCGAGTGTTCCTCCTCGGGCCGCCCCATGAAGTCCAGATAGAAGAGGTACTCCCAGGGCTTGCCCCGCAGCGGCCGGGATTCGATCTTGCTCAGGTTGAGGTCGCGCAGGGCGAACGCGCTCAAGGCCCGGAACAGCGCCCCCGGCACGTTGCGCGTGGTGAACACCAGCGAGGTCTTCCATCCTCTGGGCGCTTTGGGAGGTCCTCGGCTTCCATTCGCGCGGCCTCAGCAGGAAAAACCGGGTGAAGTTCTGGCGGTCGTCCTCGATGGACCGCTTGAGGATCGCGGCTCCATAAACCTCCGCTGCCAGGGCCGAGGCGATGCCGGCGGCGTCCGCGAGGCGCTCCTCCATGATCATCTTCACGCTGCCGGCCGTATCGTAGAACGGCACCCGTTCAATCGCCGTGTTGGCGGCGAAAAAATCCAGGCACTGGTTCAAGGCCACAGGGTGCGAGAAGACCCGGCGGATCTTCCGTAGCGGGACCCCGGGCGGGGCGATGAGATTGTGGACAATCCTGACCCGCGTCTCAGCGACGATGGGAAGCCCGAACTTCAGCAGGTGGTCGTAGTTTTCGTGAACCGATCCGGCCAGGGTGTTCTCGATCGGAATCACGGCGGCGCCGGCCGCCCCCTTCTGGAGCTGCCGGAAGACGTCCTCGAAGCGCTGGCAAGGAAGCGTTTCCACGTCTTCTCCGAGCAACTGGCGTGCGGCGTCCTGGCTGAATGCGCCCTTTTCGCCTTGAAACGCGACGATTTCACGGGAATGTCTGCGTGTTTTCATTTTCGGGTTCCTTCCCACCGCTGCGCTTCCGGGTCGGGCAGTCCGAGCAGGTCAAGCACCCGGTCCACCGAGTGATCGACCATGTCCATGACGCTCTGAGGCTTGTTGTAGAAGGCCATGACCGGCGGAGCAACAATGGCGCCCATCTCGGCCAGTGCGGCCATCGAACGCAGATGACCCAGGTGCAGCGGAGTCTCGCGAACCACCAGGATAAGCTTGCGGCGCTCTTTGAGTATGACGTCGGCAGCCCGGGTCATCAGGTTGCCGGTCAGTCCGTGGGCGATGGCGGACATGGTGTGGATGGAGCAGGGGGCGATCACCATGGCGTCGGTCAGGTATGACCCGCTCGCCAGCGGGGATCCGATGTTCTCAATCGGATGGTATTGGTGGGCCATGTGCTTCAGGTCGGCGGCGAGTTTCCCGGTTTCCAGGTGCAGGGTCTCCTCGCCGGATCGTGTGAGGATCAGGTGGATCTCCGCCTCGGCGCGCTGCCGGAGTCTCTCGATCAGACGCAGCCCGAGGATCGCGCCGCTGGCCCCGGCGATGCCGACTATGATCCTCATTGCATTAACTAGTGTTAATTTCTGTTTGTTCGTTCCGAATTCGGAACAAAAAGCCCGTAAATCTCTTGTAGTTTCAATAGCCGCCCGCTATAATGCGGAGCGTGGGCGAGAGCGTCTCAGCCGTGGGTCGCCTGACCAAAGAAGCGTCTCGCCGGAACTTTTCGCCGTCACAGGATAATAGCACGGAGGACGCCGGGCAGAAACTCCGCCGGGTGCGCGAACGGCTGAATCTGCGTTACCGGGACGTGGAGGAGGCCAGCCTGAGGATCGCCGAGCGCCGGAAGAACCCGGAATACGCGATCGCCCTCAGTCGCCTGGCGGACATAGAAAACAAGGGCACGTTGCCGACCGTGTACCGCCTCTATTCCCTGTGCGCCATCTACAGGCTCGAGATTCGGGAGGTCCTGAGGTGGTACGGACTGGACCTTGCCGGCCTTCCCGCCGACGCGATGGAGGTAGGGCTGGAACGCACCCACCTGATCCGGTTCGGCCTGCCGGAGGAGATGACGGCTGATGTGCCGCTGTCTCTGGACCCCGTGGTGGATCTTCGCAGGACGACGTATTTGAGCCGCATGGTTCAGCGTTGGGGCACGCTGCCGCTGGGCCTGCTGAAGGCGTTGGACCTGAAGAAACACCGCTACGGGCTCATCGGCACGGAAGACTGGTCGATGTACCCGCTGCTCCCGCCCGGTTCGCTGGTGCTGGTGGACGAGGCCCGCAACAAGGTGGTTGAGAGCGGCTGGGAAAGCGAGTTCGAACGCCCCGTCTACCTGCTGGAGCACCGGGACGGGTACGCCTGCTCCTGGTGCCATTTGAGCGGCGGAAGGCTGGTTCTTCAGCCTCACCCCGCTTCGATGTGCAGCGCTCACGTGTACAACCACCCCTCGGACATCGAGGTCATCGGCCAGGTGGTGGGAGCCGCTATTCGTCTGGGTCCGGGGCGGCGACGTCGTTCTCGGTCCTGAGGATCTCCAGCAGCGCTTCCAGGTCGGCCAGGTACAGGCGCCGGTCCGGATCGCGCGCCGAAACGGGCACCAGGTTCCGGTAGGGTGCAAGCCGTATCCACGTAGAGAGAATCGTGCGCCGATCAGACTGAAAGGAAGAGAGATAGAGGTCGAGATCCGACTTCTGCTGCTCCAGGTTGTAGGCCAGCCACTCCGAGAACGCCCGGGTGTGGCTCTCCCTCAGCGCCGAATCCGCCTCTCCTTCTCCGAACATCTGGGCAAGCCCGTGGTGCTCGTATCGCCCGGTGTTCGGGTCACGCAAAGAGGCCAGATAGACTAAACGCCCGAAGACAGAGGGGATCTGAGACAGGGTGTGCCGCCACAGGTCGGCTGCCGCACCTCGCTCCGCGCCGCCCCTTCGCCTTGACGTCTCCATCGAATGACCGCCAGCAAGCATTATAACCCGGACTCCGCGGCGGCGAGTCAGGCCAGCTCGAGGCGGGGAAAGTGTTCCGAAATCAGAACATTTTGGCGCAGCAGTACTCTGGCGGCCGAAAGTATAGTACTCTGCGTGAAGGAATACCATCCGCCATTTGTGGCGAGAAGGAAGTGCTGGATGTTCAAGAAGATGCTGCTTGCGTTTGTTCTGGTCTTCGGTTTTGCTGTGGCCGCCAACGTGACTGTCAACCACGTGCCCTGGCCCGAGTGTTTCCCCTGCCCGGACACAACTCCGCAGTAGGTTCTTTTGCGCCGCTCCTTTGGGCCAGGCCGGGGTAGCCGATCTGGCCGAGGGGAGCGGTGTTTGTGTTTTTGCCCCGTTGATTTTCCACGCCTGAAGTAGTAGTGTGAGCAGGTGTATTGGCTTCAACAGGTCCTGTGGGTGGCGGGGACGGCGCTCGCTGTCGCACTGGCCGCCAAGCTCGCGGCCACGGGCCTCTTCAGGGTCTATCCTTGGTTTACGGCCTTTCTGTGCTTCGAAGCCGTGCGTAGTATGGTTCTGCTCGCCTTTCGCCCGAACACTACTACTTATGGCTGGATCTTCCTGGCCACACAGCCGCTGATCTGGCTCCTTTACATCCTGGTGGTGCTGGAACTCTACTCAGTGGCGCTGCGCGACCGGCGGGGTCTCGCCTCCCTCAGCCGGTGGGCCCTGTCGGCCTGCATGACGCTGGCTGTTGCGGTCTCAGCGCTCACCCTCCGGGCGGACCTGAGCCGCCCGGCTGGCCCGTATCCCGTGCTCGTCTACTATAGCGTCATCGAGCGGGGTCTCATCTTCAGCCTGGCGCTCTTCCTGCTGCTCATAGCCGCCTTCATGGCGTGGTTCCCGCTGGCTGTCACCCGCAACGTCAGGCTGCACGCCAGTGTCTACGCCGTCTACTTTCTTTCCAGCACGATGGCGCTGTTTCTCCGCAATGTGGCGGGCTACTCGCTCAGCCCCGGAATCAGTCTGATCCTGCTGTTCGTCGACGCCGTATGCCTGATCCTATGGCTGGGAGGCCTGAGCAGGCGGGGCGAGGAGCAGTTGGTCACCGGCCGGAGGTGGCAGCAGGAGGACGAGCAGAGGCTGCTGCGCCAGTTGGACGCGCTCAACGCAGCGGCATCGAAAAGGCCCCGTGAGTGACCGCCACGCGGGATGCGCCGTGTGCTATTTGTACTAAAAGTACTATTGCGCGCCCCCCCTCCTTTCAGTATTCTTTCACTTGCGGAGGAGACTGGGAACATAATGCTCCCGACAATTGCAGTGGCGCTGGCGACCGTGGCAGGGCTCGCCGTAGTTTTAGGACTGCTCCTGCGGAAACTCGTGTCGCCGGCCGGATGTGAGCTGGTTGAAACAGAGTGGCTGAGCCGGTTCTCCGTTGCGAAATACCGGCCCATGGAGAGACTCTTCTCGAAAGAGGACTACCGCTTCCTGGAGCGTCAGAGAGGCTTCCACCCTGGGATGGTACGGCAGTTGCGCCGCGAGAGGGTCCGCGTCTTCCGCGGCTACCTGCGGTGCCTGAAGTCGGACTACCGCAGGCTGGAGGCGGCGATCGCCCTGTACATGGCCGATTCGCCTGTCGACCGGCCGGATCTAGCCCGCGCTCTGTTCAGGCGCAGAATTCGGTTCACCGCAGCCGTACTCGCCGCGGAGTGGCGCCTCAGGTTTCGGGGCTTCGGCCTGAGTCCGCTGGACGCCCAGCGCCTGGTGGCCGCCGTCGACGACATGCGTTCCCAGTTGAGGCGGCAGGCCCTGTTGCGGCAGGCGTCACTGGCCTGACGCGCTCAGGCCAGACGCTTCAAGATGAGCTTGGCCTCCGCCAGGCCGGGGAAGGCTGCCTCAGCCCTGCGAAACTCACTGGTGTGAACCCGCCGCCGGCTGCCGTTGTGCTCGACCGGGTGTCTCAGGTGGAGCATCTCGTGGAACAGGACGTACTCGACCGCCAGGCGCGGCGCTTCTTGCGAGTCCAGCAGGCGGCTGATGATGATGGCGTTGTGCGAAGGATCGTAGTGCCCCAGCACGCTACGTGATGGCCGCACGCTCCAACTGAGCGCCGGGCGGGCCAGCAGGCCGTTGAAGTGCCGGAGATTCAGGTCCTCGAAGATCTCTTCGAGGTCGAAGGTCTCCCCTTTCGGGCCGCGCAGCAGCTTGCGCCCCCGCATCTGCCGCACCAGGTGCAGGCTGCGGCGCACGTCGCGCCGGTTCATGTAGAGACGGTAGCGGTGAGCGTAGATACTGGGGACCTCGCGCCGGAACAGCTTGCCCAGAAGCAGGTAGGCGAGCGCCTCCAGCACCGGCGCCGGAGCGCCTTCCAGCAGATCCGTGATCTTGACGTGGAGCCGGTTGTCCTTCAGGCGGATCAGGCTGTTGGCGCTGGCGAAGCGGCGGAACTCCACGTGGATGTCCGGCGCCGGCCTGCCGGGCTTAAGAGTGCGAAACACGCGGGCGTACAGTTCGGCGGAGGTTTCAAAAAGCAGGGCGCTCTCGACTTGCACTTACCTTCATATGTACCATAGCAGAGTGAACTCAACTTCCTTCCTGACGGTCCACAGCACGCCGGTCCGCCGGGCCAAGATCAGCGCCCTGGGATGCTATACGCCTCCCCGGCTGCTGACCAATCAAGATTTGCAGCGCATGGTGGACACCTCGGACGAGTGGATCCTCGAGCGCACAGGCATCCGCCAGCGGCACATCGCGGACCCCGAAATGGCAACCTCGGACCTGGCCACCGAGGCCGCCCGAGGGGCGCTGGCTGCCCGCGGCATCGACGCCGCCGAACTGGACGCCATCATCGTGTGCACCGTTACGCCGGACATGTTCTTCCCCTCGACGGCCTGCCTGGTGCAGCACAACCTCGGGGCCAAGGGCTGTTGGGGATTTGATCTGATTGCGGCCTGCTCCGGCTTCCTGTACGGGCTGGCCACGGGCGCGCACCTGGTGGCGGCCGGCACACACCGGCGCGTCATGGTGATCGGCGCCGACACCATGTCGAGGATCGTCGATTACACGGACCGCGCGACCTGCGTCCTGTTCGGAGACGGCGCCGGCGCCGTGCTGATCGAGCCCAGCGAAGACGACAGCCTCGGGTTTATCGATTTCCTGGGCGAGGTGGACGGCTCCGGAGGGCCCTTCCTGAACATGCCCGCCGGGGGGAGCCGGATGCCGGCTTCGGCCGAAACCGTCCAGAAGCGCCTGCACTTCGTCCACCAGGACGGGCAGCAGGTGTTCAAGTTCGCCGTGCGCCGCATGTACGAGGTCTGCCGGGACCTGCTGGCTCGCAACAACGTGAAGCCCGAGGAGGTACGCCTGCTGATCCCGCACCAGGCCAACCGGCGCATCGTCACCGCCAGCGCGGACCGCCTCGGGATGGACGGCGACCGCGTCATGCTCAATATCGAGAAGTACGGCAACACAACCTCGGGTACGCTCCCCCTGGCGGCCTGTGACGCGGTGGCCGAAGGGCGGCTCCGCAAGGGAGACCTTGTGCTGTTCGCCGCGGTCGGAGCGGGCTTCACCACCGGCGCAAGCCTCTGGCGCTGGGCCTACTGACCCGGCCGGCGCGCTATAATGCCGCCGGTAGAGGAGGGCGCCTGCGATGGCTGGCATTACCAGGGACGAAGCGCGCAAGGTGGCGGCCTGGTTTCTCGGCCCCAAGGCCGAAAACGCCGAACTGGAGGAGCGAATGCTCCACTTCATCCTCCAGGACTACTTCCACTGGCGCCGCAACTACTACCCCTCCGATGAGATCCTGATCACGGAAGGACTGCGGCGCGGCTTCACCGCCTGGACCGACCGGCTCTCCCAGGACATCGCTGGGATGCTGGCCGGCCTGCGCCGGCATTTCCCCTTCTACAGCCCGCGCTACATAGCGCACATGCTCTCGGACCAGACCATCCCGTCGGTGCTGGGCTACTTCGCGGGCATGCTTTACAACCCGAACAACGTCAGCCCGGAGGCCGCCCCGGTCACCGTGGCCTGGGAACTGGAAGTGGGGCGCGAGGTGCTGCGCATGCTGGGCTACGGCGCCCCGGACCGGCGCACGCGCGGCGAGTTTGGCTGGGCGCACGTCACCAGCGGCGGCACCGTGGCCAACCTGGAGGCGTTGTGGGTGGCGCGCGCGGTGCGCTATTTCCCGCTGGCGGCGCGGGAGGCGGCCCGCAAGCACCAGATCCCAGTCGCCGTCAGGCTGCCCGGCGCCAGGCAGGCACAACTGAAGAAGCTGAGCGAGACCGAGTGTCTCGGCCTGAGTCCCCAGGAGGCCGTCCGGCTGCTGTGGCGTTTCGTGCGGGCCGTGGGACGGGGCCGCCGCCTCTCCGCGCAGGAGGCCACGCGCCTGGCGGTCGAGTACCTGGAGGAGACCGGAACGCACATGGCCCGCAAGGGGACCCTGGCGTGCTATTCCATCGCCCCTCCTGTCGTGTTCGTGGCCGGCACGCGGCACTACAGCATCCAGAAGGCCGCCAACGTCCTGGGAATCGGTGACGGCGCCGGCGGCGTGGTCGTGGTGGATGTCGACCAGAACTTCCGGATGGACGTCGCCGCGCTGGAAAGCGCCATCCGTCGGACGGTCAAGAACGGCCGCCTGCCGCTGGCCGTCATCGCCATCGCCGGTACCACCGAAGAGGGCGCCGTGGACCCGATCCACGAGATTGCGGCGCTCCGGCGGAAGCTGGAAGCACAGACCGGCTCGAGCTTCTGGCTCCACGTGGACGCCGCCTGGGGCGGCTACATCCGCTCGGTCTTTCTTCCCGCGGGCAGGCGCGGCAAACCCACCCAGGCCGCCGTCAACCGGTTCGCCTCGGCCACCCTCGACCTGCGCTACGGCGCCTTCAAGCGCAACCTGCGGGTCCAGTGGGGCTCCCGGCCGGTTGCCAGGGCCTTCCTCGCGTTTCCCGAGGCCGAATCTGTCACTGTCGATCCGCACAAGATGGGCTACGTGCCATACCCCTGCGGCATTGTGGCCTTCAAGCACGACCAGGTCCGGCAGTTCGTGAGCCAGGAGGCGCCGTACACGTCGGAAACCACACCGCTCGAAGCGCTGGCGCACGGCAACGAGCCGCCTTCGAGCGTGGGCGAATACATCCTGGAGGGGTCCAAGCCCGGCGCCGCTGTGGCCGCCTGCTGGCTGTCGCACAGAAGCATCCCGCTCAACCGCGCCGGCTACGGCGAGATCGCCAGGGCCTCGCTTCTGGCGGCGCGGGAGCTTTACGAGTACCTCGTTCACTGGGACCGCATCTCGGCTGCGAACAACATCGAGGCCCGCTACTCCTTCGTTCCGGTGACGGCGCCGCCGCCGGACACCAACATCCTGTGCTTCATCGCCAAAGTCAAGGGGGTGCGGAGCCTGAGGGAGACCAACGAGCTGAACCACCGGGTCTACCGGCAGTTCACCATCGAGGAGAAGGAGGACGAGCCCGAGACCAGCTACGTTCAGCCGTTCTTCCTGTCGCGCACCCACTTCAGGTTTCCGGCTTACTCGCGCCGTTCCGTGGCCGGCTTTCTGAAGCGGGCGGACCTGGATGCCAGCGACTACCAGCAGGAGGGCGTCTTCGTGCTGCGGGCCACGCTGATGACGCCCTACATCCGCATGGCGGCCGAACTGGGGCACTCGCAGCGCTACCTGAGCCAGTTCATGGAGAAACTAAGGCAGCGCGTGGACGCAGCCCTGGCGCACGGAGAAGCCGCCGGCGCGCCGCACCGGCTGTAGCGCATGTTTGCGCTTTTTTGAGGGCCTTTTTCCGTAAGTCGCTGAAAACACGAGGGCGATTCTCCGTTTTCGAAAAAGTGTAGTGACACACGTTTTCGATATTGTCCGCACTTCAGGCTTGTTATATTGGATTTCATGTCAAATACTTGTGGTGTAGCAGGAGAAGCCCTTGTTCCTCCGCTCCGTCAAGGCT
>JBBITL010000091.1:0-14809 GCA_037440765.1 Solibacteraceae bacterium
ACTGCTCCTCGTACGGGTCAGGCCAGGCTCGGGATCTTGATGATCTTCTTCTGGATGGCGTACTGCACGAGCTGAGCCTTGTTGTGGATGTCCAGCTTGCGCATGAGGTTGAACTTGTGGGCCTCCACCGTCTTGACGCTGAGGTTCAACTGGCAGGCGACCTCCTTGACGGAGTTGCCTTCGGCAAGCATCTTGAGGACTTCTTTCTCGCGGGGCGTAAGTGTGGCGAATCGCGGCAGCCGGTCGGCGGACCGCACGCGTGTGCGGAAATCGTCCACCAGTTGCGACAGCATGCGGGGGCTGAGATAACTGCCGCCGCGGCAGACGTCGCGCACGGCGGCGACCAGTTGCGGCGCGGGACTGTCTTTGAGGACGTAGCCGCTGGCGCCGACCTCCATGCTCTCGACCAGGTAGTCCTCGTCATCATACATGGTGAGGAACAGGACGCGGGTTTCGGGCCTGTTGCGCTTGATGTGGCGCGTGGTCTCGAAGCTGCTGGGTCCGGGCATGCCTATATCCATGAGGACCACGTCGGGCCTCAGTTCCGCTGCCTTTTCCGCGGCGCCGTTGCCATCGGCGGCCTCGCCCACCACTTCCATGTCGGGCTCCGCCGAGAGCAGGGTTCTGACTCCCTGGCGGAACAGCGTATGATCGTCCGCCAGCAGGATTCGGATTCTGGCCATGTTTGTCACTCGACCTCCTCAGGTCTGGCTGCCCTTCTCCGTTCGGAGGGGCAGGTTAATCCAGATCCTGGTGCCTCTTCCGGGACGGCTCTCGACGCGCAGCTCCCCGCCGAGCAATGACACCCGTTCCAGCATGCCCGCCAGCCCGTAAGAGCCGCGCTTGGCGAACGCTTCTTCAACGCGGAAGCCGACCCCGTCGTCTTCCACGCGCAACCTCAATCTTCCATCGGCGGAAGCCACTGAGATGTTTACGCCGGCGGCCGAGGAATGCCGCACAGCGTTGCTCAGGCACTCCTGCGCAAGGCGGTAGGAGGCAATTACGATCCGCCCTGGCAGATCGCGCAGCGGGCCGACCTGAAGCCGGATCGGCACGCGGTGCAGCCGCCTCAGCCTGCCTGCCAGTTGACGCAGCGCGGCCGCCAGGCCCAGTTGCTCCAGCACGGCCGGGCTGAGCGCCGAGATCAGGCGCCGGATCTCGACAATGGTCCTCTCGGTCAACTCCCGCGCCTCCCTGAGACCCGCCTGGAGCGCCGGGCTGCCGGGGGGCACGCTTCGCTCGAGGATCTCCAGTTGTAAACGCACGCACAGCAGCGACTGGCCGGCCTCGTCGTGAAGTTCGTTGCTGATGCGCCGCCGTTCCCGCTCTTCCACCTGAAACATGCGCCCCGCCAGTTCGCGCACCTGCGCCTCCCGGGCGGCCAACTCCTCCACAAGTTGCGCCTTCTCGGCCGCCAGCAGGCAGCGTTCGGCCGCCAGCGCCAGGACCTGCACCTCTCTGGGGAGCCATTCATAAGGCCTTGAAAAGGCGAATTGGATCACGCCCGCCAACTCGCCGCCGCGCTTCAGCGGGACCGACCAGCAGGTGCGGTAAAGGCCATTCCAGGCCGGGTCCAGGGCCGCTCCGCGCCTGCCCGGCCCGGTGATCGAGCAGCGCTCCACGCCCAGCCGGCCGGGCGCTCTGACCTGAACCCGGGCGCCGGGGGCGAGCGCGCCGGAGGCGGGCGCGCGATACTCCGCCGCCCGCACCGACCATCGTCCGCTCCCCCGGTCGCGCAGATACAGAGCCCCGGCCTCTGCGCGGCAGAACCTGACGAGCGATTTCAGCAGGTTCCCCAGGAGCTCATCCAGTCCGCCCGATTCCAGTTCGCCGCGGAACAGGTCGTGGCAGGTTCGCGTTTCGTCGTCGGCGACCTGCCGTGAGGCGGCGTTAAGAGTGAGGACGACGCAGAAGTACCACTGCTCCAGAGCCCTTTCCAGCTTGTCACGCTCGCCTGGCTTCAATCCGACGGCGAGGCCGGCCAGCAGCCGGTCGTATTCCCGGAAGGCGCGGACGATGCGGCCCGGCGCCAGGTTGAGCTTCGCCATGCGGCGCCCGTTGTACTCAACCTGTTCGATGAAGGCCGGCGGCAGGCGCCGGGAGGCAAGCACGGCCGCGGCAGCGCCAGGAGTGACGGCCGCCAGGGCTTTCCTCTCGCGCGGATCGAAGCCCAGCCGCTTCAGCCGCTCAAGGAAACGCCGTTCCAGCCTGCCGACGTGCGGCGGCAACACCCTCGCCAGTACCTCGAGGTGCGAGCGGAGGCGATGGCCGAAGACCTCTGAGGCGGCCAGTTCGGGCGGATGAGCCCTGTTGCGCACGCACTGATTGATCGGCCTGCTAAGGGTTAGGCTTTAGGCACTACAGAGGCGCGGCCCTGATGGAGATCCAGCGTCAGGCTGGAGCCCTGCCCCTTGCGCTGGTAAAGTGACGCGTCCGCCCTGGTGAACAGCTCCTCGGCCGACTCGCCGGGCTGAGAGTGCGCGAACCCCACAGTCGCGGAGATTTGGACGTTCACGGCCCCTTGCGGGGACTTGATGGCGTAGAGCCCGCCCATCCGCTCGGCCACGCAGACGGCCCGGGCGCTGCCGTCCGGCAGACCCGAACTCAGCACCACCAGGAACTCGTCGCCGCCCCAGCGGCAAACGACGTCGCCGGCGCGGAACTGGCCGACCAGCCGCTTGCCGAACGCCTTGAGCAGGCAGTCGCCCACGTAGTGGCCGTACCGGTCGTTGACCAGCTTGAAGCCGTCCAGGTCGAACAGCAGGATCGAAAACGGCTGGCCGCTCTCGATTTTCCGGCGCATCAGCGACTCGGCCTGGCGGCGGTTGGCCAGGCCGGTGAGCGAGTCGGTGGCGGCCAGGCTCTCGGCCTCCTCCAGGCGGCGCCGGAAGGTTCGCAGTTCGCCCTGAAGCCGGGCCACCGAATCCATCTCCTCGCGGTGCATGGACTCAGCGCACGACCTGATCTCGGTAGCGCTGGCGGCCAGCCGCTGCCGGATCGCCGCGAGGTCGTCCAGTTGGGCCACCGCCTCCAGGCCCTGAGCGAGCGAGCGAAACCGGCCCGAGTAGGCGTCACTGTGGGCGGTAATGGACTGGGCAAGCTGCGCCAGGATCTCTATGATCGCCCGGATCTCCCCCTCCCGGCCCTTCAGCGAGCCCCGGGCGCGCTCCGAGTAGCGTTCAAGCTCGGACTCCAGCGCGCTCCTGCTCCGGGTGAGGGTTTCCTCGCTGGTTGAACCCTCCAGATTCCGCCGGATCAGCCCCAGTGTCGTGCGGTGCTCGGCCGCCTCCGCGGGAACGACCTCAACGGCGTGCCGCCCAATGCTTTCCAGCGCCGCCCGGTAGCAGTCCATGGCAGCATGGAGCTGCCTGCTCAGCCCGTCGAATTCCGTGAGCGTCTTCTTGAGGGATATCATCCGGCGGCAACCTGTATCCTGGACACTCATCGGCGGGCGATTGCGCCGCGAAGATAGAACAAAGACCTTAACGCGGCGCGGACTGGGCCGCGGCGGGAACGCCGGCTTCCAGTTCGGGCAGCTCTATCTCGATGCGGGTGCCGCCTGCGGGGCGGCTGTCCACATACATGCGGTAGCCGGTCCCGAACAGGACCTTGAGGCGCTCGTTCACGTTGCTGACCCCGATGCCCTGCTCCAGCAACGTGGCCAGCCGCGCTTCGGGGATGCCCACTCCGTCGTCTTCCACCGCCAGCCGTATGCGTCCGCCGGCGGCCTCGCTGCGAATACGGATGGTGCCGCCCTCCAGCTTGCCGCTGAGGCCGTGGCGGATGGAGTTCTCCACCAGGGGCTGGAGCAGCATGCTCGGCACCAGCATGTCGAGGGTCTCCGGGCTTATGCTGCGCTCGAAGCGCAGCTTGTCGCCGAAGCGCACCATCTCGATGGCCAGATAATCCTCGATGAAGGTGAGCTCGTCGCGCAGCGGACAGAAGTTCTCCTGCTTGCGGAGCAGGCGGCGGAGGATGCTGGAGAGCCTGTAGACCATGGCCCGCGCCTGGTCCGGCTGGGTGCGGATGAGCGACGACACGGAGTTGAGCGTGTTGAACAGAAAGTGCGGGTTGATCTGGCTGGAGAGCGCCGCCAGGCGCGCTTTCATCAGCAGTTGTTCCTGCTCAACGAGCTTGGTCTCGTTGCGGGCGTTGTTCCAGACCTTGAGCGGCACGGCCACCACGAACAGCGTAGTCACGTAGACCAGCACGATCCACAGAGGATGCGGGGACGGCCAGTCCGGGTGCAGGTGAAAGACCGAACCTTCGAAGAACCGGCCGAGCGCCTCCCTCAGCAGTTCCGCCAGAATCACGGCCAGCAGGAAGAACAGGTGGAACGCCGTGCGGCGGTGGTCGTGACCCCGCTGGAACAGCCTGTAGATGCTCAGGTCGATCAGAGGCGAGAAGCGCCAGATGTCTTCGGTGTCCGGGGCGCAGTCCCTCAGCACGCCGCCGAGCACGCCCACGGCCGCCAGCAGCGGCATGCTCAGGTACTCGCCGCCCAGCATGGCGGGGATCGAGATGAGGACGCCCGAGACAAGGCCCGTGACGTAGCCCGCCAGGATGCCGGCCAGCAGGCTGGCTTCCAGGCCCAGGTCCACGGCCTGGTAGGAGTCCGTCAGGACCCGGGTCGCCACGCCGGTGCCGAAGATGCCGGCGAAGGCCAGCGCCACCAGCAGCCGCTGGTTGAGCGTGCGCTCCTCCTGCATCAGCATGCGTTTGAAGGCGCCGGAGCGGACCATGAAGCTGGCCAGAACCGCCGCCACCCCGAGTCTCACCAGCAACCGGATCAGGTGCTGTTCCATCGCGGTGCGCCGTTCATCCTATAATCTTAAGTTAGCGGGCAATTTCCCGCCCGCTATTTGCGCCTTCCATGAACCAGGCAGTAGCAGCGCTTCGGCTCCGCAAGGTGGCCGAGGCGGACTTTCCTTCGCTGCACGGCGAGTTTCGGATCTTCGGATTCGAGGGGGTATACTCCGGCCGGCGCGAGGAGGCGGTGGTGCTCAGGATGGGGGACCTCGCCGGAGACCCGCCCCCACTGGTGCGGATACACTCACAGTGCCTCACGGGTGACGTGTTCCACAGCCTCCGCTGCGACTGCCGCGCGCAGCTTGAGCTTTCGCTCGAGCGCATTGCCTCCGAAGGGCGCGGCCTTTTGATCTACGAGCACAAGGAAGGCCGGGGCATCGGCCTGCTCAACAAACTGCGGGCATACGAATTGCAAGACCAGGGGGCCGACACGGTTGAGGCCAACGAACGGCTTGGTTTTGAGGCGGACCTGCGCAACTACCGCCTGCCGGCCGAGATTCTGCGCTATTTCGGAGTGGAGGCGGTCCGGCTGCTCTCCAATAACCCCTTGAAAATAAGGGCCTTAGAGCGAGCTGGCGTGCAAGTCTTGGAAAGGCTGGCCTGCGAGGCGCCGCCGCTTGACTCTCGCCAGACCTATCTGCGGACCAAGCGGGAGAAGCTGGGTCACCTTCTGGAAAGCCCCTGACGCCGTCACCGGAACCGGGATTCCGCATCTTGTATCCCAGAGGTTGGCAGAATGCCCTTATACGAATACCGCTGCAAGAAGTGCGGGGCGACCTTCGACCGGCTCCGGTCTTTCGGCCAGGCCGACAAAGAGACCCGTTGCCCGCGTTGCGACTCCCCGGAGACTGAACGTCAGCTTTCCGCTTTCGCCACCGGCGGTTGCGGGAGCGGCGGCGGCAGCCGCTTTCGGTGAGGGTAGCTCCGGGCGGCCGGTCGGCCGCCTCACCGTGAAGCTGTGGTGCGGGGCAAGCCGCCTCGCCTGTCCCGGTACCTGCCCCGGATCTGGTTCCAGCGCACCCGCAGCAGATCCAGGAACATGTTCACGCTGTCGCGGAACATGCTGACCTTGGTGCCTTCGGAATGGCTCCAGCGGACCGGGACCTCGACGCAGGCGTATCCAAGCAGCCGCGCGATGAAGAGCACCTCGGCGTCGAAGCCGAACCGCTCCAGTCGCTGCCGGCCGAAGATCTCCCGGGCAGCCTTGGCCTCGTAGAGCTTGAAGCCGCACTGCGTGTCGAGGAAGGGCAGGCCCGTCGCCAGGCGCGTCAGCAGGTTGAATACGCGGCCCGAGGTCTCGCGGAACCAGCTCTGATGCACCGCGATCAGCGACCTGTCCAGAGCCCGCGATCCGAACGCCACCTGGGCGTTGCGTGAGGCGCAGGCGGCGATCAGTCTGTCCAGTTCCTCGATCGGCGCCGACAGGTCGGCGTCCGTGAACAGCACCCATTCCGCCCTGGCCTCAAGCACGCCGTGGCGGACCGAGTAACCCTTCCCGCGATTGCCGGGGTTGCGGAGCAGCCGAACCTGGCTGTGGCTGCGGGCGAAGTCCTCGGCCACGCGGCAGGTTCCGTCGGTGGAGCCGTCGTCGACAACCAGTATCTCGGCGAACCGCCAGGCGCGGCGCGCAAGGTAGGCGCAAACGGCTGAGAGTGTCGCGGGAAGCCGCCGTTCCTCGTTGTAGGCGGGGATGACGATGGAGATGGAATTCAACGCTTCATTATAATGGGTGGTTCCCGCACAGAGGAGAAACGATTGTCGCTCGAACAGGAACTGCTGGAGCAGCGTCTCAGGCGGATCGGCGAGATCCGGGATCTGGGTTTCCGGCCCTACGGGGCGCGGTACGACTATACCCACACGATTCCCCGGATTCTGGCCGACTACGGATCGAAGACCGCCGAGCAGCTCAGTGACCGGGTGGACGTCAGAATCTGCGGGCGCATCCAGACGCTGCGGCGCATGGGCAAGGCAGGCTTCGCGCATCTGGGCCAGGACGGCGAGAGACTCCAGGTCTACATCAAGAAGGATGCTCTCCCGCCCAGGGACTTCTCGCTCTACGAATTGCTGGACATCGGCGACATCATAGCTGCCGAGGGTTACCTGTTCCGCACGCGCACGGGCGAGCTGACGGTGCACGTCGAGCGGCTGGAGTACCTGGCCAAGACACTGCTCTCGATGCCGGAGAAGTGGCACGGGCTGGAGGACGTCGAGCTGCGCTACCGGCAGCGCTACCTGGACCTGATCGCGAACCCCGAGGTCCGCAGAGTGTTCGTCACCCGCGGCAGGATCGTGGCCTCACTCAGGCGGCAGCTTGAGGAGCGCGGGTTCCTCGAGGTCGAGACCCCCATGATGCAGCCCCTCTACGGCGGGGCTGCGGCGCGGCCCTTTGTGACCCACCACAACACACTGGACGTGGATCTCTACCTGCGCATCGCGCCGGAGCTGTACCTCAAGCGGCTGGTGGTGGGGGGCATGGAGCGGGTCTATGAGATCAACCGGAACTTCCGGAACGAGGGGATCTCCGCGCAGCACAACCCCGAGTTCACCATGCTCGAGTTCTACCAGGCCTACACCGACTACCGCGGGCTGATGGACCTCTCCGAACAGCTGCTGCGCCAGACGGCCCTCGACGCGATCGGCTCCACGGTGGCCGTATTCGAGGGCCAGAGCATCGACTTCGGCCAGGTGCGCCGCCTGAGCCTCCGCGAGGCGGTCATCGAGTACTGGAAGGACGGCCAGCCGCCGACGCTCGACCAGCTCGGCGACGCGGAGTGGCTGAAGTGGAGATCCACCAAGGCTACGCCGGGCGAGGCCGTGCTGGATCTGTTCGAGCGGTACGCCGAGGCCGAACTGATCCAGCCCACCATCATCTACGACTACCCGGTGGAAACCTCCCCTCTATCCAAGAGCAAGCCGGAGGAGCCGGGCTACGTCGAGCGGTTCGAGATCTACGCCGCCGGCATGGAGATCGGCAACGCCTACACCGAGCTGAACGATCCGCAGGAGCAGCGGCGGCGCTTCGAGATGCAGTTGCGCATGCGCGAGAAGGGAGACGAGGAGGCGCACCAGATGGACGAGGACTTCCTGCGCGCGCTGTGCTACGGCATGCCCCCCACGGCGGGCGAAGGCCTCGGCATCGACCGGCTGACCATGGTCCTCACCGGCTCGCGCTCCATCCGCGACGTGATCCTGTTCCCCTTGCTGCGCCCGGAGGAGCCCATCGGGATCGCCGGGCGCCTGAGGGCCCTCGATGGCTGCTGAGCCGCTGCGACACAGGTTCGAGTTCTTCATTGCCCTGCGCTACCTCAAGGCCAAGCGCAAGCAGGCGGTGATCTCGATCATCACGGTGATCTCGGTGGCGGGAGTGGCGGCGGGCGTCATGGCTCTGGTGGTGGCGCTGGCCATCAACAACGGCTTCCGGAACACGCTTCAGCGCAACCTGCTCGGCGCCACGGCGCACGTCACCATCCTCGAGAAGGAGCCGGGCTACGGTATCAAAGACTGGGAGGGCCTGACCGGGAAACTGCGCGGCCTTCCGCACGTGACGTCAGCCGCTCCCAGTTTGTACGGCTCGGTCTTCGTGGTCGGGCCCATGCAGTCGCAGGGGGCTTCCGTGAAAGGGGTCCTGGTGGATTCCGAATTGGGGAGCGAGGGGCTGGGCCGGTACATGAAGGAGGGCTCGCTGGGGGCGCTTTCCCAGCCGGGGATAGTGCTGGGATCCAAACTCGCGGCAAGAACCGGGCTGCCCCACAACAGCCTGGCCACGGTGATCATTCCGCAGGGCGAACTGACGCCTTTGGGCATGGTCCCCACCCGCGAGCGCCTGCGCGTGGCGGGCACCTTCGAGACGGGCTTCTTCGACCTGGACGCGGAGTGGGCCTTCACATCGCTTGAGACGGCACAGCGGCTGTTCGGCCTGTCAGATGTGGTAAACGCCGTCGAACTGAGAATCGACAGCCTGGACCGGGCGCCCGAAGTGGCCGCCGCAGCCGAGGCGGTGGCCGGCCCGGAACTTGCCGCCACCACCTGGATGGAGCAGAACCGGCAGACCTTCACGGCCCTGCGCATGGAGAAGATTGTCACCGTCATCACCATCGGCCTGATAGAGCTGGTGGCCGCGCTGAACATACTGACCGCGCTGGTGATGATGGTGATGGAAAAGAGCCGGGACATCGCCGTGCTCATGTCCATGGGCGCCCGCCGCGAGCAGATCCGCCGGATCTTTCTTTACCAAGGGTTGCTGATCGGCTCGGTGGGCACGGCGCTCGGGCTGGTGGTGGGATACTCGCTCTGCTTCCTCGCCAACCGGTACCGATGGATTTCGTTGAACGAGGAGGTCTACTCGCTGGGCTTCGTTCCGTTCGAGCCGCGCTGGGTGGACGGCATCTGGATCGCCGCCGCCGCCATCCTGGTGAGCTACCTGGCTACCCTGTACCCCTCCCGCAGCGCCACCCGCATCGCTCCGGCCGAGGCGCTGAGATACGAGTAAAGCCATGATTCGAACCGAGGATTGCCTGCGGATTTCCGCCTTGCGCGGAGTTGGCTGTCTTCTGCTGGTGTTGCTGGCGCCGTCCGGCCTGAGGGCGCAAGCCGGCTCGGTCGACGTGCTGGCGAGCGCAGGGTTCGCTTGTTTCGTGGATGAGAGCTTCTGTGACGTCCCGCATTCTTACGCGGGTGGAGCCGCGCGCCTCTACTTCACCCGCAACTGGGCCTTCCATCCCGAATTCGTCTACGCGAAAGGCCCCGGGGTGGACCACGACTACCAGCTAATCGCCAACCTGAGCTGGGATTTCGGGCCCATCCGGAGGGCCCGGCCGTACTACTTCTTCGGCGCCGGCGCCCAGTTCCACAGGGGTCCATACGGTAGAGGCGGCTGGGTGCCGATTTTCGGCGGCGGCTTCGGGGTCAAGGCCTACGTTTCCAGGAACGTCTACCTGGCCCCGGAGGTCCGCCTGGGCTGGGAGCCGTTCCTGCGGCTCGGGCTGGGCGTCGGCTACACCTTCGGCCGGAGGTGATGCGCCCCAGTGTGCCGCAGGGAGATTCCGGCTACGCGCAACACGCGCATGGCGATACAAGGCTCGGTTGGAGGGGTCTCCGACCCGTAGAACGATCGTGCTACACTGATGCGTGTGGCAGGTCGTCCTCTCGGAAGCTGCGGTCCGGCAGTTGAAGCGGATACCCAAGGGCAGGCGGGCGCTGCTCAAGGATGGGATTCGAAGGCACCTTGCGGAGACGGACCCTCTGCAAGGGTCGGGGAGCAAGTTCAGGCTGCGCCGGCCCTCGGCTTTCGCCGAGTTTGAGCTGAGGATGGACCCTTGGCGGGTACTCTACCGCGTTCGAGGGGCCAGGGTCGAGGTGGTCTTGATCGGTGAGCAGATCGGGAGCAAGCTCCTGATCGAGGGTGGGGAGTTCGTTCTATGAAGACCGAGAGCCTCCGGGAGGTGAAGAACAACCTCAGCCGGGTGATCGATGGGTTGGCCGGGACGGGTCCCGTCATCATTACCAAGAGCGGCAAGGCCAGCGCCGTGCTGCTGCCGGTCGATGAGGACACGGATCTCGAGACGCTGCTGCTCTCCTCCAACAGCCGCTTCTGGTCGCTTTTCGACCGTGCTGCCGGGAGCCGGAAGTGGACGGCCCTCGACGACGCCCCGTAAACGGCCGCTGAGGCAACACTCCCCCTTGACGCAGCCGGTTCACGGAGGTAAAGTCGGATATAGGACCGAAAGGGTCCTATATAGCCTCCATGCTCCGGCTCAGCAAGAAAGCGGACTACGGCCTGATCGCCATGATGCATCTGGCGTCGGGCGAGCCGGGCCGCAGCGCCAGCGCCAAGGAGATCGCCGACGCCTGCCGCCTGCCGTTGCCACTGCTCGCCAAGGTGCTGCAAATACTGACCCGCGAGGGCTGTCTGGCGGCCGCCCAGGGCACCAACGGGGGCTACAAACTGGCGCGCGCCGCGGGCCGCATCAGCGCACTGGAGGTGATCCGGGCGATTGACGGCCCGGTTTTCCTGACCTCCTGCTCCACGCGCAACGCCCAATGCTCGCAGACGCCGAACTGCACGGCGCGCGGCCCGCTCGAGAAGATCCGCGAGGACATCCTGCGGCTGCTTGACGGCATCAGTCTGGAGGAGATGTCGGCGGGAAGCCGGAGCCAGGCGCCGCTGGTGAGACTTTCGGCCGCGAGGACGAGATCATGAAGATTCCGATTTACATGGACTACCACGCCACGACCCCGGTCGATCCGCGCGTGCTCGAGGCCATGCTTCCTTTTTTTAGCGAGCAGTTCGGGAACGCCGCCAGCCGCAACCACAGTTTCGGGTGGGAGGCGGAACGGGCCGTGGACAGGGCCAGAAACGAGGTTGCCGGGCTGATCGGCGCCACGGCCAAGGAGATCGTCTTCACCAGCGGGGCGACCGAGTCCAACAACCTGGCCATCAAGGGAGTGGCGGAGATGTATGCCGAGAGAGGCAACCACATCATCACCGCCGCCACCGAGCACAAGGCGGTTCTGGACACCTGCAAGCGGCTCCAGAAGCACGGCTGCCAGGTTACCATCCTGCCCGTCGGGAAGGACGGGTTGGTCGATCTTGACCTCCTGCGCCGGTCCATCACCGATAAGACTATTCTTATCAGCATTATGCACGCCAATAACGAGACGGGCGTGCTCCAGCCTTTGCGGGAAATCGGCCGCCTGGCCAAAGAGCGCGGCGTGCTGTTCCACACGGACGCCACGCAGGCGGTGGGCAAGGTTCCGGTGAACGTGATCGAAGACAACATCGACCTTCTGTCGATCAGCGCGCACAAGATGTATGGTCCCAAGGGCGTGGGCGCCCTTTACGTGCGGCGCAAGGACCCCCGCGTGCAGCTTACCGCGCAGATGGACGGCGGCGGCCACGAACGCGGCATGCGCAGCGGGACGCTGAACGTAACCGGCATTGTGGGGCTGGGCGCCGCCTGCGCCGTGTGCCGCCAGCAGATGCCGTCGGAACCGGTGCGGCTGGCAGGGTTGCGCGACCGGCTGAGGGCGCAGCTGGAAGCCGGGCTCGACGACGTGCGCGTGAACGGCTCCATGGAGCACCGGCTGCCCAACAACCTGAACATGAGCTTCGCCTATGTGGAAGGCGAGTCGCTGTTGATGGGGATCAAGGACGTGGCGGTGTCGAGCGGTTCGGCCTGCACCTCGGCTACCCTGGAGCCGAGCTACGTGCTGAAGGCGATGGGGATAAGCGACGAACTGGCGCATACCTCCATCCGTTTCGGCCTGGGGCGATTCAACACCGAGGAGGAAGTGGACTACGTGGCCGCGCGTGTCATGGAGACGGTCAAGAAGCTGCGGGAGCTGTCGCCGCTGTATGAGATGGCCCGCGCCGGCGTGGATCTGAAGTCCATCACCTGGCATACGGAGCGCTGAATGTCATACTCGGAGAAGGTCCTGGACCATTACAACAACCCCCGCAACGTGGGTTCGCTCGACAAGAGCGACCCGACGGTGGGGACCGGCATGGTGGGCGCGCCGGAGTGCGGCGACGTCATGAAGCTGCAACTGAAGGTGAACCCGGAGACCGGAGTCATCGAGGACGCCCGTTTCAAAACCTTCGGCTGCGGCAGCGCCATCGCCAGTTCATCGCTGGCCACCGAGTGGGTGAAGGGGCGGACGCTCGACCAGGCTCTCGCCATCAAGAACACCGAGATAGTCAGCGAGTTGAGCCTGCCTCCGGTGAAGATACACTGCTCGGTGCTGGCTGAGGACGCCATCAAGGCGGCCATCAACGACTACCGGAAGAAACAGGCCGTCGAGGGAGACGCAAAATGATTCAGGTGACGCCCAAAGCGGTGGATCGAATCCGCCAGGTGCTCCTCCGGCAGGGAGTGGAGGGCGGCGGCTTACGCCTGGGCGTGCAGGGCGGAGGCTGCTCGGGGCTGAGCTACCTGATACGGTTCGAGCCCAAGGCGCGGCCTTCGGATCAGGTCTACGACTTTGGCGGGGTGACGGTGTTCGTCGATCCCAAGAGCATGCTGTACCTGGACGGGATGACGCTCGACTACAAGGAGTCGCTCATGGAGTCCGGCTTCGTGTTCGAGAATCCCAACGCCAAGCAGAGCTGCGGCTGCGGCACTTCCTTCACCGCCTGATGAACGCCCCCGGATGCTGGAAATGCGGCGAGCAGCAGCACGAGTCCCTGTTCTGCAAGTTCTGCAACACGCTGCAGCCTCCGGCCACCGACTACTATCGCTTCCTTGATGTCGAGCGCAAGCTCAACATCAACCTTCCCGCGCTCCAGGAGCGCTACTACCGTCTCAGCCGCATGGTGCATCCGGACCGCTTCCTGAGCGGCACGCCGAACGAGAGGCGGTTCTCGCTGGACGCCACTGCGATTCTCAATGACGCATACCGGACGTTGCGCGACCCGGTCGCGCGCGCCGAGTATTTCCTCAGGGAGGAAGGGGTTGAAGCGGCCGGCGGTAAGAGCAAGCGCGTGCCTCCGGAGCTGCTCGAAGAGGTTTTCGAAGTGAACTCAGCCCTGGAGGAGTTGCGCGGCGGCAGCGCGGCAGTGCGGGAGGAACTGAAAGCCGCACTGGACCGGTTGATCGAGAGCCGCGGCAAGATCGACGCGGAGCTTGCCGCCCTGTTCGCCGAATACGACAGTGGCCGCCAGCGTGAGACCCTCTTGAAGGTCCGCGACCTGCTGGACCGGCGCAGCTTCATATCCAACCTGGCCGGAGAGGTGGAGGAAGGATTGGAAGCCCACTGATGTCTGACCTGCTGCAAATCGACTTCGGCGCGGTCCGGGAGCCCCGTATCATCGGCATCGACCTGGGCACCACCAACAGCCTGGCTGCGTTCATGGACCTGACCGGACCGGCCATCATTCCCGGCGCCGACGGCGCCAGTCTGGTTCCGAGCGTGGTGTCCCGCGGCCAGGCGGGCGAGGTCGTGGTGGGCAGCCGCGCGCGCGACCTGCTGGTCACCTCGCCCGAGCGCACGGTCTACTCGGTGAAGCGCCTGATGGGAAGGGGCGTGGCCGACGTTCAGGACGAGCTGCGGCTGTTCCCGTTCCGGGTCACCGGCGACAGCGAGTCGGTGATCAACCTGGAGGTGGGCGGGAAGGCCTTCACTCCGCCCGAGATCTCCGCGCTGATCCTGCGGCAGCTCAAACTGAACGCGGAGGCGTACCTGGGTGAGGCCGTACCCCGCGCCGTCATCACCGTGCCGGCCTACTTCAACGATGCGCAGCGGCAGGCGACGCGCGACGCCGGCCGGATCGCCGGGCTCGAGGTCGTGCGGCTGGTGAACGAGCCGACGGCGGCGGCGCTGGCCTACGGCCTGGACAAGCGCAGGCAGGGCGTAGTGGCCGTCTACGATCTGGGCGGCGGCACCTTCGACATCTCCATCCTGCGCATACACGACGGCATCTTCGAGGTGCTGGCGACCAACGGCGACACTCACCTGGGCGGCGACGACATCGACAACCGGCTCCTGCGGGTCGCGCTCGAAGATATTCAATCGGAGTGGGGCGAGGACATTTCGGCCGACGCCCGGGCCGTTCAACTGCTGCGCCGCGCCGTTATCGAGGCCAAGGAACGGCTCTCCTTCGAGCCGGTGGCGGCGGTGGAACTGGACTGGAGCGGCAGGCAGTACCGGCGCGAACTGGGGCGCGAGCTGCTCGAGAAGCTGATCGCGGACATCGTGGACCGGACGCTCGCCCCGTGCCGGACCTGCATCCGCGATGCCGGGGTCAAGGTCGAGGAGATCGACGAAGTTGTGCTGGTGGGTGGAAGCACCCGTATCCCGATGGTTCGCCGCGCGGTGGAAGCGCTGTTCCGCGCCAGGCCGCACACCGGACTGAACCCCGAGGAGGTCGTGGCGCTGGGGGCGGCGGTGCAGGCCGGAATCCTCTCCGGCAACGTGGAGAACCAGTTGCTCCTGGACGTGACGCCGCTCTCGCTCGGCATCGAACTGATGGGCGGCGGCGTCACCCGGCTCATTCACCGGAACT
>JBBITL010000092.1:0-14719 GCA_037440765.1 Solibacteraceae bacterium
CCAGGACCCAACTGGTGCCCACCGTTCCGGGAGTATAGATCCCTTCACGGTCCAGCGGCAGCCCTCTTGGATCGGCGATCGTGTAGCGCGCCCTGACCGTTCCGTCGGAGGCGACCGTGACCCCCAGAATCTTGAATTGCAGGCCCGGCCGGACAAACGCCACCACGTCGGCGTCGGCGTAGTACGCCTTGTCGTTTTCGGTGAACACCGGCCCATCGGCGCTCACCAGGTAGAGTGAGGCCCCCGCCAACAGCAGCACTGCCACCAGGCGTGCGCCCCATTTCCTCGATAGCAGGTTCGGCACTTCAGCCCTCCTCCTGTGCAGAAATTGCTCCGCCTTGATCTCGCCACCCCGTAGGAAGGAAGCGCCTCACCGGGGCAGGAGCCGACACAGCGCACGAGATCAGATGTAGCCCTGCACTGCGCAGCCCAAAGCAGGTTCAGCACGCCGCCCGTGCGATCCCTGTGAGTTTCAGGAGACTGAGGAGACCCAGAATGAAGAGTTATAGACCCAAGTGGGTGATTTGACCTAGTGGCTGCGTGAAAAACCACACCACTGTGTAGAGAAACGCAGTGCAAAACTCGACACTCCCCCGCGAACACCTGAGCACTGAGGCCTGCCGGACTATAAGCCGGTTTCTGTGCCCTGGCGGGCGGCAGTCATTCCTCTGGGCCTGACATTGCTGCCAGGCTCTGGCGACCTACCCGAGGGTCGAGTGGAGCGGGCCGCCCCTCCCCTCCTATTTGGTCTTGCTCCGCGTGGGGTTTACCCTGCCGGACTGGATTGCTCCAGCCGCGGTGCGCTCTTACCGCACCTTTTCACCCTTACCCCCGAAGGGGCGGTACGTTTTCTGTGGCACTTTCCGTGGAAACCGCTTTGAGCGGCCCCCCCCGGCCGTTAGCCGGCACGCTGCCCTGTGGAGACCGGACTTTCCTCCCGTCCCCGGGCGTTCCCCGGGCGGCGGGCGACTGCCCGTCCGGCAGGCCTCCTCCATTATCGCGCCTTCAGGGCAGAAGCGGGCAACCCGGTCTCCACCTGAGAGGGCCGGCGGCACTATAATGTGACTTGGAGTTTTCGGTTGTACACAGCAAATGAGCCGTGCCTGACTGAACGGCTTTCCGATCGACATCAAGGAGAATTCCCCGTGTCCAGACTGACATCGTCGCTTCTCGTCCTTGCGCTCGCGTGCGGTCTGGCTCCGAGCCTGTTTGCTCAGGGCCTGACCACGACCGCCGCCAAGGAAGACTGGGAGGAAATCAACTTCGAGTTCAATTCCTCGGTACTGTCGGACGGCTATCCTAGTCTTCTCCGCCTGGCCGAACTGTTGAACCAGAACCCCGGGCACCGTGTCAGGATCGAAGGCCACACCGACTGGGTGGGGTCGGACAGTTACAACGACAAGCTGGCGGTAGCCAGGGCCGGGACCGTGAAGAGTTTTCTGGTCAAGTACGGGGCCCGGGATGGTCAGATAACCACCTCGGCCGCGGGCAAGCGCGACCCGAAGGTGGACAACAAGACCGCCGAAGGCCGCTTCATGAACCGGCGTGTGATCCTCACGGTCACCGACGCCCAGGGCAGGTTGATCGGAACCGGCGGGGTCGGCGACGCCATCAAGGCGCTCTCCGACAGCCTGGCCAGGAGCACTGCCTGCTGCGAGGATATCCTGAAGCGGCTGGACAAACTGGATGAGATCCTTGCCGTACTCAAGGACCTCAGGACCGAGAACGACCGGCTGAAGCAGGACGTGGCCGCCTTGAAGCAGGACGCCGCCGGGCAGGGCAAGGCTCAGGCCGCGCTACAGCAGCAGGTGGCGCAACTGCCCAGGCCGCCCGAGCGGGCGGAGCTGGCGCAGATGATGGACTCCGTCGCTCAGCGGGCGATTGAGGAAACGCGGCCCAAGCGATTCCAGCTTATGGGAATCAACCTGGGGCTGGACACAACCGGCAACCTCACCGTCAACGGGCGGGGCCGGTATTTCGCGCCCTTCGGCGAGAACCTGGCGTTCCAGGCCGGCGCGGAGTACTTCAAGTTCCTCGACCGGCAGGAAGGGCAGGTCGACGTTGGCCTGATCGACCGCTACAAGAACTTCCAGGCCGGCCTGTTCTCCAGCTTCAAGCGGGTGGAACTCACGCAGTACAACGCCGGAGGGACACTGGGACAGGCGGCGGTGGCCATGGATTACCTGTTCTACCGCGGCCGCCTGGGAGTCTACGGAACCAAGGCGTTCCTGGATGACCCGGTGGTGCACCGGCTGGGCCTGACCCGTACGCTGTTCAGAGAAACCTACCTCAGCGTGGTGGACCAGGTGGGCGGAAGCGCGCAGATTGCGCTCCACAAGGACGCCTACATGGAGGGCAACCTCGGCGCTCTGTTCCGCAGGGGCGGCAGCAACCGCCCGGGCGGCACAGTGAGGTTTGTGCAGCCCATTAACTCTCACTGGGCCTTCACCGCGGAAGCCGGCCTGAACGAGACCCTGCTGGGCGCCAGCGACACCGGCCGCGTCGCCGTCGGGTTGCAGTTTGGCAACTGGCTGCGGCCCAAGGAGTACCGGGCGTTGAACCACGCGGTTCCCATGGATGTGCCGCGCATACGCTACGAGTTGCTCACCCGCACCGTCCGCAACGGCAACGATCCGCCGGTGGCCGACGCCGGACCGGACCAGATTGGTGTGTCGGCAGGCCCCATCCAGCTTGACGGCTCCGGCTCCTACGATCCGGAAGGCGATCCCGTTACCTTCGCCTGGACGCAGATCAGCGGTCCGGCGGTTTCACTCACCGGCGCAAACGCGGCCAGGGCCAGCTTCACGGCGGCCGCGGGCGTGACTTACGTTTTCCGCCTCTCGGTTACCGATAACCGGGGCGCCGAAGGGCGCGCGCGGGTGACCATCACGACGGCCGCTGCCCCGGCGGTGAAGATCGTGCGCTACGCGGCCGAGCCGGCGCAGATAGTGCCGGGCCAGGCCAGCACAATTGTCTGGGAGGTGCTCAACGCGGAGCAGGTGACGATCTCCGGGATCGGCTCGGTCGATCCGGCGGCCGGAACTTCCACGGTGGCGCCCGCCAGGACGACCACCTACACCCTGACGGCGAGGAACAGGACCAGCGAAGTCAGCCAGGCCATCACTGTCACGGTCACCGGCGCCCGCATCCTGCGGTTCACGGCCACGCCGGCCACCATTGTCGCGGGCCAGGCTTCCACGCTGGCCTGGGAGACCGAAGGGTCCTCCGATGTCTCGATCAGCGGCATCGGCACCGTGCAGCCGAGCGGCGCGGTTACGGTTTCTCCGGCCGCCACCACCACTTACACGCTGACTGCCAGGGGCCTCTCCGGCGAGGCTACCGCGACCGCGACCGTTCGGGTAACGCCCAGCGAAGCGCCGCGTATTCTGCGCTTCCTTGCCACGCCGGTCGAGATCCTGCCCGGCGAGCAGTCCAGCCTCCTATGGCAGGTGGAGAACGCCTCCACCGTAACCATCACGGGCATCGGCGCCGTCGGCCTGACCGGCTCGTCCACGGTTTCCCCGGCGGGCACGACCACCTACACGATCACGGCCACCAACCAGCACGGATCGGTCTCGGCCACCGCCACCGTCGGCATCATAGAGACCGTGAAGATTCTCGACTTCAGGGCCGACACGCTGCGCACGGCGAGGGCGGGAGACCCGGCGGTTCTGAGCTGGCGGACCGAGAACGCCACCGAGGTCATAATCACCGGCGTCGGGCCGGTGCCGGTGAACGGCTCGATCACGGTGAACCCGGCCACAGACACGACCTACACGCTGGTGGCCTACGGCAGGCGGTCGCAGGTTTCGGCCGTTCTGATCGTCAGAGTCGGAGCCAACAACGCGCCGGTGGCCAACGCCGGCCCGAGCCAGGTGGTAATGTCATCCACCATCACCCTGGACGGCTCGCTTTCTTATGACCCGGACGGGGACCCGATCACATACTCGTGGCGGGTGATAGGCAACGCGCGGGCCGATATCTACGGCGCAAACACGGCAAGGCCGTCGGTGCTGCTTTCGAGCGGCTACGCCTCCTATGTCTTCGAGCTGACCGTAACCGACAGCAAGCGGGCATCGAGCACCGCCACAGTCCGAGTCAACTACTACGCCCCGTAAGGGAAAGCGGGGGTGAACAGCCTGCGAGCAGCCGCCTGCTGGTGCCCCGGGTCCGAAGTCCGCAGGCCTGCAAGCCCGCTCCCTCACGGTGGCGGTTCTGTGCAACACCTCGAAAGCACAGAACCGCGCGTCAGCCAGGGGGCGCCACATCGCAAGGCCGCGGCCAGGGCGAGTTGGACATCCTGAACGCTGCTGCGCCGACCTCGCTCCGGGTCCAACCACGCATATGTACTTCGGCACATGGGAGCAGTGACCCGATATGTTGCGCACAACATAACGGGTCGTTTTCGCGGCAAGCGTCAGGCGAACCGCATCTTGACAGGCGGCGCGGTGGAGGCTGCGGGTTGCGGGCGGCCCAGGCTGCGGGGGATGAACTCGGCAAGCCGCTGGATGGAGGTGCGGGCCAAGCCGGGCAGCACCGCGCCCAGGCAGTCGCGGGCCGGGATGTTCAGGCGGCAGGTCCGGTCGCTGACCAGGCTCTTGTCGATGATGCGCGCCGGCAGCGGCGCCGCGGCCACCCCGCCCTCCACTTCAGCACTGACCCCCGCCTGAACAGATGGTTTGCACTGACGCTTGCTTTTCGTGAGCGCCGAAGGTCAGGAATTGAGAGCGGCGTTCATGTTGGCAATCGCCTCGTCCACGTGGCTGGGATGCGTGTAGCCGATGGTGACCGCATCCACCGAGCCCAGGCCCATGACGAACCTGAGCGATGCCTGCCGCTCCTCCCGGGTCTTGAACTGCCCCTCGCCCACCACCTTCATTCCCAAAACGCCTGTTCCCTGCTCGCGCATCTTGCGGGACTGAGCCACGACCTGTTCGACGTCGCCGGTCTTGGTGGTGTCTTCCCTCAGGTCTTCGGTGTCCATGCGCACGCCCCGGTGGTTGATGCGATGCAATGCCACGTCGAGCCACTTCGTGCCCGGGAACCGGCGCAGAGGCTGGAGCCCGTGAACCGAAGCGCCGTGCGCCAGGATGATCTGCCGGGACTTGGCTTCCGAGAAAGCGTCCTGAATCCGCCTGGTCTCCTCCGGCCACTGGGGGCTGCGCACAATATGTATGAGCAGGATGTCCAGGTACTCGGTGTTCAGTTCCTTGCGGTAGCGGTCGATCTTCGCCTGCGAGTCCTCTTCGCCGGCGCGCACGCTGTACTTGGTCATGAGCCGGTAGGTGTCGCGCGGTATCCCCCTGAGGGCCACGCCCAGCATCTGGTGCATATCGCGGTAGGCCTCGGCCGACTCGAAAAACCGGATGCCCGAATCGTAGGCGTGGCGGACCAGGCGGGTGAACGCCTCCTGTCCCAGCTCACGCCCCTCGCGGCCGCTGAAGGCGCCCGTGCCGAAGGCCAGCCGGGTTACCTTCACCCCGGAGTTGCCGAGAGCAACCCAGTCGGTCGCCGACCTCTTCGCAGCCTGCGCCCCAACCGCTGCTCCGCCGCCGGCAAACGCAAGCCCGGCCAAACCGGATTTCAGAAAATCACGTCTTGATGTCCGCGCCATAGCCCCCTCCTCTGAGCGCCGCAGTCACAGCGGCCATACATAAGAGGATCGCATCCCGGCCGGCAGGATGCAATAACAGGAGTTAGATATCCGGTTAGGCTAAGTTACAGCCGCAGGCGGGCCCCATGTTACAGCAGGCGATGCGGCCCGGTCCGGCAGCCACGGCTCGCCGCTCAGACCGCGACGGCCTGCTTGCCGTCCCAACTGTAGGTCCTGCCGTAGCGCACCGCCAGCACGCCCATCAGCGTCGGCAGCGTCGAGTAGAAGCCGGTGTCCACGTCCACCACCGGGTCCTGCCTGCTCTTGACGCAGTCCAGGAAGTTGCGCACGTGGGCGCTGTCCGACGGGCCGCCGACGTAACGGAAGCTCTCGCTCACAGGCTCAAACGGCGGCTTGAGCGCGCCTCCCCGGGCGGCGCCTCCGGCCTGGTTCGGCCGGAACCGGAAACCGGTCCGGTGGACTTGCAGCCACCCGGCCGTTCCCAGAAAGTAGTTGCCTTGCACGTCGAACTCCGGGGTGGAACGGATGCAGTTGGTGTAGGTCATCACGAACTTGGGATACTGCCAGGTTACGACCATGGAGTCCGGCAACTGCTCGGGGAGCGGGGGCGTACGGGCGTACTGGCCGGAGGCGCTGCACGTCAGGGGCTCCTTCACGTCCAGGTACCAGTGGGCCACGTCGGTCAGGTGCGTGCCCCAGTCCAGCAGCGTGCCGCCCGAGTAATCGTAGAAGGCGCGCCAGCCGCGCTGCCGCATCTGCGTGTAGGGGCGCCGCTCGGCCGGGCCCTGGAACAGATCCCAGTCCAGGTCCGGGGGCGGAGCCGCCGGCTCTCCGGCGGGACGCGTGTAGTTTCCCTGGTAGACGCACTCGGCGTGGTACACGCTGCCGATCATGCCTCCCAGCACCCGTTTGGCGTTCTCCTGGAAGTGGTCCCAACTGCGCTGCTGCAACCCGATCTGCGCCACGCGCTTGTGCTGGCGAACCGCGGCCCGCATCTTCTGGCCAACCTCGATGCTGTTGGACAGCGGCTTCTCGCAGTAGGAGTCTTTGCCCGCCTGGCTGGCCTCGATCACCATGGGACCGTGCCAGTGATCCGGCGTGGCGATCAGGACCGCGTCGATGTCCTTGCGGTCGAGCACCTTCCGGTAGTCGCCCACCGGCTCGGGGTTGCACTTGAACTTCTCCCCGAGTTGAGCGGCCACGCGGTCGCGCGCGGGCTTGAAAACGTCGCACACGGCGGCCAGCTCGGCGTCGGGGAAGCCCAGAAACACCCCGCCCAGGTAGCTGCCACGGCCGCCCGAGCCCAGGAGGGCGAACCGTATCCTGTCATTGGCTCCCATCACCGAGCGGGAGGCGGCGGCTGTGGCCGCGCCAACCGCGATGAATGTACGTCTGCTTTGCATGATTGCTCTCCGATCCAAATTATGGCCCTCCGCGTGATTGTACTCCAATGCGCCCGGGTTGCGGCGCTCGCGCTCAGTGTGATGTCATGTCCCGCATGAGCGACGCTCCGCGCCCGAATACGGCGGCCGACGACAAGCCCACGCGCACGCGCTACTGGGTGATCTACTTCGCGGTAACCCTGGCCATTCTGGCTTACATAGACAGGGCCGCGATGGGCATGGCGGCGCCGTTCGTTCGCGAGGACATGGGCCTGAACGCGGTGCAGATGGGCTACGTCTTTTCCGCCTTCGCCCTGGCCTACGCTCTGTTCGAGATCCCTGGCGGGTGGATGGGAGACTGGCTGGGTCCGAAGAAGGTGCTCATCCGGATTGTGCTGTGGTGGTCGGCCTTCACGGCGGTGACAGGCAAGGCCTGGAACCTGACATCTCTCGTCGTGATCCGGTTCCTGTTCGGGGCAGGCGAGGCGGGCTGTTTTCCGAACCTGGCCAAGGCCATGACCATCTGGCTGCCGCAGTCGGAGCGGGTCAGGGCCCAGGGCATCATGTGGACCTTCGCGCGCTGGGGCGGGGCGTTCACTCCTCCGCTCATGCTCTTCGTGATCACCCGGCTGTCATGGCGCTGGGCGTTTGTGCTGTTCGGGGGGCTGGGGGTGGTCTGGTGCGCCTTCTTCGCGCCGCTATTCAAGGACAACCCGCGCGACCACAAGCGCGTGAACGCCGCGGAGCTGGCCCTGCTGGCGGGATCGGACAAGATCGCATCGGGGCACGCCGACGTTCCGTGGGGAAGACTTATATCATCGCCGACGATCTGGCTGCTGTGGACCCAATACTTTCTGATCTCCTACCCGTTCTACTTCTACCTGACGTGGCTTCCGACCTACCTGATCGAGGGCCTGCACATGGACAAGCAGCAGGCCTCGATGTACGCCATCTTCCCCCTGCTGTTCGCCGGGGCGGGCTCGCTGTTCTCCGGGCTTATTTCGGCCAAGGTGGCGGCTCGGGTGGGAAGCGTCAGCCTGGCGCGCCGCGGGCTGGGCATGATCGGCTTCTTCACCGCGGGGCTCCTCATCCTGCTGCACATCCAGATCAAGGAAGTCTGGCTGGCCATGCTGGTAATGGGCCTTGCCACCTTCTTCCACGACATAACCACTCCCGGCGCCTGGGGCGCCTGCATGGATGTGGGCGGCAAGTACGCCGGCACGCTGTCCGGCTCCATGAACATGATGGGGAACTTCGGCTCGCTCGCCTCCCCCATCGCCATGGGCTACATCCTTAAGTACACCGGCAACGACTGGACCTGGTGCCTGTACAGCGTGGCCGCCGCCTACCTGCTGGGAACCCTGTGCTGGCCGTTCATGGACCCGGTGACGCCGCTCGAACAGCAGGGGAAGCGCAGGGCGCCGGCGGCACGGCGTTAGACCATTTCGCTCAACAGTTCCGGGCGCGGGTTGGGGATCACAACCTTGTTGACCAGCAGCCCCTTGGCTGCAATCAGGCGGGCGCCCGCCTCCACCGCGCTGCGCACGGCGGACACGCTTCCGGTGAGGGTGACGAAGGCTTTCCCGCCCAGGGCCATGGCCAGACGGATTTCGATGAGCTGAACGTTGGCGGCCTTGGCGGCGGCGTCCGCGCCCTCGATCAGCGAGGCGACCGAGAACGCTTCCAGCACGCCCAGCGCCTCCAGCCGCTCCACCTTCACGCTCCCGCCCAGGGCCGGGAAAACGCTCTCGTGGAGGTTGGGGATCACGAACGTGTCGATGACCGAGAAGCCGCCCGCTTGAGCGCCCGCCGCGACGCTGGACTGCGCCGCGGCCACGTCGCCCCGCACCATGACCACGTACTTGCCCGAGCAGATCGAGCGCGAGAGCAGCAACTCGACGTCGGCGGTCTTCAGCATGGCGTCGGCCACCTCGTAGCCGCCGGCGATGCTGCCCAGCTCTATCAGACCAATTGAGTTTCTGGCCATCTGGTTATGCCTGGATTTCGACGTAAGACTGCGTCACCGCCGTGACCTTGCCGGCGATGCTGGAGTGGACATCGGCGCCCAGGTCCGGGGCAGCCACCCGGCCTACCGTCGTGCCGCACTCGACCCGGTCCCCGGCGCCGACCACCGGCGTCGCCGGCCTGCCCATGTGCTGCGACAGCATGATACGAACCACCGCCGGCTGGTGTTCCACGGCCTGGTAAGGCGTTTCCACTTCGTAGGCTTCGATCTTCAACCGCCGGCGAAGCTGCGCCAGCGGCACGCGACGGCTCTCCTTCATCGGGTGGACCGCCACCGGTCTCTGCTGGACGAACCTGATGCCCGCCGCCCGCATGTCCTTCTTGGATTTGTCGCAGGCCTCCTTGGGGTAGAGGTCTTCCGGACAGGCATACAGCGTACAGAGGCCGCAGGCGCAGCACAACTCGGCCGACTGGTTCCACAGCTCCGCGCCGCCCAGGGTGAACCCGAGGCTGCGCATAACCTTGTGGGGCATGACCTCGTAGCCGAGCAGGTAGCGGGGACAGAACTCGGTGCAGTAGCTGCACTGGTCGCAGGCCGACTTGCCGATGCGGTGCATCTGCTCAGGAGGCCTCGCCTTGCGCCCCACCAGGTAGTGCTCCCGCGGCAGCACGATCAGCCCCGCCGTGGTCTTGGTGACCACCTCGTCCAGGTCGAACGACAGCCGGCCCATCATGATGCCGCTCACGAACGCGCCGAACTCCGGCACAGCCGCGCCGCCGGCCAGCTCGATCAGATCGCGCAGCGGGGTTCCCACCGGAATCCAGAAGGACTTCGGCTCCCGCACCGCGCCCGCTACGGAGACCAGCTTCCTCACCACCGGCCGGCCCTGGTCCGCCTGGCTGACGTTGAACAGCGTTTCGACGTTGTTCACCACGCAGCCGGCCTGGAGCGGTATGCCGGCGGCAGGTATCAGGCGGCCGGTCGCCGTGTAGACCAGCTCGTACTCGTCGCCCGACGGGTAGAAGTCGCCGAGCAGCACCAGGTCCGCCTTGTCCGGCTTGAGGTGCAGGCTGACAGCCCGCACCGCGCGGCTGTTTTTCTCCTTGATCCCGAACTTGCCGCGGCGGGCTCCGGTGGCCTCCATCATCAGGCACATCCCGGCGACTATCTCGGCCGGAAAGTGCTCCATCAGCTCGGCGTCCTTGTGAAGCAGCGGCTCGCACTCGGCGCCGTTGGCCAGCACGAACTCGACCCGGGCAGTGGCCTTCACCGACGCGGGAAAGCCCGCGCCGCCGGCGCCCACCACCCCGCACTCCCGGAGCTTCCGGTCAAGCGACAAGGTCACGACCCCGCCGGCTCCCCGCCGTACCTGGCCAGAACCGGTGCGGGGACCGTGACCAGGACCTTTTCGAAGTCCTCGCCGGTTTCGACCATGTGTCTCAGGTGGCGGGCCGCCAGGCGGCAGCACCAGGAATCGGTGAGCGGCTGCCGGGTTGCGCGGCTCAGCTCCAGCAGGTCAGGGTGCCGGAGCGAGACCACCCGTTCCATGTGATCGCCGCCGCTGGAGAGCAGGAATTTCACGTCCAGAGAGTCGCTGTGGCGGATGGCGATAGCGGTCTGCATCCACATCAGGTCCACCTGCCAGGAGCGCCCCGCCAGATCGGGGCCTGCCTTGAAATGCCGGAAGTTGGCGGGCATCAAGCCCTCATCGTAGCACGCGGCGGGCGGGCGGGATCAGAAGCCCAGCGTCGTGTGGGAAACCAGCGAGAGGAACTCGTCGCGGGTCTCCTTGTGGGTGCGGAACGCGCCCAGCATGGCGCTGGTCACCGCCCCGGAATGCTGCTTTTCCACGCCTCGCATCATCATGCAGAAGTGGCGCGCTTCGGCCACCACTCCCACGCCGAGCGGGTTGACGGCCTGCTCCACGGTCTGCGCGATCTGCTGCGTCATACGCTCCTGAACTTGCAGCCGGCGCGCGAACATGTCCACGATGCGCGGGAGCTTGCTCAGCCCGATCACCTTATCCCGCGGAATGTAGGCCACATGCACCTTTCCATAGAAGGGCAGCAGATGGTGCTCACAAAGGCTGAAAAACTCTATGTCCTTGACGATCACCATCTCGTCGTACTTGACCCTGAACAGGGCGCCGTTCAGGATCTTGGGAAGGCTCATGCCGTAACCGCTGGTCAGGAACTCCAGCGCCTCGGCCGCCCGCTGGGGCGTCTTCAGAAGGCCCTCCCGGCCGGGGTCCTCCCCCAGGCCGCGAAGAACCTGCTCCAGGTGCCCGGCGACAGAGCCCGCCCGCGATCTGGAAGCGGCGCTCCTGGACGCGCCTCGGCTTCTGCTCATCTCGATACCACTTCCTCAATGACGTTGCGGGGCGTCTCGCAGATGCGGACGCGCTCCAGGGACGGCCCGGGCCCGGGGAAGAACTCCGGCCACCAGGAAGACAGTTCCCGGACGATGCCCGCCGCCAGGTTCTCGGTGGTGGGCACCTCGCCGGCGATCTGGCGCGCCTCCCGGTTCAAGTCACGGTAGCGCAACTTCTCAAGCACCTTCGTCTCCACCAGGCGGTCGAGGGCGGCCACATCGGCGACGCGACCGGTGGCCTCATCCAGCGGCCCCCTCAGGCCCACCTCCAGGACGTAGTTGTGTCCGTGCCCGCACGGGTTGTTGCACTTTCCGTACAGTTCGGCGTTGGCCGCTTCCGGCAGCGCCGGCGAATGCAGGCGGTGCGAAGCGGAAAAGCGATAGCGGCGCGCCAGCCGGATCACCGGGCGCCTCCGCGATACTCGACCCACAGGTCTTCGGTCTCGGCCAGCCGCACGGCGTGAAGCCGGGCTCCGGCGCCGAGCAATACGGGTTCCAAACGCCGCCAGATGTCCGCGGCCATGTTTTCGGGCGTGGGCACCACCCGGTCGAAGGGCGGCACCTCCAGGTTCAGGAAGCGGTGATCGAACACATCGACGACTTCCCGCTGGAGAATCTCCTTGAGCTTCTTCAGATCGTAAACCATGCCGCTCAGCGGGTCGGGTTCGCCCTCCAGCGTGACATCCAGCACGAAGTTGTGGCCGTGGCCGCGGGGGTTGGCCTCGGCTCCGTAGAGGGCGGCGTTCTCCTCGTCGGTGCGGGCCGGCTGGCGGCACGCGTGCGAAGCGGAGAACTCGGCTCGCCTGGTGATCAGCATGATTCTATGAAGTTATGATGCCGCGCGGGGCGGCACGGATACTCTAGAATTATATTAGAAGGGCTCATGGGCGCGAACAGGGCGGAACGCTATATCCGGATTTCGATTGCGGTCTTGCTGGCCGTGCTGGGCGCCGTCATAGCGGACGGTTTCCAGGAGCACGTGGTGAACGTCGGCGACAAGGCGCCGGACTTCCGCATCACGACCGACAGCGGGCGGACGGTGACGCGCTCGGACTTCGGCGGGAAGCTCCTGGTGCTGAATTTCTGGGCCACCTGGTGCCCGCCGTGCGTTGACGAGATGCCGTCGCTCGACGAGTTTCAAAAACAACTGGCGCCGGACGGCGTGGTGGTGCTGGGCGTGAGCGTGGACACCAGCGAGCGCGATTACCGGGCTTTCCTCGACAAGGCAAAGGTTTCTTTCCTGACCGCCCGGGACCCGTCGGCCGGGATCAGCGGCGAGTACGGCACCTTCAAGTTCCCGGAGACCTACATCATTGACAGCCGGGGCCGGGTGGTGCAGAAGCACATCGGGCCGGAGGTCTGGACCACTCAGAGCCTGATCCAGGGCGTCCGCTCGCTGCTCTGAGGCCGCGACGGGCCGGGAAGGCATGCCGCACGGTGCCGCGGCTAGTCCGGTGCGATGCGGAAGCAGGCCATTTCGGTCGTGTTTCGTACAAACAGCAGGCCGCCGGCCAGCGCCGGCATGTTCCAGGTCTTGCCTTCGATGGCCGGAAAGCGCGCCACTTCCTGGTGCCCCTCCGGCGTCGCCCTGACGAGCACGACCTCGCCTGTTTCGGTCGTCACCACCAGGTGGCCGCCGGCCAGCAGGAGCTGGCCGAAGCCGTAACGCCCGCCCTTCCATTTCTGCTCGCCGGTCTCCACGTTCACGCAGGCGAGGATGCCGTCGTCGAGGCCGTAGACATGTCCTTCATAGAGCACCGGGGGGTTGAACTTGGTCTTCATGCGGTTGTTCTGCCACACGGTGCGCGCGGTGAAGGTCGCGCCGGCCGGTTGCAGCTCGACCAGCGCCGCCCCGTGGCCGTAGCCGGCGGAGATGAAGAAGCGGTTCGGGCCGGCCACCAGGGGCTCGGAGGCGTTCACGTCGTACTCGGTGACCCAGGGGTATTCCCACAGCAGTGCGCCGTCTTCGGGCGCCAGTCCGACCGCCCGCTCGGCGGTGACCGTGATGATTTGCCTCCGGCCGGCCAGGGTCACCAGCCTGGGGGAGGTGTAGGCCTGCTTGTCGTTGAGCGCGCTCCAGACACGCGCGCCGGTCAGCTTGTGGTATGCCACCACCGACCTGCCTTCCCGCCCGCCGGGCTGCACAATGACCTTCTCGTCGACGATCAACGGCGACGCCGACATGGCCCAGGTGAGGTTGGCAGCGCCGTTGTCCGTCAGAATATTCTTGGACCAGAGGGTATTGCCGGTGGCGGCATCGATGCAGCGGAATTCCCCTTCGGCCCCCAGCGCGTACAGCCGTCCCTCGTGCCAGGCGGGGGTGGAGCGCGGCCCGTCGCCGCCCATCGCTTCCCGGAAGTCGCCGGCCCAGGAGTTGACCCACAGTTCCCGGCCAGTGGTGACGTCGTAGGCGGCGGCAACCTCCTGCCCGCGGCGTTGCTCGATGGTGAAGGCCCGGCCCTCGGCTACGACGAACGAGGCGTAGCCGCCTCCCACCGGCTGTTTCCACAGCCGCGCCAGGCCTCCCCTGGGCCAGGCAGTGAGGATCGGCGTCTGCTCGTAGCGGCCGTCGCGATGGGGACCGCGAAAGTCGGTCCAGTAGGGCGCGGTGAGGGCGGGAGCCACGACTGGCTGCGCCGGCGGCTGGGCCGCCCGGCTGGCTTCAAGCTGCGCGTAGCGGGATGCGCTGGAGCCGAAAGTGAATATCGGTCTGGAGCCGGTTCCATCCACTTCAACGCGCAGGCCGAAGAACAGAAACAGGTGGGCCACGCCAAAGCCGAGAATGGGAACGGTCCCGAGGATCTTCCAGCGGACTTTCGATCCCCGCCGCATCCACAACAGGACGAGACCGAGCAGCGGAAGCAGGACGGCCGACAGCAACATCAAGGTCAGCGACTGATGCCAGGGGTGCGCGTGCTTTGCCATGGTGGGGGTTGATCCTGAATGTAAGCTAATGGAGATTCTATCGCACGCAGCCGGCAACCTGTTCCTGTCCTCACCCGCCGGCCGCCGCCCTCCCCGCCGCAGTGGCAGATTGCTGGAGCCGGCCGGAGTCCCGCCCGCTGCGGCGGCGCGGAGGATTCTGCCTTGGCTACACCGCCGAGATCGCGGTGTCGGACGACCATCTGGTGCTGGCGCAACGGGATCATCAACGGGGCTCCGACACCGGCTCGTTGGCGCCGATGACGGCGCTGACCGGTGAGCAAAGCGGGGCCCTGCCCGAGGCGGCCGTGGCCGACTGCGCAAGAGCATCTCCGGCGGCGCAAGGCCAGGTCGAGCCGGTATTCGGAGCGCTCAAACAGCAGCGCGGCATGCGGCAGTTCCTCTGCCGCGGGCTGGCCGCGGTGAGCGTGGAATGGAGTTGGGCGACGATCGCCTGCAATCTCA
>JBBITL010000093.1:0-14719 GCA_037440765.1 Solibacteraceae bacterium
CAGCGTCAGGTTGCGCCATGCCGAACTTCTGTATGAAGACGGCACGCTCAACACCGAGAATCTGCGCGCGGCCCGGGCCACGGATACCTACATTCTGAAGGGCGAGGGCGAGGAAGTGTACGAGCCGCGGTTCACCTACCACGGGTTCCGGTACGTGGAGGTGACGGGCCTCGCCGGCGCGCCCAGGCCCGGGGACGTCGTGGGACGGGTGGTCCATACGGCGGTGGCGCCGGCCGGCGGCTTTGCCGCCTCCACGCCCGTCCTCAACCAGGTCCAGCGGCTGCTGCACTGGAGCCTGCGCACGAACCTTCACGGCATCCCCACCGAATCCAGCCAGCGCGACGAGCGCATGGGCTGGCTGGCCGACGCGCACCTGGCGGCGGAGACAGCCATCTGGAACTTCGACATGGCGGCCTTCTACACCAAGTTTGTGCGCGACATACGCGACGCGCAGATGTCGGACGGAACACTGCCCGACACGGTCCCCTACCGCGCCGGCCGCCGGCCAGCCGACCCGGCCTGGGGGAGCGCCTACCCGCTGCTGGTCTGGTACATGTACCTCTACTACGGCGACACGCGCATCCTCGAACAGCACTACTCCGGGATCAAGGCCTGGACCGACTACCTCACCAGCCGCGCCCGGGACGGCATCGTGAGCTACTACTCCTACGCCGACTGGGCGTCGATAGCCAAGACCCCCGGCGACCTGGTGTCAACCTTCTATTACTGCTACAGCGTGGACATTGTGACGCGCGCGGCGATGATCCTGGCCAGAACCGATGATGCCGTCACGTACCAGAAGCTGGGCGCCGCGATCCGCGACTCTTTCCACAAGACGTACTTCAACTCCTACAGCGGCACCTATGGCAGCGGCTCTCAAACTTCCATCCTGCTGCCGCTGTTCCTGAACATGATGCCCGACAACTACCGGGCGACCGCGTTGGCGGACCTGGCCGGCGACATCGTGCATGCGAACAACACGCACCTGACCACCGGGATCGTTGGAACCAAGCACCTGCTGCCGTTGCTGACGCGGTCGGGCCGCTCGGACCTGGCCTACGACCTGGCGGCCCAGACCACTTATCCGGGCTGGGGCTACATGGCCCGGAACGGCGCGACCACGCTGTGGGAGCTGTGGCAGAACCGCACCGGCCCGTCCATGAACTCGCACAACCACGCGGCGCTCGCCAGCGTGGGCGCCTGGTTCTACTCGGCCCTGGCGGGCATCAACCCGGACCCGGTCTCGCCCGGCTTCGAGCGCATCCGCTTCGAGCCCCAGGTGGTGCGCGACCTGCGCTGGGCTTCCGGATCGGTGAAGACGCAGCGCGGGGAAGTGGCCTGCTCCTGGAGCCGCGACGGGGACCGGCTGAGGCTGGAGATCACCGTGCCGGTGGGGAGCGAGGCGGAGGTCCACCTGCCGAAACTGGGCCGCGCGGCGGTCACCATCCGCGAATCGGGCAAGCCCGTCTGGGCCAAGGACGCCTTTCAGGCAGGAGTCCCCGGCCTCACCGGCGCCAGGCAGACCGACGGCGCGGTGGTGATTCAGGCCGGGAGCGGACGCTACGTTTTCGAACTAGACTAGGGGGCTATGGCGATGCTTCGGAGGAAATGTCTGCTGTTTCTGGCGCTGGCGGTTTCCGCGTGCGCCCAGCCTTTAAGGGTGGTCAGCTATAACGTCCGGCTCCCGCTGGCCAGCGACGGCCCGAACGCCTGGGACAACCGCCGCGACATTTTCGTGGAGTCGGTCCGGCGAATGGACCCGGACTTGATGGGGACGCAGGAGCTGTGGCACTCGCAGGGCCAGTACATAGTGGAGAAACTGCCCCAGTACAAGTGGTTCGGGATCAGCCGCCGCGGCAACCAGCAGGACGAGCACATGGGCGTTTTCTACAAGCCCGGCAAGCTGACACTGCTTGAGAGCGGGGACTTCTGGCTCTCCCCAACGCCGGAGGTTCCCGGCAGTTCGGCCTGGGGCATCAACTTCCCCCGCATGGTCACCTGGGGCTTGTTCGAGCTGGTGGAGAATAAGAAGCGGTTCTACTTCTACAACACGCATTTCCCCCACCGCGCCGAAGACCAGGCGGCCCGGATCGAGTGCGCCAGGATCATCGTCGCCAGGATCAAGGCCTTGCCGCAGAATGTGCCTTTCCTGATGACCGGGGATTTCAACACGCCGGGGGGCGGGGAGGTCCACCAGGTATTCACGCCGTACCTGACCGACGCGTGGATGAGTGCCGCGAAGCGCTCAGGTCCGGAAGCCACCATGAGCCTGTGGAAGGGCGACACGTCGGGGAGCCGCATCGACTGGATCATGTACCGCGGCCCCTTCAAGGTACACGAAGCCGAGACAGTGACCTACAACCAGGACGGACGATATCCGTCCGATCACTACCCCGTCTTCGCCGCCCTGACTCTCGAATAGGGCAAGCCGCCGGCGTGCCCCTACGTGAGCTGTGAGGTGCAGTGCGCGCAGCGCACCGCCTTGATCGCCACCGCCGACAGGCAGTAGGGACAATCTTTGGTCGTGGGCACAGCGGGCGCTGGCGCGGGCTGGCGCTTCAGCCGGTTGACCTGTTTCACAAGCAGGAAGACCGCGAAGGCCACCAGCAGGAAGTCCAGCACCGTGTTCATGAAGATGCCATAGTTGATGGTCGCCGCTCCCGCCTGCTTGGCGGCGGCCAGGCTCGGGAATTCCTTGCCTGAGATGTTGAGGTACAGGCTCGAGAAGTCTGCCTTGCCCATCAGCAGCCCCATGGGCGGCATCAGAACATCGTTGATGAACGAGGTGACGATCTTCCCAAAAGCAGCCCCGATGATGATGCCGATGGCCATGTCCAGGACATTGCCCCGCATCGCGAACTCTTTGAATTCTTTGAACATGGGTGTCTTCCTCCTGTACTCAAGTAAGAACCCGTCCTTCCAGCAGCTCCATCGCCTCGCGAACCTCCGGCGGCAACGGCAGCGGCTTGCCCCTGTCGTATTGGAGGAAGACGAGGGTGGAATGAGATTCCGCGACCACGGCGTCCTGGGAGACGCTGACCACGGCGTGTTCCATGCGGAAACTGCTCCGCCCGATCCTGGACACCCGCGCTCCCACCCGCACGGTGTCCGGGAAGACCACCGGCCGGCGGTAGTCACAGGCGATCGAGGCCACCACCGGCCCCATTCCGTGGTTCTTGACGAGCGGCCACATCCCCGTCTTCTCCAGGTACACCACGCGGGCGGTCTCGCACCATCTCAGGTAGACAGTGTTGTTGACGTGGCCCAGGGCGTCCTGGTCGCCCCACTCCACCTCCAGCGATACAACCACCGGAAACTGGAGAGGCAGGTCGGCGGGCTTCATCCCCTAAAGGAGTATCACAAGGTCCATTCGCCTGCTGACGCTCGCGGTTCAGCGTCTGTTAGCATGGGAGGTTGTCAGGCTCTGGGCCCCGTGCAACGGGCGGCCGCAAACCCCGCCAGGTCCGGAAGGAAGCAACGGTAGTGGCTTAACCCGTGTGCCGCGGGTCACCCGGAGCCTGGCATCTTCTCGGTAACCGGCCCTCATGTACCAGGTCATCGCCAGGAAGTACCGGCCGCAGACGTTTGCGGAACTGGTCAGCCAGGACCACGTCAGGACCACGCTCGAAAACGCCATCCTCCAGAACCGCATCGCGCACGGCTACATCTTCTCCGGCCAGCGCGGCACGGGCAAGACGACGGTTGCCAGAATCCTGGCGCGGTGCCTCAACTGCGTCGGGGGCGCCACGGCCACGCCGTGTGGAACGTGCTCGAGTTGCGTGGAGATCGCCGCCGGCAACTCCCCCGACGTCATCGAGATCGACGCCGCATCCAACCGCGGCATCAACGAGATGCGGGAACTGCGGGAGAATGTCCGTTACCGGCCCGCCCGCGACCGCTACAAGGTCTTCATCATAGATGAAGCGCACCAGATCACCAGCGAAGCCTTCAACGCCCTGCTGAAGACGCTGGAAGAGCCGCCCGAATGGGTGGTGTTCATGCTGTGCACCACCGAGTCGCACAAGATTCCCGCCACCATCGCCTCGCGCTGCCAGCAGTTCAGCTTCCGCTCGGTGGAGTTCGAGGACGTGGTGGCGCGCATGGAATGGATCTGCCGCCAGGAGGGCATAACGGCGGATGCCGAGGTGCTGGCGGTGCTGGCGCAGGCCGGCGAGGGCAGCGTCCGCGATTCGCTCTCGGCGCTGGACCAGGCCATCGCCTGCTGCGGCCAGGAGCTGAAGGCGGCGGAAGTGCGGGCGCTGCTCGGTTCCTTCTCACTTGACAGCCTGCGGCAGGTGACCGAGGCGCTGGCCGCCTCAGACTCCCGCCGCATGATCGAGGTCGTAGCGGATCTGGAGCGGAACGGCCTCAACATGCAGCATTTCTGCCGGGAACTGGCGGGATTCTTCCGCAACCTGATGGTGGCCAGGATCGCCGGGGAGGGAACACGGCTGATCGCAGCCTCCCCCGACGAACGGCGGCGGCTCGCCGGGATCGCCGCGGGCTTCAGCGAAGAAGACCTCACACGCTACCTGCACCTGACGCTGGAGTTGTACGGCGACCTGCAAAGATCCACGCAGCCGCGGCTGCACATGGAGATCGGCCTGCTGCGCATGGTGCAAGCCGGCAGGCTCCTGGCCATTGAGGAAGCGCTGGCCTCGCTCGGGGGATCGCCCGCCCCGCAGCGCTCCTCCCCGAAGCCGGAGTCCAGGGCGCCGGCCTCCGGTGGAGGTAACTGGAAGGGCAAGCTGCACCGCGCGTTCAAGGACCTCAAAATGCCCTACTCGGCTGACGCCATAGACCACTCACATCTGACTGAGACGCCGGAGGGACTGAGGATCGAGGTCCCTGCCGAAGTCAAACTCTCTTTGCGCAAGGTCGAACTTCAGAAGGCCTTCGAGCACCTGGGCGCGAGCGGGACCAGGTTCACTGTCGCCGTGGTGGACGAGGCTGCGCCTGCTCCCGCCGCGAAGGCGGTCGATGGGGATGAGGCGCTGGCCGGCAGGGCGCTGTCGCATCCCGAAGTCCAGCGTTTTCGCGAGACGCTCGGAGGCCAGGTGCGCGCTGTCCGCGATCTGAAAGAATAGTCCGAGGAGCACCAATGAGATTGCCCGGTAACATGCAGTCGATGATGAAGCAGGCGCGCGAGATGCAGGAGCGGCTCCAGGAGGAAATCGCGCAGATCCGCGTGGAAGCCTCCGCCGGCGGCGGCATGGTCACTGTAAACATGAGCGGCCAGAAGCACGTGCTCGGAGTGAAGATCGACCCGGAAGTGGCGGGGGACGTGGAGATGTTGCAGGACATGGTCATGGCCGCCTGCAACGAGGCCGCCAAGAAGGTTGACGAGGCCGTCCAGCAGAAAACCAGCGGCTTTCTGGGAGGGCTGGGCCTGCCTCCGGGCATGTTCTAACGCTCCGTTCGCTCACGCTCGCGGTTCCGCGGTGAGCACTGAACCGCGGCCGTAAGGGGGCGGCGCTCAGTTCATGCCTGATTTCGCCGAGCCGCTGGCGCGGCTCATACGGGAGTTCAGAAGGCTGCCCGGGATCGGCCAGAAGTCCGCCCAGCGGCTCTCGTTCCACGTGTTGCGCGGGAGTCTGGAAGACGCCGAGCGCCTGGCTGCGGCGCTCCTGGACGTGAAGAGCAAGCTTGGGCTGTGCCGGCTGTGCAACAACATCAGTGACAGCGAGCTGTGCCCTTTCTGCGCCGATGTGCACCGGGACCGGTCGGTGATCTGCGTGGTCGAGGAAACGCACAACATCGTGCCGGTGGAGACCACCCGGCAGTTCCCGGGGTTGTACCACGTGCTGCATGGAGCAATCTCGCCGCTGCGCGGCGTGGGGCCGGACCAGTTGAAGATCAGGAACCTGCTGGAACGGCTCGAGGGAGGCGAGGTCAAGGAGGTCATTCTGGCCACCAACCCCAACGTGGAGGGGGAGGCTACGGCCGCTTACCTGGCGCGCCTGCTGAAGCCCCTGGGGCTCAGGGTGACGCGCATCGCCATGGGGATACCGGTGGGAAGCGATCTGGACTTCGCTGATGAGGTGACCATGTCCAAGTCGCTGGAGAACCGGCGCGAGGTCTAACCGGCCTCTCAGGCATCAGTGCCGCAAAGCCTCCCGCCGGAGTTCCTTCTGGCTGTTCAGGCGGTAGACGCTGACGCCCGCGCCCGCCTCTGACGGCGGGCGGAGTCTTGGAAAAGTACCGGCCAGCGTCCAGCGGTCCGGGTGCTCCCTCAGCATGCTCCGAATCAGCTCCCAGTGGCTATGCCCTGGTGGGCCGGGACCTGCCTGCACAGCCAGAACGCGCACCTTTGCGCTCTCCAGGTGGTGAAGCAGATCCTCCGTTGAGTTGAACCGGGCCCGGTAGCGCGTGCCATGCCAGTTCGTGGTCGCCAGTTCCTTGGTGGCGCGCCGGACTATGTGGCCGGAACGGGTTCCGCCCGCGGCGACGGCGGCCACAAAGGCGCCCTCGCCACCCGCGTCGGCGCAGACCAGGGAGACGCTCTCTCCCATCCTCGGGTCCTCCAGCACCGCCGCGGCCGCCTCCGAGAACCCGAAGTAACGGCGGTGAGGGATCCGAAAGGTCCACAGGGCGAAAGTCAGGACTGTCACCAGAGCCACCACCCAGGCCCACCTGGCGCGTGTCAGGACCCGCCCCGAGAGCAGTTGAGCCAGCCACGCCCCTCCTGCCGCCGCGAACACCAGCAGCACGGGCTGGATGCAAATTGAGTATCGCGCCTCCAGCGCCACCAGTGGGAGTGGCACGCGGATCAGCAGGAAGGCGAGCAGGCAGGCCGCGCAGGCGGCCCACAAACCCGTTACCTGCCGCCTGCGCAGAATCGGCGCCAGAACGCGAGACCAGAAGCCGGCGGCTGCCAGGATGGACAGTGCATACCCCACTGACTCTGCCACTAGTCTTGCCTGTCCGGCCAGGGGTGTCCGCGAAATGGTAAGACCGGACATGTCGGCCAGAACCAAGCTGAGGAGGCGGAAATGGATCAAGTAGTACCACACACCCGCCGTCCCAGCCACCATCAGCGCTGGCATCCAGAACGGGAAGCTCCGGACGGCGCTGATGCGGCCAGCCAGGAGAACGCCGATCGGGGGGACCAGCATGAGCAGCAGCGTTGACTGCTTGGTAAGCAGCGCCAGCGCGGCCAGCAGCCCGAAAACCGCAGCGTTCCGCAGGCTGGGGGCATCCAAAAACCGCCCGTAGCAGACGACCGCGCCGAACACCAGCAGCGCCACCAGCGCCTCCGCCATCACCATGCCGCCGTAGGTCTGCACCACGGGCAGTCCCACCCATAGCGCGGCGACGCCGGCGCCCGCCCAGCCCCCGTACTCCCCCCGGACCACACGGTAAAGCAAGGTCCCGGTCAGCGCGACCAGAATGGCGTTGAGCGCCAGCAGGGAGGCCTTGGTGGCCGGGAACCCCAGCATCCAGGCTGCTTGCAGGACGTGGAGGAGCGGCGGATAGTGGCCCAGGGCGACCTTAGGGTAGTGCAGGTAGTAGTCCACGGCGAATTGCAGCGGCGGCCAGGGCGCCCCGGCTGCAACATAGTCCCTCACCATCAAGGAGGTGACGAAGTGCGCCGGTTCGTCCGGGTACTCGCCCAACTCGGCCTGGAAGGCTCCGCTCACCGCGAACAAGGCGAGGCAGGCGGCCAGCAAAAGCAGGAATGGGAGCGCATTCCGCAGGCAGCCCCGAGACAGGGATCTGGAGATGCTGAACTCCAAGTCCGGACATTATACAGACTCGTCGCGGCGCCCCGCCACACCTCCGCTTCTGCTATACTGCCGGTTTCAAGGCCAATATGTCCGTCGCCATGCTCCACCATCGCCACTGCGGGACGCACCGCGCGACGGGCTGATTTCTGCGCAATCCGAAAGCGACAGCAGAGAACGGAGCCCGCCGCTGATGAGGCGGGCATTTTTGTTGGTGCACTCATGAATCTGGACTTTGACAAGCTGGAAGGGCTGATCCCGGCGGTGGTTCAGGATCACGCCGACGGGCGGGTTCTGATGCTCGGCTTCATGAACGAGGAGGCCCTGCGGAAGACCGTCGAGACCGGCTTCGCCACGTTCTACAGCCGCTCGAGACGGAAGCTCTGGATGAAAGGCGAAACCTCCGGACACAGGCTGGCGGTAAAGGAGATCTCCACCGACTGCGACCGGGACGCGCTCCTGGTGCGCGTCGAGCCGCTCGCGGCCGGCGTGTGCCACGAAGGGTACCGTAGCTGTTTCTTCCGCACCCTGCGCCAGGGCGAGTGGGCGGTGACGGAGTCCCCGGTCTACGACCCGGGCCAGACTTACGGGGGCCGCGCATGACACTCAAGCTCGGCATCCCAAAAGGAAGCCTGGAGAACGCCACCATAGACCTGTTCCGCCGCGCGGGCTTCAACATCACGACCGGCAGCCGGTCCTATTTTCCGGCCATCGACGACCCGGACATTGAGTGCATGCTGATCCGCGCCCAGGAGATGGCGCGATATGTCGAGGACGGAGTCCTGGACGCCGGTCTGACCGGGCGCGACTGGGTCGAGGAGAGCGAGGCGCAGGTGGCGACGGTCGCCGATCTGGTCTACGCCAAACAGAGCTTCGGCAAGGTGCGCTGGGTGCTGGCCGTGCCTGAAGGGTCTCCGTTCACGAATGTCAAGGACCTTCAAGGCAAGATCATCGCCACCGAACTGGTGGCGGCCACGCGCCGCTACCTGGCCAGAAACGGCGTCACCGCCAAGGTCGAGTTCAGTTGGGGCGCCACCGAGGTTAAGCCGCCGGTGCTGGCGGACGCCATCGTGGAGGTGACCGAGACGGGGTCGTCGCTGCGCGCCAACAAGCTGCGGATCATAGACACTGTGATGGAGTCCAACACGCAGCTAATCGCCAACCTCGACAGTTGGCGCGACCCCTGGAAGCAACAGAAACTGGCCGACCTCCGGATGCTGCTCGAAGGGGCCATCAATGCGCTGGGCAAGGTCGGGCTGATGTTGAACGTGCACCGCGATAACCTGGACCGGGTGCTGCGCGTGTTGCCGGCGCTGAAGAAGCCCACGGTCGGCCACCTCAGCGATGAGGAATGGCTGGCGGTCAACACCATCCTCGACGAATCCACCGTGCGCGTCATTCTCCCGCGGCTGAAGGAGGCCGGCGCGGAGGGTATCGTCGAGTACCCCCTCAACAAGATAGTGATGTGAGCCATGCTGCGGATCATCGACCATCGCCAGGCCGGGAAACTGCTGCGAAGGCGGGCCTCGCGGCTGAGCGAGGCTGAACGAACAGTAGAGCCGATCATAGAGGATGTCCGCCGCCACGGCGACCGCGCTCTGCTCAAGCACGCCCGGCGTCTGGACGGGCTCCCGGCGCGGGCCAGGACCGTCGTGGTTCACGAGCGGGAGATGGAGGCCGGCTACAAGGCGCTGTCTGCTGAGTTCCGCGAGGCGCTGCAAGCGGCCTCGAGGCACATCCGGGACTTCGCGCGCCTGCAACTGCCCAAGCCGGTGATGGCGAAGCTGTCCGGCGGCCAGCGGGCCGGCCATGTGATCCGTCCGCTGGACGCCATGGCGGCGTACGTGCCTTCGGGCCGCTACCCGCTCCCTTCCTCCGTGCTCATGACCGTGATTCCGGCGCAGGTCGCAGGGGTGCCGTTCACTTGTGTGGCTTCCCCCCGGCCCTCCGCCGGGATCCTGGGAACGGCGAAGTGGCTGGAGGTGGACAGGGTCTTCCGCATGGGAGGCGCGCAGGCCATCGCGGCGCTGGCCTTCGGAACGGAAACCGTGCCGCGGGTGGACCGGATCGTCGGGCCGGGGAACATCTACGTGGCGGCGGCCAAGAAGCTGCTCGCCGGCGAAGTGGGCATTGATTTCGTGGCGGGCCCGACCGAGATCCTCCTCATCTCCGATGACGGCGACCCCGGGGCGCTTGCGGCCGACATGCTCGCCCAGGCCGAGCACGACGCGGATGCCGCCGCAGTGCTGGTCACCACCAGCAAGCGTCTGGCGTCGGCGGTGGCCGCGGAGGTCGCGGTGCAACTGCGGACCCTGCCCACGGCGCCGACGGCCCGCGTCTCGCTGCGCCGCAACAGCGCCATCATCGTTGTCCCTTCGCTTGATCACGCCGTGGATATCTCCAACCGTTTCGCGCCGGAGCATCTGAGCCTGCCGGACGGCAGACTGGTTGAGCGCATTACGGCGGCCGGCAGCATCTTTGTGGGCCGCTACAGCCCCGAGGCGGCGGGCGATTACGCCTCCGGCCCGAACCACGTGCTGCCCACGTCGGGTCTGGCGCGCTTGAGGGGCGGGCTCTCATCGGCGGATTTCGTCAAGGTCATCTCGGTGCAGCAGTTGAACCGCGCGGCGCTGGCGCGGCTGGCGCCCGCCATCACGGCGCTGGCGCGGGCCGAGGGCCTGGAAGCGCACGCGCGCTCGGTGGAGGTGAGGCTCCGTGGCTGAAACCGTTCCGGTGCTTCGCCCGCGCGAGGCCGTCATGCGGATGGCGCCCTACAGCCCGCCCACGGCGGGCAGGGCGTCGAAGCTGCGCCTGGACTTCAACGAGAACACGGTGGGCTGCTCCCCGCGCGTGATCGAGTTTCTTCAGCGCAGCCTCAAGCCGGATGGCCTGGCGGTATACCCCGAGTACGGCGAAGCCCGCGCTGAGCTGAGCCGGTTCTTCGCCGTGGCCGCGGAGCAACTGCTGTTTACCAACGGCACGGACGAGGCCATCCAGGTGATCGTCAACACCTACGTCGACGACGGCGACCAGGTGCTCCTGCTGCGGCCCTCCTATGCCATGTACCGCTTCTACGCGGAGGTTGCGGGCGCCGCCATCAGTGAGATCGACTACCGCGCGGGCGACCTGGCCTTTCCCCTTGAGGAGTTGCTGGAGGCGATCCGGCCGGAGACCCGCGCGATTCTGATCGCCAATCCCAACAACCCCACCGGCACGGGCGTTCCGGCCGGGGCCCTCGAGCGGATTCTCGAAAAGGCCGCGGGCGCCGCTGTCCTGGTGGACGAGGCGTATTTTGAATTCAGCGGCGTGACGATGCTCGGGCGCCTGGCGCGCTGGCCCAACCTTTTTGTGAGCCGCACTTTCTCCAAGGTGTACGGCATGGCGGCGATGCGGCTGGGGTGCGTGTTCTCGCACGCCTCCAACGTCGCCTTCCTCCACAAGGCCCAGTCGCCGTACAGCGTGAACACTCTGGCGGTGATGGCCGCCACCGAGGCCATCCGCGACACCGAGTACATCAGGGGCTACGTGGAAGAAGTGCTCGCCGCCAGGGATCTGCTCTACGAAGGGTTCGGGCGGCTGGGGATCCCCTGCTTCCCCAGCCAGGCCAACTTTGTCTTGTTCCAGGCCGGATCGCGCGCCATCGAAGTGCGTGACAGACTGCGCGAAAAGGGCGTGCTGGTGCGCGACCGCAGCTACGAACTGGCCGGATGCGTGCGCGTCACCGCCGGAACGAGGGCCCAGGCGGAGCGCTTCCTGGCCGCCCTGGAGGAGATCTGGTGATGACCTCCTCCGTGCTCGTCTTCGACATGGACGGCGTGCTGGTGGACGTCACCGGGTCCTACCGGGAAGCCATCCGGCAGACGGTGAAGCACTTCACCGGAAGCGAGATCGGCAACGACCGGATACAGGACCTGAAGAACGCGGGAGGCTGGACCAACGATTGGGACCTCACCAGCCGCCTCATCCAGGATCTTGGCTTCCATGCGCCCTACGAGGCTGTGGTGGCGCGGTTCCAGTCCCTGTTCCTCGGCGACGCCGGGAACGGCCTGATCCGCCGCGAGAGATGGGTTGCGCGGCCGGGACTGCTGGAAGGGCTGGGCCGGGTCTACCGGCTGGCGGTCTTCACGGGCAGGCCCCGGGAGGAAGCGCGGATGACGCTCGACCGGTTCGCCTCGCGACTGGCGTTCGACCCGTTGGTCGGCGCCGAGGACGTGGAGCGCGGCAAGCCCGCGCCGGACGGGCTCCACAAGATCGCCGCCGTCACCGGGGCGGAGAAGATGTGGTACGTGGGAGACACGGTGGACGACGCGCGCAGCGCCAGGGCCGCGGGCGTCCCATTCATCGGCATCGCCTCCGAGGCCAGCCCGCGGCGCGACGAGTTGATCGCGCTGTTTGAAGCGGAGAACGCATCCGCCGTGCTTGCCGACATCAACCAGTTGGGGACCGTGTTATGAGATCGGCCGCCGTCAAGCGCCACACCAGGGAAACCCGGATTGAGGGCCGCCTCCGGATCGAGGGCCGCGGCCGCTACGACATTTCGACCGGCATCCGCTTGCTCGACCACATGCTTGAGCTTTTCGCGCGGCACGGCGGCTTCGACCTCGATCTCAATGCCGCCGGGGATCTCGACGTGGATCAGCACCACACCGTCGAGGACACGGGGATCGTTCTCGGCCAACTGTTCTCAAAGGCCCTGGGCGGGCGGCGCGGCATCAACCGCGCAGGCTATTTTGTCATGCCCATGGACGAGACGCTGGCCGTTGTGGCGATCGACCTGGGGGGCCGTCCATCGCTGGTCTACAAGGACCTGGTGCGGACCAGGCTGGTCGGGGACCTCCAGGCGGAGCTGGCCGAGGACTTCTTCGCAGGCTTCACGAGCCAGGCCGGAGCGAGCGTCCATGTGAAGGTTCTCTACGGCCGCTCCAGCCACCACAAGCTGGAGGCCGTTTTCAAGTGCTTCGCGCGCGCCCTGAAGTACGCCTGCTCCAGGGACAGAAGGCTGGCCGGCCGGCTGCCGTCGACCAAGGGCCTGCTATGATCGCGATCCTCGACTACGGGGCCGGAAATCTGCGCTCGGTGGAGAACACGCTGGCCGAAGCCGGCGCCGACTACGTGCTGGTGCGCGGCGCCGGCGGCTTGCGGGCGGCCTCGAAGATTGTGCTGCCGGGAGTCGGCCACTTCGGCCGGATCATGCGGGCGCTGGATGAGATGCAGGTTCGGGAGACGCTTGCGGAACTCATTCGCGGGGCCGTGCCGTTCCTGGGGATCTGTCTGGGGCTCCACGCATTGTTCGAAGGGAGCGAAGAGGACCCCAAGGTGCGCGGCCTGGGACTGTTCCCCGGCACGATCCGCCGCTTTCCGGAGCCGGCGCGGGTGCCACACATGGGCTGGAACGCTCTGGAGCCGTGTAAGCCGTCGCGTCTGCTGGCCGGGGGGGAGCGCCCCCAAGTCTACTTCGCGCACAGCTACTATGCCCCGGTGACGGATGCAACCGCGGCTGCCTGTTTCTACACGCTGCCCTGCACAGCGCTGCTCGAGGAAGGAAACACGTTCGGGGTTCAGTTCCACCCGGAGAAGTCCGGCCCCGCGGGCCTGGCGATGGTGAAGAGATTCGTGGAGATCTGAAATGCTGGCCAAGCGCATTATCCCTTGTCTGGATGTGAGCGCCGGACGGGTGGTGAAGGGCGTCCACTTCGTCAACCTTCGAGATGCTGGCGATCCGGTCGAACTCGCCGGCCGCTACAACCGCCAGGGCGCCGACGAACTGGTCTTCCTGGACATAACCGCCTCCAGCGACTGCCGGGACACCATGGTGGATGTGGTGGCGCGCACAGCGAGGCAGGTGTTCATTCCGCTCACCGTGGGCGGGGGCATCCGCACGGTGGCGGACGCGCGCCGCATCCTCATGGCCGGCGCCGACAAGGTCAGCGTCAACACCGCCGCCATCCGCCGCCCGGCGCTGCTCACCGAGCTAAGCCTGGAGTTCGGCTCGCAGGCCGTGGTCCTGGCCATAGACGCCAAGCAGCGGGGGCCTGGCGCATGGACGGTCTACACCCGCGGCGGGCGGGACGACGAGGACATGGACGCGGTGGAATGGGCCGCGCGGGGAGAGTCGCTGGGAGCGGGCGAGATCCTGCTCACATCGATGGACACCGACGGCGTGCAGGGCGGTTTCGACTGCGAGCTTACGCGGGCCGTCTCCCGCGCCACACGCGTTCCGGTGATCGCCTCGGGCGGGGCTGGCGGGCCGGAGGATTTCTACCGCGTGCTGACCGAAGGCGAAGCGGACGCGGCCCTGGCCGCCTCCATCTTCCACTACGGCGCGTACACGGTCGGCGACCTCAAGCAGCACCTGGAGGCGAAGGGCGTTCCGGTGAGGCGCGCTTGATCATTCCCTGCATCGACCTGATGGACGGCAAGGTTGTACAGCTCGTCCAGGGGCGCGAGAAGGCGCTGGAGGGCGGCTCTCCGGACCAGATGCTGCGAAAGTTCGCCGCCTTTCCCGAGATCCAGGTCATAGACCTGGACGCCGCCCTGGGCCGCGGCTCTAACGATTCTATCGTCCGGCACGTGGCCGAGCGCGCCGCGGCGCGCGTGGGAGGCGGGGTGCGGACGCCGGAGCGCGCCCGCAAACTCATCGAGCAGGGCGCGCGCAAGGTCATAATAGGCACCGCCGCCTTTCGGCCCGGCGGCGTCGACGAGGGCTTTCTGCAAGAGGCCGCGGCGGCCGCGGGGCGAGAACGCCTGATCATCGCGCTCGACTCGATGGGAGGCCGCATCGTGGTGAAGGGCTGGCGCGAGGCGACGTCTCTGGCCGCCGAGGACGTGATCTCGCGCTTGGAGCCTTACTGCTCGGGCTTTCTGTGCACCTACGTGGACAAGGAGGGCATGTTGCAGGGGACGGACCTTGCCTGGTTCCGCCGTCTGCGCGCGGCCACCTCGCTCGAGCTGACCGCCGCGGGCGGGATCACCACGCTCGAAGAGGTGAGCGAGCT
>JBBITL010000094.1:0-14581 GCA_037440765.1 Solibacteraceae bacterium
CACCATGCCGGCCGAGCAGCGCGACTTGCGAGCCACCGTTTGGTTGTCCAGCCCCTCGGCGCAGGCCAGTACGACGCGCGCCCGCGCCCGGCGCTTTGATCGTGGTCCGGCGCCGGCTGGCCGGCGGCTCCACTCCGAGACTCCTCAGTCAAGAGGGTGGCAGGCCCGTCACAACCAGGGCCGACGCTCAGGGCGCATATCGTCTGCTCGGACTCGCACCGGGTGGATACGAAGTGGGGGTGATCTCGACGATGGACGCGATGCCGGCTGCCACGAGCAGTCCCGTGTTGGCCGCCACGGCCCCTCCTCGATTCCTTTCGATCGCGGCCGGCGAGGGACACGTGAACGCTGATCTCACACTGCCCATGGTGGGCGCGGGAAGTATTGACGGCCGTTTGGATGGTGCTCCCGCAGAGGGTGCGGTCCTGCTCGCCCTGCTCCCACGGGACCTGCCGGCCGCTCCCCTCGCCAGGGCGCTCATGGATCGCAAGGGAGCATTCCACTTCAGGGGTATTCCCTCCGGCGCATATTCACTTGTCGCGGCTGCCACCTCCAGTGGCAGCGGCGGCTATGTCGGCTTCCTCGGAGCCGATCCTGTGTTTGAGCGCCTCGAATTGGAGGTTAACGCAGCGAGTTCGGTCGAGATCCTGGTCCACATGCGGCCGGGCAGGACGGCCTCTTTCCGACTCGCAGGGCCGGACAAAGCCCCCGCATCCGCGTGTGGCCCGAGCGGCACCTTGCTGCTCACTTCGCCGGAGGCTTGGGGTGCGCATGCAGATCGCCGGGCTGAGATATCCGTATCGGCGCCCCTGACGCTCCGCGGTCTTGCACCAGTGCGCTACCGTGCCAGTGTAACCGGACTCCCGTACGGGTGCTTTGGTTCGACCGGAACAATCCTGGACCTGACGGGCGACGCGCCCCCGGTCACTCGTGTCCGAGTGTCGCCCGGAGCCGGTCTTCGAGGGAAGTTGGTCCCCGCGCGGCCAGGCGACGGCGGACATTCCGTGGTGGTACTCTTGCCGAGGCCCGGCGGCCTGCTTGATGCCGGTATCCTCGCCGTGCTTTCCGGCGCTTCGGGCTATTTCGGGATCGACTCCTTGCAGCCTGGCACTTACGGGCTGCTGGGCGTAAGAGAGGACGACTGGTCTGATCCAGAGTGGCAACCGGACCTTTCGCAGGCTGTCCAGGTCGAACTCCCTGGCGGAACGACCAGCGCGGATCTCCCTGCCCCGGCCGGGCAGCGACCCCGCCATGGAGAAGCCGGCCGTGTACCCTGACTCTCGCAACCGGCAGCACAGGGCGAAATGGTCTCCTACGAGCAGGTCCCGTGCAGCGCCGCGAGCGCAGCTCAACACCGGCCCGCCGGCCTGGACATCGACGGTGCCTGCTCGCATCTGCTTCAGAGCCTCTGCGTGGGACGGGGAACGGCACGCATCACCTGCTGCGGCACCGCCGGCGGCTTCGGCCGCCTATTGCGCAGGTGGCCCGCGATCGTCGAAAGAGCGGAAACCCTCTCACTGCGAGGAGTAGAGCTAGCGCATGTTTGCGCTTTTAGCCGGTAATGGTCTGAAAACAGGGAGGCGGTTTTCGAGTTTGGTCACTACATGACCGTTTCCTGGCCCTCAGGCGGTTGCGGCGGGTCCAGGTCGGTGAGCCGCAGGATCTTCAGCACCTCGGCGGCCTGACGGCTGCCGCGGGTCACACACAGTTTGCCCCGGTGACCCACCTCGACCCGGACGCAGCGCACCGTCTCCAGAGCTTGCCAGGCCGCCGGCGAGGAAAGGCTGCTCCCGGCGGCCCGCAGCTTCTTCTCCAAGGCCCGGTCCAGCAGGAACGCCAGCGCCGCCAGCCGTCCATCATCACCACACCAATCAACACCTGCCGGTTGCGGGGCTTGCCGTCCCGGCTGTAGCCGAAGCGCCCCAACTCAGCCGGTCCTTGGCCCTCGAAGCAGGTCGAGGTGATGTCATAGAAGACCAGCCCGGGCTCCAGACTGAACAGGTCGCGCAACTGCTGCCGGATGGCCGTCTCGATCGCCGCCTTGCGGGCCAGCAGATCGTCGAGGGTTTCATGCCACAGCCGCAGTTGCTCGAAGCTCACCTTCACCCGCCGCGATTGCTTCCACTGCGGGGTCCAGCGGCTGCCCACGGCGCAGCGAGGGGCAGGCCTGGTTCAGGATCAGACCCAGCGAGAGAGAGTCCAACAGGTGGCGGGCAACACACACCGGTCCCCAGGTCCAGGCTTGTGGCGCGGCCACCTGTTGGGCCGAGACCCAGGTGGGATTCGGCTGGTTGGCCTGTAACAGGCCGACCAGGGCGTCCAGGTGCGGGGCGAGCAGGTCTTTGCGACCGACGTGCAGCACCACGCGCTGGCGGACCTTGCCGCCCTGGCGGTAGTTCTCTACCAGGCGGAGGTACTCGTGGCGGCGGTTGGCAGCCTTGACGGAGCGGAGGAACAAGGGCTTCTCCTGCTACACCACAAGTATTTGAGATGAAATCCAATATAACAAGCCTGAAGTGCGGACAATATCGAAAAAGTGTGTCACTACACTTTTTCGAAAACGGAGAATCGCCCTCGTGTTTTCAACGACTTACGGAAAGAGGCCCTCAAAAAAGCGCAAACATGCGCTAGTATTGGCGTATGCGCGTCCAGAACCTGCCTGGTATCACGGCGGGCCTTGCTTTTCTGGGAACTCTGACGGCGTTCCCGGGGGCGTTCCCGTCAAATGCGCTGGCCCAGCCGGTGAAACTTGACGATCTGATTGAAAGGCACCTGGAGTCGATAGGCCCGGCCGAAGGCCGTCGCGCGGCAGAGAACCTCGTTATTACCGGAACTGGCTCCATCTCATGCGTGCGCGGCTGCGTGGGGAACGTTCAGGGAGCCGCTACCATCGCCTCTGCGGCGGGCAAGAGGCTCATCGCGATGAAGTTCAACAGCGCCGCCTATCCCGGTGAGAGATTTCTCTTCAACGGCAAGAGCGTTGAGGTGGCCAGGCTCCCGGCGGCACAGTATTCGGTGCTGGGGTTGTTTTTCGGCGACAACCGGGTGTTCATGCAGGAAGGGCTGCTGGGAGGCGCTCTGACGCAGGGCTGGCCATTGCTGGATCTGAAGGCAAGGAAGCCAAGGCTCAGCTACCGTGGTCTCCAGGAGGTGGAGGGCCGCAGGCTTCATGACGTGGAGTTCTCCCAGCGCAGCGGCCGGTCAGACTTCACTGTCCACCTCTACTTCGAGCCGGACACTTATCGCCACGTCGTAACGCGCTATCGGAGCGCACTTAGCAACCTGGCTGACGACGCCTTGCCCTACAACATCGTGGAGAGGTTCTCCGACTTCCTCGCGGAGGGCGGCCTCACGCTGCCGCATGCCTACGAAATGCAGTTTGATGGCCCGGCGCATATGCTGCACTGGAGGATGCGCCTCACGGAGTTCCGGGCCAACACGGAGGTCGATCCGGCGACTTTCACCATTTCCTTCGGCGAGAAGTAGGCGGAAGCGTCCGGGCCGCTGATGGAGCGCTGCGCGCGCCACGCCGGCGGCCCCAGTTCACCAATCAGGTCGCCAACCGGCCAACCCGCCAATTCCCCCAGTCTCCTGCGCCCGCGCCGGCCGATGGCGCCGAAGTCCCGTCCGCTATACTAGGTCTTTAATGCTTCGGGTCCGTTTCGCCCCCTCTCCAACCGGATATCTGCACATCGGCAGCGCCAGAACCTATATCTTCAACTGGCTCTACGCGCGCCGGAATGGCGGCGCCGTAGTCCTGCGCATCGACGACACCGATCTCGAGCGCAACACCCAGGAGTCGCTCGACTCCATCTTCGATGGACTGGGCTGGCTCGGCCTCCCCTGGGACGAACTCTACCGCCAGAGTGAACGGCTGCCGCTCTATCGCGAGATGGCCGAGGCGCTGCTGGCCAAAGGAGCCGCCTACCGCGACTTCACGCCGGCCTACGACGGGGCCGAGGAACGGCCCTACAGCGAATCCGCCTGGCTCTTCGACCCCGTCATGCGCGGCCTCTCGCGCCAGGAGAGCGACCGCCGCGCCGCCGCCGGCGAGCCCTTCGTCATCCGCTTCCGCGTGCCGCGCGAAACCCGCCGGTCGGTCGAGTTTCGCGACGCAGTCTTCGGCGATCAGTCCAAGGCCACCGCCGACATGGAGGACTTCGCACTGCTCCGTTCAAACGGCATGCCGACGTACCACCTGGCCTCCTCAGCCGACGACGTGGACCTCCGCGCCACGCACGTGATCCGCGGGCAGGACCACCTGACCAACACCTTCAAGCACGTGCTGCTCTTTGAGGCCGCCGGCGCCGAACCGCCCCAGTTCGCCCACCTTCCGCTGCTGATCGCGCCCGACGGCGCCAAGCTGTCCAAACGCAAGCACGGGCCGGTGGTGAGCGTAACCACGTACCGCGACGGCGGTTTCCTGGCGCACGCTTTCGTCAATTTTCTTTGTCTGCTCGGCTGGTCGCCCAAGGACGGCCGCGAGCGCATGTCCCGCCCAGAGCTGACCGAGGCGTTCTCCTTTGAGGGCATCAACAAGTCCAATGCCGTAGTGAATTTCACCGAGGACGACCCCTTCGATCCCAAGGCCGTCTGGCTTAACGCCGAGCACCTGCGCGCGCTCGCCGACCAGGATCTGGCGCGCCACATGGAGCCGTTCCTCACTGCCGCGGGCTACAAGGTGGAGCCCGAGAGACTACTGGCCGTGACCCCGCTGGTCCGCGAGCGCATCCGGACTCTGAAGGACGCGGTCGCCGTCGCCGACTTCTTCTTTCTCAATGAGCTCGCTCCCTACGACGGCGCCGAGCTCGTCCCCCAGAAAGGAGATGCTAAGCTGGCGCTGGCTGTGCTGGAACGGGCGGTGCCGTTGCTCGCCGGGACCGGCTTCCGGCGTGATTCCCTGGAGGCCGCCCTGAGGGCGGAAGCCGCCGCCATGGGCATCAAGACCGGCCAGATGTTTCAGCCCATCCGTGTTGCGGTCTGCGGCCGCAAGGCAGCGCCGCCGCTGTTCGAAACCCTGGAGGTGCTGGGGCGCGAGACCTGCCTCAAACGCATCCGCCAGGCCATCCAAAGGTTGCGATCATGAGCAGCTCAAGCCCTGATGCTCCCGCCGAGAGACCCGCGCCGACGCACTTCATCCGGGAGATGATCCTGGACGACCTGAAGACAGGCCGCTTCGGAGGCCGCGTGCATGCCCGGTTTCCACCGGAGCCCAATGGCTACCTGCACATCGGCCACGCCAAGTCGATCTGCCTCAACTTCGGCCTGGCGGCGGAGTTCGGCGGCAAGTGCAACCTGCGCTTCGACGACACCAACCCCTGCAAGGAAGAGCTCGAGTACGTCGAGTCGATCATCACAGATGTGCGCTGGCTGGGATTCGACTGGGAGGACCGCCTCTTCTACGCTTCCGACTACTTTGGCCAGCTCTACGACTGGGCCGTGCAGTTGATCAAGGCCGGCAAGGCCTTTGTCTGCGATCTCACCGCCGAGCAGGTTCGGGACTATCGAGGCACGCTGACCGAGCCGGGTCGCAACAGCCCTTATAGAGACCGCTCGGTCGAGGAGAACCTGGACCTGTTCAGGCGCATGAAGGCCGGTGAGTTCCCCGACGGCGCTCGTACCCTCAGGGCCAAGGTGGATATGGCCTCCCCCAACCTCAACATGCGCGACCCGGTGCTCTACCGCATCCTGCACGCCGAGCACCACCGCACCGGCGGGCAGTGGTGCATCTACCCCATGTACGATTTCGCCCACGGCCAGTGCGACTCCATCGAGCGCATCACCCACTCCATCTGCACCCTGGAGTTCGAGGACCACCGCCCGCTGTACGACTGGTTTCTGGATGCCCTCGGCATCTATCATCCGCAGCAGATCGAGTTCGACCGGCTGAACCTTACCTGCACCGTGCTCAGCAAGCGCAGGCTGCTGACTCTTGTTCAGAAGGGCTATGTCAGCGGATGGGACGACCCGCGCATGCCGACGCTGTCCGGCATGCGCCGCCGCGGCTACACGCCGCAGGGGATTCGTAACTTCTGCGCCCGGGTGGGCGTGTCCAAGACCAACGGCATCATCGAGCTGGCGCTTCTGGAACACGCCATACGCGAGGACCTCAACCGCACCGCGCCGCGCGCCATGGCCGTGCTGCGGCCGCTGCGCGTGGTGATCGAGAATTACCCCGAGGGCCAGGTCGAGCAAATGGAGGCGGTCAACAACCCCGAGGACCCGGCCATGGGCACGCGGACTACTCCGTTCTCCCGCGTCATTTACATCGAGCAGGAGGATTTCCGCGAGGACCCGCCCAGGCAGTACTTCCGCCTGGCGCCGGGCCGCGAGGTTCGCCTGCGCTATGCCTACTTCATCCGCTGCACCGGCGTGGTGAAGGACGAGGATACTGGCCAGGTCGTGGAGCTGCGCTGCACGTACGATCCTCAGACCAGGGGCGGCAACTCGCCGCCCGACGGCCGCAAGGTGAAATCCACCATCCACTGGGTCTCGGCCGCACACGCCATCGACGCCGAGGTGCGCCTCTACGATAACCTCTTTGCTGCGGAGATCCCCGGGGACCAGGGGCGGGAGTTCACCGAAGACATCAACCCGAGGTCCCTTGAGGTGCTCACCGGCTGCAAGCTCGAGCCTGGCCTCAGCGGGGCGGCCTCAGGCAGCCGGTTTCAGTTCGAGCGGCTGGGCTACTTCTGCGTCGACCCGGACTCGACGCCCGCCCGGCCGGTCTTCAATCGCAGTGTGGCGCTCCGGGACACATGGGCCAAGATCGAAAGGTCCCTCAAGGTTAAGGATCAGGCATGACCATTCTGGGCTTGGGCGGCTTGCTGAACGACGCCGCCTGCGCGGTGCTGAAGGAAGGCGCGCTGGCGGCGGCGGTCGAACAGAAGAAGGTCGCGCGCCGTTTTCAGCCCGGCGAGTTGCCCGAGGACGCCATCGCCGCCTGCCTGCGAATCGCCGGAGTGGATGCGCGGGGCGTGGAGGCCGTGGCCCTGGTCCGGCCGTTCACCCACCAGGCTGAGGCCGCCGTCCAGCTCCGGCTCAGGGAGATGTTTCCGCGCGCCGAAGTGCTGCTGGTGGAACACCACCTGGCGCACGCCGCCTCCGCCTGGTACGCGGCGGAGTTCGACCAGGGCGTCGTGCTGACCCTGGACCGCAACGGGGATTTCCGTTGCGGCGCGCGCTGGCTGGGGAGCGGCGGCCGGCTGACCCTCGACAAGGAACTCTATCACCCCGACTCGCTCGGAGAACTGTACGGGCGGCTCACCTCGCTGCTCGGTTTCGAAGCCAACGCCGACGAGCACAAGGTGCAGTGGCTGTCAGCCTCTGGCGACGACCGCTACCGGGAACTGTTCCTGGAGATTCTCTGCCCCCGCGGCGACGGCTGGCCGCGCATCGACCGCACTTACCTCCATGGCGAGCGCACCAGCGGCGGGGGCTTCAGCGGGAAGTTTTACAGGCGGCTCGGCCTCAAAGAGGGCGACGGGATCCCCGGCGCTATGAGGTCCCACCTGGCGGCCGGTCTCCAGCGCGCGCTGGAGGCGACGGTGATCGAAATGGCCGGTCAGGGGGAGAACCTGTGCCTGGCCGGAGGGCTGGCTCTGAACGTGCCGCTGGTGGCGGCGCTGGAGGGCTGCGGCCGCTGGAAGAACGTCTTCGTGCAGCCCGCCGCCGGCAACTCCGGCACGGCGCTCGGCGCCGTTTACTACGCCTGGCGCCAGGTCTTCCACCAGAGCCAGCGGGCGCCGCTGCTGGATCTGTGTCTGGGCCCGGATTACTCGGCCGAGCAGATCAAGCAGGTGCTGGAGAACTGCAAGCTCAACTTCCGCTACCTGCTCACCACCGGAGAATTGATCGAGACCGCCGTGCGCGAACTGCACGATCAGAAGATCGTGGCCTGGATGCACGGCCGCATGGAGTTCGGCCCGCGCGCCCTGGGCAACCGCAGCATTCTTGCCTCCCCGCTCAACCCGTATTCGACAGAGAATCTGAACATCTACATCAAGCACCGCGAGCCGTTCCGCAAGTTCGCGGCGTCGGTCCCGGAGGAGGACGCCGGGACCTACTTCGAAGTCGGCCCCAACGCCCGCTTCCTGGCCACAGTCGGCCGGGTGCGGCCCGGGCACCGCGAGCGGTTTGAGAGCGCCGTCCTTGGCGACGGCCTGGTGCGGGTTCACGCCGTGCGCCGCCAGCAGAGCCCGCTGTTCTGGGAGTTGCTGCAGGCCACTGGCCGGGCCACGGGTCTGCCGGTGCTCTACAACACCTCGTTCAACCTGTTCGGCGATCCGCTGGTGTGCACGCCGCGCGACGCCGTGCGCAGCTTCTACTCCTCGGGCATCGACTCCATGTTCGCCGGCAACTTCTTCCTCGCCAAGTAGAGGGACTATCCTGTTGCCTGCCGGGTGGTGTTGTATATTTACCTCAGGCCGCAAGGCCGGATTGGAGGCCGACATGGATCGTCGCGGTTTTTTGGCCGGCGCAGCGGCGCTGCCCGCGGCCGCCTTCTTCGCCGGGGGCCGGCTGCCCGTCAAGAAGGCCCTGTACATCAACATGCTGCCCCGCGCTCTGAGTTACGCCGACCGCTTCAAGATGGCGCGGGACACGGGCTTCGAGGAGATGGAAGTCGGCACCACGCCGGACCAGAGGGAAGCCGACGAGATCCGCAGGGCCGCCGAGTCGGCGGGCGTCCGCATACACTCCGTCATGAACCAGTCGCACTGGAAGTTCCCGCTGTCTTCGGCCGACGCGAGCGTCGTGGCCGAGAGCCTGAAGGGGATGGAAACCAGCCTGCGCAACGCGCGGTTCTGGGGCGCCGACGCCGTGCTCCTGGTGCCGGCGGTGGTGAACGCCGAGACCCGCTACCAGGACGCCATGACGCGGAGCCGCGAGAACATCCGCAGGCTGCTGCCGCTGGCGCAGGAACTCAAGGTGGTGATCGCCATAGAGAACGTCGCCAACAGGTTCCTGCTGAGCCCGCTCGAATTCGCCGGCTACGTGGACGGCTTCGCCAGTCCCTGGCTAGGCGCATACTTCGACGTGGGCAACATCATTCCCTACGGGTTTCCGCAGGACTGGATCCGCACGCTGGGCAAGCGCATCGTCAAGCTGCACCTCAAGGATTGCAGCTTACGCAACAACGTCATCTCCTACGTCGCGCTGCGCGAGGGTGATGTCAACTGGCGCGCGGTGTACACGGCCCTGGCGGAAACCGGATACAGCGGCACGGCGACCTGCGAGCTGGCGGCCGGCGACGAGGAGTATCTGCGCGAGGTCAGCCGCCGCGTTGACATGATACTGACGGGGACTGCTTGAGGGGGGCGGCCATGAGACAACTCACACTTCTGCTCGGGACCGCGCTGGCCATTCCACTGGCCGCTGAGACCGGCTATGACGCATGGCTCAGGTACGCGCCGGTTGAAGAAGCGGGCGTGAAGGCGCGTTACAGCACGCTGCCGGCGACGGTGGTCGTCCTCGGCGATTCGGTTGTGATCCGGTCGGCGCGGGAGGAACTGATCCGCGGCCTCCGGGGGATGCTCGGCCGGACGCTGCGTGTTGAGGCTGGGCTTCCGAAGGAGGCCGCCTTCATCCTCGGCACTCTGCCCGCCGTCAGGGCCGCGCTGCCGGCCATAGGGACGCCTCCCGGTTTGGTGGATGACGGCTTCTGGCTGAGGACCGTCTCCGCGGGCGGAGTCCGCAACATCGTGATCGCGGCGCCGAACGATCGCGGCGTGCTGTACGGGGTCTTCGCGTTTCTCAGGAAGGTGGGCCTGCACGAGGCAGTGGACAAACTGGACGAACGGCAGGCTCCCTATGCGCCGGTGCGCTGGACCAACGAGTGGAACAATCTGGACGGCTCCATCGAGCGCGGCTACGCGGGCAACTCCATCTTCTTCGAGGGCGACAACGTGAGGGCCGATCTCAGCCGCGTGCGCGACTACGCCCGCCTGCTTGCCTCGGTGGGCATCAACGGCTGCGCGGTCAACAACGTGAACGCCAATCCCCGCGTCATAACAGCGGAGTTCCTGCCGCAACTGGCGCGTATCGCCGCCGAGTTCCGCCCCTGGGGCGTGCGGCTGGCCGTCTCGGTGGATTTCAGCAGCCCCAGGAGGATCGGCGGCCTGGATACCTTCGACCCGCTGGACGCACGGGTGATCCAGTGGTGGAAGGACAAGATCGACGAGATCTACCGCGTGATCCCCGACCTTGGCGGGATCGTGGTCAAGGCGGACTCCGAGGGGCGCCTGGGGCCGTCCGCCTACCGGCGAAGCCACGCCGACGCGGCCAATGTTATCGCGCGGGCACTGAAACCGCATGGCGGGCTGATTTTCTACCGCGGCTTCGTTTACGACCACAAGATGGACTGGCGCAACCTGAAGAACGACAGGGCACGCGCCGCCTGGGACAACTTCGCGCCGCTGGACGGGCAGTTCGAGGATAACGCCGTCATCCAGATCAAAAACGGCCCCATCGATTTCCAGGCCCGGGAGCCGGCGTCCCCGCTGTTCGGGGCGCTCGCGAAGACCAACCAGGTGATCGAGTTCCAGATCACGCAGGAGTACCTGGGCCAGCAGCGGCACCTGTGCTTCCTGCCGCCGATGTGGAAGGAGACGCTGGATTTCGATATGCACGCCAGGGGGCCGGGCACGCCCGTCAGGGCGCTGGTCGCCGGAAGGACCTTCCAGCGTCCGGTGGGCGGCTTCGTGGCGGTCTCCAACGTGGGGCTGGACGCCAACTGGCTCGGGCACCACCTGGCCGTGGCCAACCTGTACGGCTTCGGCCGCCTGGCGTGGGATCCGCTGGTGAGCTCCCGCCAGATTGCGGATGAATGGACCCGGCTCACCTTCAGCCATGACAAGCGGGTGGTGGACACCATCGTGGCCATGCAACTCGCCTCCTGGCGGACTTACGAGAACTACACAGGGCCTCTCGGCGCGCAGACCATGACCGATATCGTCGGACCGCATTACGGCCCCGCCGTGGAGGCCTCCGAGCGCAACGGGTGGGGTCAATGGCACCGGGCCGACCAGAAGGGAATCGGGATGAACCGGACGGTGGCTGCCGGGACAGGTTTCATCGGCCAGTATCATCCGCCCGTGGCCAAAGTGTACGAGTCGCTCAAGGACTGCCCCGACGAGCTGATCCTGTGGATGCACCACGTGCCCTACACTCACGTGCTGCGCTCCGGCAAGACCGTCATACAGCACATCTACGACACGCGCTACGAGGGCGTCCGGGAGGCGGAGGGCTTCGTCACGCAGTGGAAGTCTCTCAAGGGGCTGGTGGATGAGCAGCGCTACCTCGAAGTGCTGGCCCGCCAGGAATATCAGGCCGGGCACGCCCAGGTCTGGCGCGACGCCATAGCCACTTGGTTCCTGAAAACGTCCGGTATCGCTGACGCCAAAGGGCGCGCCGGCGACTATCCCGGGCGCACGGAGGCGGAGGCCATGGCGCTGGAAGGCTACCAGGCCGTGGACGTGCGGCCTTGGGAAACGGCCAGCGGGAGCCGGGCGGTCCAATGCGGCGCCAAGCTGTGCTCGGCCAGCTTTCGCTACAGTGGGGAGCCGGGGTGGCGGGACCTTTACGTGCAGTACTTCGATCAGAACAACGGAACGGCCCGTTACCGGGTTTCGATAGCCGGCCAGTTGGTGGCGGAGTGGGCAGCCGGCGACACCTTCCCGTCCGCCAGGCTCGACGGGCACACTTCCACGCGGAAAGTGATCGCCGGACTGGCGCTGCGGCCGGGCGACGAGATACGAATCGAAGGAATCCCGGACCGCGGCGAGACCGCCGCGCTGGATTACATTGAACTGAGACCATCTGCTCGCTGACGCTCGCGGTTCGGCGCCGGCGCAGAACCACGACCGTAAGGGAGCGCATGCAACATGCGACCAGAACAGTGGAATGCTTTCAAGCTCGCCGCCAAGGGCGGGGCTGCCGGCTCCGTGCCGGTGGCGCTCATCGTGGACAGCCCCTGGATACCCGGCTACGCCGGCGTGAGTCACCTGGACTACTTCCTGGACCCCGAGGTATGGTTTCAGGCCAACCTGCGCGTGGCCGAGGAGTTCCCCGGCGTGATTCCACTGCCTTCCTGGTGGCTGGAGTACGGCATGGCGATCGAGCCCTCGGCTCTGGGCGCCCGTATTCACTTCCACCCCGACCAGCCGCCCTCGCAATCCGCCACGCTCGTGAGGCTGGAGGACGCCGGGCAGTTGGCGCCCGTCAACCCCCACACCGACGGGCTCATGGCGTGGGCTCTGCGCCGCTACCAGACCCAGAAGGAGCGCATCTTCAAGGCCGGCTACACGCTGCCGGTGGTGACCGCCCGCGGGCCGCTCTGCCTGGCTTCATTTCTTCGCGGCGTGACCCAGTTCATGATGGACCTGGTCGAAGACGCGCAGGGCTCGCACCGGCTGCTGGAACTGGCCACGAACACGGTCATCGCCTGGCTGCGGGCGCAGGCCGAAGTGATCGGCGAGACGGTGGAGGGAATCCTCGTGCTGGATGACATACCCGGGATGTTGTCCAGGCGGCTGTACCTGGAGTTCGCGCACCCCTACCTCAAGCGGATCTCGGAGGCGTTCCCCGCGGATTGGGTGAAGGTGTATCACAACGACGCCAATGTCCGCCCGTTCCTGGCCGAACTGGGAGGGGCGGGCTTCGACGTGCTTAACTGGAGTCACAAGATCGGCGTCGCCGAGGCCCGTGCCGCTCTGGGCGACAGCATGTGCCTGATGGGCAACGTGGCCCCGCTGGAACTGGGAGTGCGCGGCACTCCGCTCCAGGTGAGAGAGGCCGCCGGGGAGGTTCTGCGAGCATCCGGCGGAAGGGGCCTCATCCTTTCCGTCGGAGGCGGTGTGAGCCCGGGCATGCCCGCGGAGAACATTCAGGCTCTGGTGGAAGCCGCCCGGGCGTTCCAGCCAGCCCCCCGGTAAGATCGCTGACAGACGGGCCGGTGCCAGACAGCGGCGGCTCCAGCGCGCCCGCCATCCTCGTTGACCGCTGAGCGGATCACTGCGACGGCCATGGCCGGGCCGTTAAGTCATGCGTTTTGAACGTGTTGGCCTTGCAATACGCTTCCTACAGAAAAACGGCGAAGATATATTGACATTCGCTTAGTTCTAGTGTAGAACTAATCAGCCGGCGTCATCCGTGATGAGGCGTGGGTTCCCACGGCCAGCGGCGACTGGCAGGGTGTGCCGGCGTGCAGGGTCTCAACGGAGGGAAGGGTCATGAAGCGACTGTGCTGCCTGTTTACTGCGGGCCTGATCCTGGCCTGCCCGGTGTTGGGCCAGGATACCCGCAGCACGATCATGGGGTACGTGAGAGATCCCCAAGGAGGTGTGATTCCCGGCGCCGTGATAGTAGTGACCAACACGGACACCAACGCGTCCGTGAGGCTCATTACCAGCGACGCCGGCTATTATGAAGCTCCGCTGCTGATGCCCGGCCCGTATTCGGTGGCCGCGGAGTCGCCGGGCTTCAAGCGGCTGGTGCGTTCCGGGATCAGGCTGGAGGTGACCGACCGCCGGGAGGTCAGCCTGACGCTGGAGGTGGGCTCGCTGTCCGAATCGGTCACCGTGACGGCCGAAGCCCCCCTGGTGGACATCAGCCGCACGGACTCCGGCCGGGTGCTGGACCAGCGCAGCGTGCGGGATCTGCCGGCCAACGCCAACACGGTGTTCACGCTGATCCGGTTCTCGCCCGGTGTGCATTCGGGCGGACCGCCGACAATTCTGGGGCCGCACTCGACCGTCGGCGGCTCGGCCTATGACACCGGCTCCGCGCTGGGAGGGAACACCTGGACCATCGATGGCGCCGTCAACGACGGCACCGGACGCAACACCGCCAACCTGCCCAGCGTGGACATCGTGGCCGAGACCAAGATCCTCACCACGACGTTTGAAGGGAGCTTCGGCCACTCGCTCGGCCTGGGTATCGCCGTGCAGACCAAGACCGGCACCAACGATTTTCACGGAACCGCCAGCAACACCTACTGGAGCCAGCGGTGGCAGGGCTCGCCGTTCTTCGCCAAGAAGAACTACTACCAGAACATCGCGTCTCTGCGGGCGCAGGGCCGGATCGCTGAGGCGGATGCCGCGGCTGCCAGGCCCATCCAGCCCTCGGGCCTGTCCAATCTCTGGACGCTCAACGTAACAGGCCCGATCCGCATCCCCAAGGTATTCGACGGACGCGACCATATGTTCTTCACCTTCTTCTACCAGGGGCAGAAGGACAAGAAGCCGGAGGAAGCCGCCACCTACAACCGGATCGTGCCCACGGTGGACAACAAGAAGGGCGATTTCTCGGACCTGCTGAGGGTCGCGGCGAACCCCGCCCAGTACCAGCTCTATGATCCGTATTCGATCCGGCCCGATCCGGCCCGGCCCGGCAACTACATCCGGAACGCGATCCCGAACAATATCCTGCCCGGCTCGTACATGGCCATGGGTAAGAAGTGGTACGACAACTACGTTAGATATTGGCCGGACCCCAATAACTGGTTCGACAAGACCATCGCCCCCACGACCAACCCCTACTTGTCCATCACCGCGCCCTATAACTGGGAGTTCAATCAGTTTTC
>JBBITL010000095.1:0-14574 GCA_037440765.1 Solibacteraceae bacterium
CAAGGGACAGGACTGGGGCTTCCCGCCGCCGAATCCTGAACGGCACCACGAGGACGGCTATCGCCTGTTCGCCGAGTCCATTCGTCACAGCCTGCGGCACGGGGGCGCGCTCAGGATCGACCACGTGATGCGCTTCTTCCGCCTCTTCTCGATCCCCGACGGGATGCAGGCCGCCGAAGGCTCCTACGTCCGGGCCGATCATGAAGACCTGGTGCGCCTCCTGGCGCTGGAGAGCGTGCGGAACAAGGCGCTGATCGTGGGGGAAGACCTGGGAACCGTGGCTCTGGAGATCCGCGAGGTGCTGAAGCGCTTCAGGATTCTGAGTTACCGGCTTCTGTATTTCGAGCGGGAGCGTGGAGGCGGCTTCATCCCGCCCGCGTCCTATCCCTCGCAGGCGCTGGTGTCCTCCACCACTCACGACCTGCCCACCCTGGCGGGTTTCTGGCAGAACCGGGATATCGAGGCCCGGCGCAGCGCCGGTCTGATCTCCACCGAGGAGGACTTCCGCGCGCAGTTGGCCGCCAGGGCCGTGGACAAGCAGGCGATCCTGGACGCGTTCTTCAGAGAGGGCCTGCTGCCGGACTGGTGTCCGCGCTCCGCCGCCGAAATCCCGGAGCTGACCGGCGAGTTGCACAACGCGGCCATCGGCCTCCTGGCGCGCACGCCCTCCATGCTGCTGCTGGTCAACCAGGAGGACCTCACCAAGGAGACCGAGCAGCAGAACCTGCCAGGCACCACCTCGCAGTACCCCAACTGGCGCCGCAAGATGCGCTTCTCCATAGAGGAACTGGGCAGCCTGCCCCAGGCGCGCGACTTCGCGGGCATGTTCCGCCACTGGCTCGACAAGACCGGCCGGCGGGAGTAGCCTGCCTCCAGGCCGCCTGCTAAAATCAGTGTCGGGACCGATGGTGCACCGAGGATTGATCGTCTGCCTGATAGCGTCAGCCGCGCTGGCGCAGGACCCGGCCGAGCTGTTCCAGAAGGCCCCCCCCCACATCGACGATGCACTGCGCGCCCGTGTCACCCAGTTTTACCAGTTGCACGTGGAGGGCAAATTCCGCGCGGCCGACGCGCTGGTGGCCGAGGACAGCAAGGATGTTTTCTTCGGAATGGAAAAGCCCCGCTGCCGCGAATTCGCCCTGGGCAATGTCAAGTACTCGGACGGCTTCACCCGGGCCCAGGTCATGATCTCCTGCGACACCGAGATGACCATGGTCATGGTGGGCCGGATACCCGTCAAGCGCCCGCTCTCCAGCAAGTGGAAGGTGGTTGACGGACAGTGGTTTTGGTATGTGGACCCGCCCGCCCCGGCCGGGGACATCGTGACGCCGTTCGGCGTGAGCAAACCTCAGGAGTCGGGACGCTCCGCCGCCTCGCAGGGCCTGGGCGGGGTGTTCGTCAACATGACCACGGTCACCAGCGGAGTGAAAGCCGACAAGACCCAAGTCGTTTTCGATCCGGGTTTGCCAGCCACGGCCGAAGTGACGCTCACCAACGAGTTGCCCGGCAGCGTCGAGCTGACGCTGGAGAGCCGGGAAACCAAGGGTCTGACTTTCAAGCTCGACCGTGCGGCCCTCCAGCGCGGCGAGCGCGCCCTGCTCTCCATCCGCTACGAGCCTGTCGAAGGGTACGTGCCAAAGGCGGCCGCCGTTCAGGTCGTCGTCTCCCCCACCGACCAGGCCATCCCCGTCTCGGTAGGGTTCACCTCCGGCGGCGCGAGCCGCCCGAATTGAGCCGCGGGGACTGGCCATCAGATTGCTCCCATCCGGCGGGAGGGAGAGTCAGACATGACATTCGGCGTGAATTCCGTCATCGCGGCAAACCTGCTCGAGGCCCAAAGAACCTCGCCACAGGCCGGCCCCGCTTCGGACTCGTTTTCCCAGCAACTGCTTACGATGCTTCAGAGTTCGCTGGACAGACTGGGCGTGGGATCCGCCAGCGTTCAACTTGTTCCGGCTGACGCCAGAAGTTCGTCACCGCGGCAGTTTCTCGTCACTATCGCCGGGACGAAGGCCTCGGCGGCGCCTTCCGAACCTCCGCCGTTTGAGATGATGTACGAGAATCACCCCGGGTTCAACCCTCGGCTGTTCGCCAGCCGGGAGATGGCGAACTGGCTGGCCGAGCGCCTGGGCGGCGAGGTGGGCACGTTCCAGTGGCAATGGTCGCCCGAGGTGCAGCAGCCGCCGGCCGGCTATACCGTGCGCTTCGGCGACAAGGAGATCAACGCAGGCTGCCTGGCGCTCTACTTCGAACAGGGGCGCTTCATGGGAAGCGACCGGGAGGCCGCGCTGGCGCTGTTCAGGGACGGGGTGGTCAACGACTACGTCAGGCAGCACAGGCCGGAGTTGATCGAGGAATTCGGCCTGCCCGCCTGACGGCAGCCGGCCGGCGCTACTCCACGCCGAGCTTCTTCGCTATCTTAACCAGCAGGGCGCGGTCCTTCTCGCCGAAACCTGCTTCCAGCTCGGGGAAGAAGTCCTTGTTCCTGACCATGATGATCCCGGCGAAGTCGCGGTACAGTTCCTCATTCGGCTCCAGCGGCCGCATCGGCACGGGCACTTCCGGAACATCGGCGCCGGCTACGTTGGTCATGCCCAGGCCAGTGGGCGGGATGTTCACAGTGGCGGCTTCTTCGCGGTCCAGCACGAGCGCGTCCAACTGAGGCCGGCCCTGACTGTCGAACAGCGGCCTGTCGGTGTCAGGGCTGGTCGCCAGTGCGCGTTCGTAAACGATCCGGCGCGAGGCGCTCTTCCTTGCGCCCGGGTCAAACCAGGTCTTCGGCTGGCGGTGCGGGTTCCAGGCCGGCGGCTCCTGGCCGGTTGCTTTCTGGAAGTCCTCCCGGGTCCCGTAGGTCGGAAACAGATACAGATTCGTGATGCTGTACTTCGGATAGGGTAGTGCGGGCAATGCGGTTTCCTCCGCTCTCAGCCTATTTGGCGGAGCCCCGGGCGGCCACCTTCACTTCCCGCCATGTCATTGCAGGCGCGGGGGAAAGATCCTCAGCCCTCGCGTGACCGCGGCGGCGCAACCTTCAGGCGCTCGGCCTCGGCCACAAGCCTCGCCCAGGTGCCCGCCGGCACCGGAATGCCATGGCGCGCCCGGGACTCCTCGGCGCGCCACTCCGGGTCTCCGGCCACCAGAACCTCGTCGTAACCCGAGGCGGGCTTGGAAGATTTCATCTGCTCCACCAGCCGGCGCATCCTGTGCTGGAACTCGCCGACGGCGAGGTAGCGGGAAACGTCCACCGCCAGGAACATCTGGCTGGTCCTGGCGTTGCCCGCGCTCCGTATGCCTCCCACCTCGACGCTCATGGCCCCGCCGCTGACGACCCCGCACAGGATCTCCATCATCATTGCCAGCCCGTAGCCTTTGTAGCCTCCGAGCGGCATCAGCATGCCGCCTTCGTAGGCCGCCCTGGTATCGGTGGTGGGGGCGCCCGAGGAATCCAGCGCCCAGCCCGGCGGAATGGAAGGCTCCCTGTTGAGGTATGCCTGGAATACCTTGCCCGCCGCCACGGTGGTGGTGGCCATGTCCAGCAGCCACGGCCGGCCGCCGTCGCCGGGCACGGACATGCAGATGGGATTCGTCCCCAGCCTGCCCTCCCTGCCCTGCCACGGCGGGACGATGGCGGAGGAGTTGCAGCCCACCAGGCCGAGGCACCCCGCCCCGGAAATACGCAGAGCCCAGTACGCGGCGGCGCCGAAATGATTGGAGTCGCGCGCCACCACCATCGCCAGACCGTGCTCCTGGGCCAGCCGCACCGCGTGGGCCGAGCAGGCATCGGACACCACCTGGCCCAGGCCGTTCTCTCCGTCGTACAGAAGGCAGCCGCCGCTTTCGCTTATGACGCGGCCTTCGGCCAGCGGGTCGATTTCACCCTTCTCGATGCGCCCCAGGTAAAACGTAAGAAGCTGCACGCCGTGGGTATCCACGGCACGCAGGTTCGCGGCCACGAGCGAGCCGGCCACCAGGGCGGCGTTGGCCGCGGGCACGCCAACCGCCGCCAGGAGCTCCCCGGAAAACCGCCTCAGATCGCCGGGGGAGAACCGCAGGGCTGGCTCAGGCATTTGTTCGCGCCGGATGTCCGCTCCGGCGGGGCTCAGGGGCGGCCCCGGGCGGCCCTCCGCTCTCCCGTCTCGGGACGGGCCGCGCGAAGAATGTGATCCGTCACCGCGTCCGGGAAGTCCACGTTGCGTATGGTCAGGTGGCTGGTCTCGCCGGCAGTTTCCACCGAGACGTCCCCGGTTCGCAGCAGGCGCTGCGCCAGGGTCTGATCCACCCGCACGTTCTGCACCTTGGAGACCTGGATGGTGCGCTTGGAGCGGGTGAAGATCCCCGTCTCGTACCGCAGCTTGTCGTCCACGAGGGTTAGTCGGGTGAAGCGGCGCCGCAGATCATATCTCAACGGCCAGAGCAGCAGCAACGACGGGATGACCAGCACCCAGCCGCTGAGTTTCTGCATGTCCTGACTGTTGGTGTAGGCGAGGACGGACAGGAAGAGCACGAGGAAGGCCGCCGTGTAACCTGCGCGGATCAGTTTCATGCTGGGTCTGACGACGAGATGGACGGTTTCCTGATCCTGTTTCATGCGGTCCTCGTGGCAGTGAGCGCTCCCGCCGTCTCCTGCGCGAAGACGTAGAAGCCGAACAGCGGCGCGGGCGCCCCTCGACCCCAGCGGCTGACCCTCCATTCGGCGCGCAGGAATGCCACTTCGGGGTGGGCCCTCAGGTCCAGTTCGATCTGATATGTCCCGCAGTAGAACTTCTGCGGGAAAGAGACCAGCGGCTTGGCGCCCCATGCCGAGCCGTCCGGAGAGCCCCAGACGGACAGTTCCAGGCTCTCCTGTTCGATGATCCGCGTGATGCCGAGTGTCAGCAGCAGCGGCCTGCCCTGCGCGGGGCCCAGAGCCGCACCCGCACCGACCCCGTCCTCCCGGACAATGGCCTCCTCGACTAAGAATGCGGGCAGCACGCAGCCTCCGGCGGGGCGTCCCGGCTGAGACCCCCGCAGGCTCAAGAATCGCACATTCCCGCTAATAATGCTAGAAGAACCGGACGGTGTAGGCGAACCGCACGCCGCGCCCCATCTCGGGGGCGAATTGCCTGATGAGCGAAGAGTGGTTGCGGTAGAGCCGGTCGGCGGCGTTGTATACGCTCACCGAGAAGATTTGCAGCGCGTGCTTCCTGGTGAGGGTATAGTCTGCCGCGAGATTCAGCGTCGCATAGCCCGGAGTCCGCGCCTCGTTCACGTAGACCCGGCTCTGATCGGCGGCCATCACCAGCTCCGGCTTGAGGCCCCAGTTGCCCCGGCGGACTTGCAGCCCCACCCTGCCGCGTAGCGGAGGAATGCGCGGCAATGGAGTGCCCGTCTCCCTCAACTGCGCCTGCACGGCGTCAATGCCGAGGTTCAGCCATAACTCGGGCCGGATTTCTGCGTGCAGGAGCGCCTCGCCTCCCAGATAGCGGCTGTCGGCCTGGCGGTAGCCCGCTACCACCAGACCCTCTTCATACTCGTCCGTGGGCGCCAGATGCACGTAGTTACCCAGGTGGTAATAGAAAAGACTGACCTCGGCGTGAAGGCGCAAAGCCCTGTGCCTCAGCCCCGCCTCCAGGCCGTTGGCCCGCTCCCGCCCCAGGTTCGGGTCCCCGATTTCGAAGGCCAGGTTGCCGTGGTGGGGCCCGTAATTGTACAGCTCCTCGATGGCCGGCGCCCGGTAGGAATTACTGTAGGACGCGACGAAGGCTCCGTCCCGCCAGAGCGGCGTGTTGAGTCCCGCCGAGCCGGAAAAACCCGTAAAGGCGCGGCTGGGCCGGCCGGCAGGGCTGTACCGGTTGGTCTCAACCCGTCCGCCCAGTTGCAGGCGAACGCGCTCCAGCGGGATTTCCTCCAGCCCGAACAGAGCGAAGCTGGTCTGCGTGACCGGCGGCGTGACCTGCTCCTCCCCCCGCACCTTGTACGACCGGTACAGTCCATTCACCCCGAAGCTCCCGAGCAACCGCCGGCGGGGGCGCTGGGTGAACATGGCGCGGTAGGAATACTGACGGTTGAAAAATTCGGTGCCGACCGCCCCCCCTGCCAATTCCTGGTGATGCCAGTCGCTGACGTCCAGATCCCCGGTGATATTCTCAACAACTGCATTGCCGCTGGTGACTCCTCCCGTCAGCCGTACGTTCTGCCGCCGCCATTTCAGCTCGACGGGCTCCTCACCGTGCTCCCGGTGATGCGGGTCCAGCGGGATCCCGTAGAGCCCATCCTGTACGCCATAGTTGAGCCGGAAAAAGCCCGCGTCGGAGTACCTGCCCGCGCCGGCCGTGGCATTCCTGATCCCGGTGGCCGAATTCGCCACTGTGCCGAGCGGCGTCGAGTAGTCGCCGCTGCGCGTGCCGCCGCCGCTCGCCAGCAGGAGCCAATTGCCGGCTCCTACCTCCAGACCGCCGCTGGCTCCACCTGATCCGTTGTTGGTCCCGCCCAGGCCGGCAAGAAAGCCTCTGACTCCCTCATGGGGGTGCTGGTGCTCCTGGTGATGGTCGGTGATCACGTTCACCACTCCGCCGATCGCGTTGGTGCCGTAGAGCAGCGTCGCCGGCCCGCGCACGACCTCGATCCGCTCCACCGTGCCGACGTTGACCGGTTCGCCGTGGTCCCCGGATTGCGACGACAGCGTCCCGGACGGCATGCCGTCCTGAAGGATGAGCACCCTGTCGCCGTCGAATCCGCGGATGATGGGGCGGCTTGTTCCTGGCCCTAAACTGCGCTTGGTTACCCCGAGTTCGCCCTCCAGCACCTCGCCGAGCGAAGCGGCCGCCCTGGGCGCCAGGTCGATCACCTCGAGTGACGTAACCGGCTGGAACGTCTCCAGGGGCAACTGCGGTCTGCCAGCCGCCGTCACAGTGACTTCTTCGTGAATCGGCGCCAGGACCAGCGCGAAGTCCACCGTAGCCACGCCGCCCGCCGTCACTTCGACTCCACGCCTGGCGTCCGCCAGCGGGTGCATGTGCGCCATGACCTCGTACTTGCCGGGCGGCACCCCCGTGATCTGGTAGGAGCCGTCCGGCCCCGTCTCCGCTTTGCGGCCCAACTGCGACACCAGGACACTCGCCCGGCGGAGGGGATCCCCGGTCGCCTGTAACGTCACCTTCCCTTGGATCGAGCCCGAAGCCTGGGCTGGGGCTCTCGCCGGGAGGCCCGCGTGAGCGAACACCAACCCAATGAAGACAACAAGACGCAAGTAATTCCTCATACAATACTCCTCTCCTCTTCTCTTGCGGAAATCTGTGCTGCTTATGCGAAGAAGAGGGCCGGCGGCGGCGCCCGCCCGCGGGCTCCGAACCAGTGGCCGTCGCGCGGCCGGGCCTCATCCCGTGACTGTACCGGGACGGCTTCCGGGCAGACTGGCTCTACGGAGGGAGCCTGCGGGCCAGGCAGAGCGGGCAACTTGCCCAAGTGGCATACGGTGCAGTCGGCGCTGTCGGCGTGAGAGTGGCCGTGGCGTTCTAAACAATTGAAAAAAAGAAAGAAACAGAACGCAAACGCAGCCAGCAGAAAAGCTGTCTTGCGCATTGCGGGTCTCATCATCGCGGCACTATTCCCGCACGGCCGCCCCGCTCTGGGCGGACGTGCCCCTCCCCCCATAGATGCGCCTGTACATCCACGCGTTGCGGAGAACCGCCTGGACGTAGCCGCGTGTCTCGCTGAGCGGGATGGACTCTATGAACTCGGCGGGCTCCCCGTATTCAGCCCACGTCAGCCACTGGTCGACCCGGCTCTTCCCGCCGTTGTAGGCCGCCAGCGCATGCTCAAGGTTTCCGCCGTACTGATCGAGCAGGTTCCGCAGGTAGAACGTTCCCAGCCGGATGTTCAGGCTGGCATTGAACAGGGAACGGGAGCCGTAGCCGGTAATCTTCAGGCGGGCGGACAGGTCCCGTCCCGTGGCCGGCATTATCTGCATCAGGCCGCGCGCCCCGGCCCGCGAGACGGCGTCCGCGCCAAACTCCGATTCCTGGCGTATCAGCCCCGCCAGAAGGTAGAGGTCCAGGCCGCGGGCCTCAGCCTGTTGCTGAAGCGTGGCGCGGTACGGCAGCGGAAACCCAAGCCGCCAGAACTCGGCCGGCGCGGCATCCAGCGGCACCGACAGGTAGCCGGCAAAGGCGCCCTTGATGTGGCGTATACCCTGGTCCGGCCGGTTCCTCTCCCCCGCCTGCCGGGCCAGCTCCAACGCCAGGACGTGGGCATCCCCGTTCCCTCCGGCCGCGTCCCGCAGCTCGGCGTCCGCCAGCGCTGACAGGCCCGCGTCATAGAGTAGCTGTGCGCGGCGGATGCGGCGGCGCGCGGCCGCACCCGGCTCGAAACTGAGCCGGGTGACGCGCGCGGGGACGATCCCGCCCAGCCGTTCCTCCGCCAGTTGCGCGTAGAAGCTGTTGGGAAAGCTCTGCACGATCTCGACGTAGCGGGCGCGCGCCTCCCCCTCGGACGTCCCGCCCAGCCTGCCGAGGAAGTACAGCGCCGCCGGGGCCTTCTCGCCCCGGGGGAAGCGGTTCAGGTGGTCGACGAGCAGGGCGGCGGCCCCGGAGCGCCGCTCTATGTATGCGCTCCAGGCGACTTTCCAATGGCAGTACTCGGCGCGCGGATCGGAGGGAAATTCCTGGTAGCAGGCTCGGAACAGAGGCTCGTAAGAGGCCGGCTCGTTCCGCAGAACGTAGTAGTTCCCTGCCCAGATCAGCGCGCTGAGGCGCCACTCTGACTTGGGGTGGCCGGCGCCAAGTTGTCCGGCGAAGTCCAGCATCTCAGCGGGCCTTTCCATGCGCCGCGCGCACTGCACCATGTTGTAGAGCCTCTCGGCATCCGCCTCCGGGGAAACCGGGCGCAGGGCGCTCAGCCTCCGGAGCGCCGCCTCGGCCTCACCGGCCTGGAAGCGCGCCGCCGCCGCACGCACCTGCGCCAGTTCCTTTTCGGCGCCGGCCAACTCCGCCGCCAGGGCTTCGTATTCCTTGCGCGCGCGCTGGTGATCGCCGCTGGCGAACCACTTCCCGGCCCTGGCCAGCATGTCCGCGGGCATGGGAGGCGGATAGGCCGGCCCGAGCGTCGTTCGCAGCCGCGCGATCATCGCCGCTGCGGCCTCAGCCTCCTTGGCGTGCGGGAACTGGTAGTACACGCGTTGGGCGCAGGCGGCCGCGGCCGCCAAAGCGCCAGCCGCCTCGTGAGCGTTGGCCAGGATCAGTTCGCCCTCCGGCTGTGGCAGCGCCGTGTAACGGGCCCGCAGGACGCTGACCGCCTTCTGGGGCTCCCCGGCAGCCAGGTGGGCCTTGGCCTGAGCCGTGGCCGCCCTGCCCGCCAGCGGCGTGAAGGGCGCCGACGCGGGTACGGATTCCAGCCTCCGGACGGCGGCCTCCGTGTTGGAGAGCCCGGCGTAGGCTAGTCCGAGGTAGTAACTCAGGTAGTCGGAAATCTCTCCGAGCCGCGGCGCGGCGGCCTCCAGGCGGCTAACGGCGCTCGCGTATTCGCCGCGCTCGGCCTCACTCACCCCCACCGCCAGCAGGGCCAGGGCCCCGTTCACGCGCTTGGGATCCTGTTCGGCGAACCGGAGCAGCGCCTGGCGGCGGGCCGGCGTGGGCGACTCCCGGTACTGGCGCGCCAGCGGCGCCAGCGCCTGCGCGTGCAGGGCGAGGGCGCCGGCCAACAACAGCGCTGCACAACCGGCAAGAAACGCAGAGCTTAAGCGGGCTGAGCCCGCCTGAACCAACCCGCTAAACCAGCGGACCCGGATAGGATGGGCCGAGCGAGGCAGCATCGTTATTCGCCAGCGTGCGGACCAGTTCCATATGCAGGTAGTCCGGCATCGATTCACAGGGCGTCAGAAAATCACGCCGGTAGGTCTCTCGCGCGCCTTCGATCTCGTCTCGCAGGGCCGCGTAGAGGTCGCCTTGCGCGCGGCCGGCTCTCACCTTGGCGGACTTGTACAGCCGCATCTCAGCGACCCTGGCGCGCGCGAACCGCTGAGACCGCAGGTGGAACTGCCGGTCGGCTTCCGGGATCAAGGACCAGTCCGGCTCGGAGGAGGCGATCCGCAGAATCCTCTCCGGGATAGCAGCTTCCCCCGCCGGAGGCGCCACAACCGGCCCGCCCGGAGCTGGTGCCTGGCACTCCAGGGTCAGGCCGGCGAGCATGGTCAGCAACTCAAGACCTCCGGCATCCGGCTCGGCATCCGCACTCGCCGCGCAAAGCAAGCCCACCGTCTTGCCGCGCACCACCACGGGGAAAATCCCCGCCTTCTTGTCGGGGTCCTCTCCGAGGAAAGCCGCAAGCTGTTCGGACAGTTCCTCGGCCGTGCGGACAGCCAGCACGGCGCTGGCTCCCTCCACCGCGCTGACCAGCGCCGGAGCCGAAGCCAGGGGAATCACCGTGTCGGCCAGTTGGCCTCCGGAGTCGTCGGCGAAGTCACGCGATCCGTCGCACCGCAGCACCGGACCGTCGACTGCGATAATGGCCGCCCGCCGGCAGAAGGCGCCTGCGGCGTCCAACAGGCTCGCATGCATCTCGGCGCCGGCCGTGCTCCTGCGGACGCGGCGCAGCAGATGGTTGAAGCGGTCCCCGAAGTCCCTCCACAGCCGCCGGCGCAATTCCGAGACGCGCAGTTCCATTTCCCGGGCGAAGGCATCCTCCACCCGCGCCGTGGCCTCCCGGAAGCGCTCCTCGATGACGTGCTCGACGTGGTCCTTCCAGCCTGCGGCTATCTGCTCCTCCAGCCGCGTGACGTGAAGCTGCCAGGCGGCGGCGATCTGGTCGTGCGCGGTGGCGCGCTGTTCCTCCAGGGTCTCCCGGAGTCCGGCTGCTGCTGGGGAAGGCGATGCTGTATTTTCCATGGATGTGCGGGGCTCGACCTCTTACAGGGCCATTCTACCAGCCGAGGGCGGCAGGCGTAACTTCAGGGTGACGGACGCGCTTCGGTCTCCGACACGGCCAGCGGCCTCAGGCTGCCGGCCAGGCGCATGCGCCGGCCCGCGCCGGTCAGATCTACCTGCAGGCGATCATCCTCGTCCGTGCCGCCCTGCCCGATCAGCACCTCGCCGCCGTCCACCAGCCGGACAGCCGACAGCTCCACGCGAGGGCGCCTGCGATCCCACCGCACGCTCCACGCGCCGGCCAGCGAAAGGGGCGGAGCATCCTCGCTCAGGATCGCTCCGTCCGTGCGGAAGCTCCCCTCGGCCCGCAGGTTTCGCCGCAGGTCCTCACCGAAGCCGGCGGTGCTGATCACGCCGTCCCCCGCCAGTCTTCCCCCCTTCCAGGCCGCGGTTTCCAGCCTGCCGCCCAGCCGGAAGGAGGGCTCCGGCCCTCTGAGGTCCACGCTGAGGTGACCTTCCAGGACGCCGCCCGCGGCGCGGGCCGCGAACCGCGGTACATCCACATACGGTCCGTCCCAGAAGAAGTCCAACTTGACCGATTCGATCGGCTCCCCGGCCATCTCGAGCGAGTCAACCTCGATTGAGCCCTGGGCGCCCCTGTCCCGCAGCCAGTCCGGAAGGCCGGCTCGGGGCAGGCGAAGCGTTCTTGAAATAAGGCCTCGCCGGGGCCGGAGCGTCGGCGCCATGAGTCTTTCGAGGTCGGAGCCGCGCAGGCTCGCAAGACGCAGGGCCACTCGGTGCGGCCGCTCGGCGCCAGGATGGTACTCATAGCTTCCGCCGACCTCCAGGCCACCGGCTTCCGCCTCGATGGCGCTCACCTGAACCCTCTCCCCGCGCAGCAGGACCTTCGCCGACCGCAGTTCCAGCGGCACGGCGACTCCCGGCAGTTCCACCTGCGTGCCGCGGAGATGGAGGGCGCCCGACCAGGCGCCGTCTGACTCGCCTTCGCGGTGGTACGCCAGCCGTCCATCCCACGCGCCGCCGCGCAAATCCGGAACGAAGGCAGGCTTGGGGATGCCGGGCACAGGCCCGCCGCCGGACTGGAGCGCGGCTATGCTCATCCCCGCTGTCGCCAGCCTCAGGTCGGTCTGCCGCTTCCGGATCAGGTAATCGAACTGTACTGTCGCCTGGCCTCGCTCACCCACTGCGACGGCGGCCGGTGGCATCCGGACACGGTCTCTTTCCAGGACCAGCCGGGCCTCCCCCAGCAGCACGGGCGGGCTTCCCGGCGCGCGGATGGAGGTTCCGTCGAGCGAGATGCTGCCTTGCATGCCCTCCTCGGGCGTGTAGGTGACGGCCCCGGAAACCGCCCCCTCCACTCGCACGTCGCGCGCGATGTCCGCCCCCATGTGCCGGGCCACGTCCACCAGCGGCGGTATGGCGAGGCCGTTCATGGTGAGGCTCGCGGCCCACTGCGGGTGCGCCAGGTAGTCGGTTACACGGAACTGCACGGCGAGGGCAGCCCTGGCGGAGGGAACGGTCTCCAGATCCAGGTTTTGCCTGATCAGGTCAAGCGTGCCTTGAAAGTCAAGCGGACCCCCTTTGGCATACGGCGGCAGCAGGTCCCAGCGGTGGATGTCATCGAGCGTGAGTGTCCCGGAGACCTGCAGGGCCGACAGCGGGCCGCGGAGCCTCGACCGGCCGCTGACCTGTCCGTGCACGCCCAGGTCGCGGCCATAGATCAGAGTCACCAGCTCGCCGAGCGAGGTCCGGTCCAGGACGATATCGAACTCCAGGGTCCCGGCCGGCGCGGGCTCCGGGCGCCACCGGCCGCGCCCCCTTATCGTGCCGAAGCCGCGCGCCGTCCGGTCCGACCGGGTGGGGTCGCCCGTAAACTCCAGGCCGAAGGCCTCCCCGTGGCGGTCTGGCGGATTCAGGTCGAAGTCGGTGTTGCTGAAGTAGAAGACCGATTTCACGCCTCCGGTCTTGAAATTCAGGCGCCCGCCGCGCACCGCAACACGCGGGAAGCGGGCCGCCGAGGGGAGGTTCAACAGCGGCTGGAAGTTCCAGGGTCCGTCCGCCGTCCTGGCCAGGTTCACGCTGGGATCCTGGAGCGTGAGGCTGGAGAACTCGAGCCTGCCTGCCAGCAGTCCCGCCAGGCTGACCCGTGCGTCAATGGAGCCGACGTAGGCGAAGGGTTCCGCGCCGGCCGCGGGGTCGTCGTGGATCACCACGTCCAGCAGGGAGAAGCCCGGCCCTCCGAAAAGCCTGAAACGCGCCGCCCCCATCTCGATCTTGCGGTGCAGCGAGCGCTCCAGGGCCATACGAATGCGGTCCCCGAAACGGTCCGCGCTCAGGTAGGGGGCAGCCAGCCCGGCCAGCGCCACCCCGAGCACGCCCGACAGCACCCAGCGCCGGGTTCGGAGCCTGCGGGGTTTCATGTCCACCTGTGCCCGTGACGGCCCCGCACCGGGCCGCTACTTCCTCGGGTACCCCACGGTGTGGGCGAAGGTGACGTGCTGGTCCGGCCGCAGGTTCATGGCCTTGCCCAGGGCCTCCCGGTCCACCAGCGCCCGGAACACCGAGACCAGACCTTCGGAGGCGCAGAACAAGTACACGTTCTGCCCGATGAAAGCGGCGTCGGCCGCGGCCCAGACGGGCCTGTCCTCGGGCTTCGCCGTCGCCATCCTGGCGTAATCGGCCACGTAGACGAGGTTCAGCGGAGCTTCTCCCGCGAAAGCCTGCGTGCCGGTCCGGGCGCGCAGGTCGGAGGCGAGCACGAACTTCAGCCGATGCGGCCCGGGCTCGTACAGATACAGGCCGTCAGCCATGGCGAGGTAGACGTCGATCTCCTGCCGGTTGGAGGCCGACGGGGCCGTTCTTCTTCCATCCGGGCGGTTCACTCCCCAGGCGGCCCACAGCAGGTTGGAGAGCACCGGTAGCGGCAGTCGCTCCGCGCTGAACTCCCTGCCGCTCTGCCTGGCCTTGAGGGCCTGGAACAGAGGCATCCCGCCTTCCATGGCCGGCTTGGGAAGCTCGATGTCTTTCTGGGCCAGCCCGGGGACGGGCGCCAGGCAGGCCGCCAGCGCGAGCGCGGCCGTCGCCGCGCGGAAGGGAGCGGCGATAAAGGCAGTCATGGTGGTCACCCCTAGCATTCTAACCTACCGGCGACAGCGGTCGAGTACGCGCATCGGATCTGTCCGGCCTCAACCGGAAACAGAGGAGGAAGCGTCGCTGCACAGGGCCGCGCCTTGCGACAGGAGAGCCTCGCTTGTCTCGCTTCGATGTCCGTGCCTGATCAAAGAGGTGGTGGGCCCGACAGAACTCGAATCTGTGACCTCTACCGTGTCAAGGAAGTACTCCAGAACCAGTATTCCTTGAGTTGTCTGCCACTCAGGTCCGGTTGTCCCACCTTCCGGCGTCCAACTGGAGTCCAAACTCACCACCTGCCAGCCTGTCGCCATTCCCTACGTGGACTACACGATATGCCGGTATAACCCACGTGCGCTCATACGGATGGGAGGACGGCAGCTATGGAAGGGTTTCCAGACGCCGTCCTGTCCTTTCGCCACGGCGTGCGCCAAGGACAAGATCTTCCGACTCCTATATATGGACGAACGAAGAACGCGCCACCCTTGGCGCAGGCGGCGCGCACGCTGCGCATCTGGTTCGCCCTGGCGTTACGCTTGCGATTCCGAGGAGGAGTGGACACTCATGTTCGATCCGGCCAGCATTG